>JAUHXR010000018.1 GCA_030426845.1 Polyangia bacterium | reverse complement strand
CCATGTCCCTCCAGCCCGCTCGAATCCGCGGCAGGAAGCGCGAGAAGTCCTCGGTCGCGCGCTCTTGAAGCGTGCGCAGCGACTCCCAGGCGGAATCGATCGGCGGCGCGAGGCCGGACGGCGACGGATCCGCGGTCGGGCGCGACGCGGCCGGGCTCGTCGCGGCTGGGCTCGGTGGTGGGTCGCGCGGGCTCGCCGCGGCTGGGCTCTCCGCGGCTGGGTGCCGGCCGCGGAGAGGAGATCGACGGCGTGTCCGTCGGCGCGGTGCGCGTGACCCGAGGCGCCGTGAACGAGCCCGACGCGATCGCCGAGGGGCTGGGCGTCGAGGTGCTCACCGCGGGCTGCGCCGGGGCGCTCGGCGTCGTCGGGCGCGCGGGGGCGCGCGAGGGCTGCACCACCTCCTCCGCGATCGCGGCGGGGCGGGTCGGACGCCGAATCACGCCCGGGGTGGGCGGCCGGAACCCGCCGCTCGTGGGTGGGCGGAACGAGCCGCTCGTGGTCGGCGGCCGGAACGACTCGCCGCCCCCGCCTCGGACCGGCGGCCGGAACGAGCTGCCTGCGCCGGCCGGCGGCCGCACCCCAGGGCCACGCGCGGGCGGTCGGGTCAGCGACGCGGGCGGGCCCGGACGCGACGAGGGCTCGGCCGCGGTCGGGGTCGCCGCGGCGCGCGACTCCTCCGCCGGCGCGGCCGGCGCGGGGGTCGGCGGGGCAGCCGGCGGCGCAGGGTCCCGCGTGGGGGTCGGTGACTCGGCGGCCGCCGGCTCGGGCGGCGGGGGCGGCGCGTTCGCGAGGGCCTCGCGGATGTCTGCCGCGAGCTCCGGCTGGTAGCTCTTGAAGAACGCGGCCGCCTGCTCCGCGATCGCGCGCTCGCTCGCGGGGAGCGTGCCGACCTGAGAGGCCTCCACGCCGAGGGCCTGGAGGATCGCGAAGCCCGCCTCCTCGAGGCGGCCCTGCATCGCGAGCACCCGGGCCGCGTCGCTCGCGGCGCGCGCCTGCACATAGGCGCTCACCGCGCCCTCCACGTCGCCGCTCGCCTCGAGCTCGCGTCCGCGCTCCACGCTCACAGCGCGTCCCTGTGCTGCGCGAGGAGCGGCAGCAGCGCATCAAGGTCATTTGCGTGCCGCACCGCCTCGGCCTCCTCGATCTGGTGCTGGGCCACGAGCCGCGCGAGGGACTGCTCGAGGCTGCTCATGCCCGCGACCGATCCGTCGCCGCCGCCCTGCAGGTACGCCTGGATCTGGTGGATCTTCTCCTCGCGGATCAGGTGCGAGATCGAGATCGACTGGAGCAGGATCTCCGTCGCCACCGCGCGCCCGGCGCCCGTCCTCAGGCGGCAGAGGCGCTGCGAGAGCGCGCCGCGCAGGAGCGTGGCGAGGACCTCGCGCACCTGCTCCTGGAGGTCCGCCGGGCAGGTGCCGAGGACGCGGTCGATCGCCTTGGCGGCGGAGCCCGTGTGCAGCGTGCCGAACACGAGGACGCCCGCCTCGGCCGCCGCGAGCGCGAGCGACACTGTCTCGAAGTCGCGCATCTCGCCGACCACCAGCACGTCGGGCGACTCGCGCAGCGCCGAGCGCAGGCCCGACGCGAACGACTCCACGTGAGTGCCGACCTCGCGCTGGGTGACGAGCCCCATCTTGGGGTGGTGCACGTACTCGATCGGATCCTCGACCGTGATCACGTGGCGCGCCGACGTCTCGTTGATGCGGTCGACGAGCGCGGCGAGGGTCGTGGTCTTGCCCGAGCCGGTCGGCCCGGTCATCAGGACGAGCCCGTTGCTGTGGTTGATGAAGGTCGTGACCACCGGCGGCAGGTCGAGCTCGACGAGCTTGGGCACCGAGTCGGGGATGTAGCGGAACACCGAGCTGAGCCCGTCGGACTGGCGGCAGGCCGAGATCCGGAAGCGACCCACGCCGTCGAGCTCGTAGGCGAAGTCGATCTGCTGCTCGCGCGTGAGCTCCGCGCGCTGCTCCTCGGTCATGATCTCGTCGAGGAACGAGCGCACCTGCAGCTCGGACAGCACGCGGAACGGCAGCGAGATGAGGTCGCCGTTGTGGCGGACCTTCGGCACCTTGCCGGCGTGGAAGTGGAGGTCGCTCGCGTCCTGGTCGGCGGCGATACGCAGGAAGGTGTCGAGCCGCGGGGCGCCCATCAGCGCACCCCCGACTTCGGGTGATCGGCGGACCGGGGCATCGCGCTGACCGAGCCGGCGCCGGGGCCCGAGAGGTTCGGCGGCGGGATCGACGGCGGTGGGACGCTCGCGGTCGCGCGGATCGTCGCGGCCGAGGGGTCGCCCGCCTCGAGGGCGTCCACGAAGGCGCGGAACGCGTGCTTGTCGAGCGCCTTGAGGAGCCCGTCCTCGGGCGAGATGACCTTGGAGGCGACCAGCTTCTGCAGGTGGTCGTCCATGAGCTGCATCCCCTCGTCGGCGTGGGTGAGGATGACCGAGGGGATCTGGAAGCTCTTGTCCTTGCGGATGAGGTTCGACACCGCGTGGTTGTTGATCATCACCTCGCACGCGAGGACCCGCTTGCCCGGGCGGTCGCTGCGCCGGAGGAGCTGCTGGCAGACGACGGCGCGGAGCGACTCGGCGAGCATCGAGCGGATCAGCGGCTGCCGCGCGGCGGGCATCGCGTGGATCATGCGGTCTACGCTGAGCGCGGCGCTCGTCGTGTGCACCGTCGCGAAGACGAGGTGGCCCGTCTCGGCCGCGTTGACCGCGAACTCGATCGTCTCCTGGTCGCGCAGCTCGCCCACGAGGAGCACGTCCGGATCCTGCCGGAGCACCGCGCGCAGCGCGTGGGCGAACGAGGGCGCGTGGGTGCCCACCTCGCGCTGGTTGATGAGGCTCGCCGACTGCGGGTGCACCATCTCGATCGGGTCCTCGATCGTGACGATGTGCTTTCCGCTGTGCTGGTTGATGTAGCCGATCAGCGCGGCCAGCGTGGTCGACTTGCCCGAGCCGGTCGGGCCCCCGACGAGGACGAGCCCGTTCGGGTAGTCGGCGAAGCCGCGCACCACCTCGGGGAGCCCGAGCGCGTCGAGGTGCGGGACCTCCGTCTGGATGCGCCGGAACACCGCGGCGAGGCCGTTCCGCTCGCGGAAGACGTTGATGCGGAAGCGGATCCCGAAGCCCGGCACCTCGTAGCTCATGTCGATGTCGGCGCCGGCCGCCAGGCGGTCTCGCTGCTGGGGCGTCAGCAGCGGGAAGATCATCTTCTGCATCTCCTCGGCGGAGAGCAGGCCCTTGCTGATGGGCGAGACCTGGCCCTGGTCCTTCACGTAGGGCGGCCGGTTCGGCGCGAGCAGCAGGTCGTCCGCCTCCCGTCGCGCCGCCGCGACGAGCATGCGCTCGAGCAGGCCGACCGTCGCGCCCTCGTCCTCGCCGCCCACATCCCACCGATCGAGCAGCTCGCGGGCCGCGCGCGCGACCACCGGCTCCGGGTCGTCGCGGCAGGCCTGCACGTAGAACGCGGCCTCGCGCCCGCGATCGATGCGCCCGAGCGCGGTCACGATGCTCAGGCGCACCGCGGGGTCGTCGTCGCTCGCGAGCTCGGCCAGCTTGAGCAGCTCGTCCTCCGCGCCGAGGCCTTCGAGCGCCTCGAGCGAGGCGACCCGCAGATCGGGCCGGTGCTCCACGATCGCGAGCAGGTACTCCACCGCGCGCAGATCGCCGAGCTCGGCCGTCGCCTGGATCGCCTGCTCGCGCACCCACCAGTCGTCGTCGCTGACCGCGGTGGTGAGGATCGCGCCGAGGGCGGCCCGATCGCCCATCCGGAGCAGGCCGTAGATGGCGTAGCGCCGGATGACCGGATTCTCGTCCGAGAGGTACTCGACGAGCGAGCGCGTGAGGCTCGGCAGGCGCATCTCGACCAGCGCGTCGAGCACCCGCTCGCGCACCCACCAGCTCTCGTCCCGCAGGGTCGCGAGGAGCTGACGCACCAGGTCTTCGGTCGCGCGCTTCACCGTGCTCGCGATCTGCGAGGCCGCCGCGCGGACGTGGGCGTGGGGGCTCTTGAGGAGCGTGACGAGGAGGCGGGCGAGGTCGATGTCGTCGCGGCTGCCGAGGGCGAAGAGCGCCTCCGAGGCGGCCCGGCGCGCGGGGCCGTCCGGGAGGTGGAGCGCCTCGACCAGCGGGCCCACGACCTCGTCGGTGGCGATGCGCCCGAGCGCGCGGACCGCCGCGAGCTGGAGCGAGGGCGGCCCGATGCGCAGCCGCGCTTTGAGCATCTGCACCGCGCGAGGCGAGCGCACGTGTCCGATCGCCTCGACGATCGTCGGCGAGACGTCGGGCTCGAGCACGCGGCCGGCGATCGCGTCGAGGAAGCGGTCGCCCTCGGCGAGGGCTGCGAACGCCCTCAGCGCTGCCTCCGAGACCCGCCGCTCGGGCGACTCGACGAGGGCGAGGGCGGCCTCGATCGCGCCCTCGAGAGCGCCGCTCATCAGCTCCGGGTCGCCGAGGAACCCGAGCGCGTAGACCCGCTCGGGGGTCGTCCCGCGCTCCGCGACGGCCACGATCAGCTCGAGGGCGCGGTGGCGCGCCTTCGGGATCATCACGTCGAGGGCCTCGCGGCGCCCCATGAACCCGGGGGATCGGGCCAGCTCGGTCAGGGACTTGAGCGCGGTCGGCCCCCCGACCTCGCCGAGCGCCTGCGCGGCGGCCGCCCGCGCCTTGGGGTCCTTGTCGCCGAGCGCGACGCAGAGGTCGTCGTGCCGCCCGGTGTCGTTCATCCGAGGCAGCAGCTCGACGATCACCGCGCGCAGCATCGGGTCGCCGGGGACGATCGCCTGGGCGAGCGGCGAGAAGAACGCCGTCTGAGCGCTCCGGGTCACCGCCGTCTTGAACACCGCGCAGCGGTTCTTGTGGCGCGGCCCGACCCGCTCGATCTTCGGGTCGAGCAGGACCTCGAGCATCTTCTCGACGTCCCGCTTCGCGAGCGGGAGGACGCCCTCCACGAACTCGCGGAGGTCGTCCACCGAAGCCCACTCCGCGTCGCGGAGCGCCCGCAGGCTCTTCCTGTCCACGCCCATGGCGTCGACGCAGGATAACCCAAAAATCTCGCGGGGGATCGCCGCTTACGGCGAGTCCGGCGCGGGCACGCCGTAGAGGGCGACCGGGGTGCCGTGGTCGAGCGGGTCTCCCTCGTCGGCCGAGCCCTCCGAGCCCTCCGAGCCCTCCGAGCCGTTGTCGGTCCCGTCACCCTGGCCGTCGTCACCCTGGCCGTCTTGGCCCCGATCGGGGGGCGGGTCGGCGGGCGCGCCGTAGGCCGGCACGGCCTCGCCGCCGCTGCCGTCGCTGCCGTCGTCGACGGTTCCGTCGTCGGCCCCATCGGCGCCGCCTCCGCAGGCGCTCATCGTGGCCGCGGCGAACCCGAGGAGCGCGGCCCGCCCGAGGTGGCGCCAGCGTCGCGCGGGTCGGATCGGGACGAAGGGCACGGACTCCCCGCAGAACGGGCAGTGGGTCTCGTCCGGGCGGACGTGGCGGGAGCATTCGTAGCAGGGGACCAAGGCGCGCATGGACACTCCGACGTTCGGGCCGGGCACAAGTTCTTCCGGCTGGTTCGGGCGGGGGCTCGCACCTATGGTGCCCGCATCGTGGCCGATCCGACCAGCGAAGAGTCACGCGACCCCGAGGACGACGAGCCCTCGGGCTTCGCGCGCTTCTACGAGCGGAACCGGCGTCGCTTCCAGCTCGTGGCGCTCGCGATCTTCCTCGTCGCCGTCGGCCTCGAGGTCGGGGGCGCGGTGCCGCGTGACGTCTCGGTCTCGCTCCGCCTGCCCGCGCCCGAGGACGTGCGCGAGGCGACGATCGCCTACCGGCAGGAGGGCGAGCTCGTGCGGGAGCTGCAGCGGCGCTTCCCCGAGGGGGCTCCTCGGGACCTCCGCGACGAGCTGGAGCTGAGCCCCGGCGACTACGACGTCGAGGTGCGGGTCACCGAGGTGCGCGGGGGGACCCGGACCCTCCGTGGCCACCTCACCGCCCCGGCCGAGGGCGTGATCCACGTCGCCCTCGACTGATCGGGGGTCACGCCCCCCATCGGCGCTGATATGCTCGCGTGGTGACCCAGCAGGCGCGCACGGCTCACGTCGGGGACCCGCGGGTGCTCGAGCTGTCCCGGTGCTCGCTCGTGATCCTCTCCGGCGGCGACCGGGGGCGCGAGCAGATCATCGAGGGCGACGTGTTCCGGATCGGCAAGGCCCGCGAGAACCAGCTCGTGCTCGCCGACGAGACCGTCTCGCGCGCCCACTGCGAGATCGTCCGCGAGCGCAAGGGCTACCTCCTGCGCGACCTGGGCTCGACGAACGGCACCCTGCTCGACGGAGCCGAGATCAAGGAGGCCTGGCTCAAGCCCGGCGCGGTCATCACCGTCGGCAAGGTCGAGCTGAAGGTGCGCCCCTACAGCGAGCGCATCGAGATCCTCCCGAGCGACGCGACCCAGTACGGCGAGGTGGTGGGGCGCTCGATCGCGATGCGCTCGATCTTCGGCCTCCTCGAGCGGCTCGGCCCGACCGACGCGACCGTCCTGATCGGCGGCGAGACGGGCACCGGCAAGGACGTGCTCGCCCGCTCGATCCACGCGCTGAGCCCGCGCAAGGCGGCCCCTTTCCTCGTGGTGGACTGCGGCGCGGTGGTGGGCTCGCTGATCGAGAGCGAGCTGTTCGGCCACGAGAAGGGCGCGTTCACCGGCGCGGCCGGGGCGCGGCAGGGCGCGTTCGAGCTGGCCCACGGAGGGACCCTGTTCCTCGACGAGATCGGCGAGCTGCCGCTCGACCTCCAGCCCAAGCTGCTCCGCGCGCTCGAGACGCGGAGCTTCCGGCGGGTGGGCGGCAACCGGACGCACTCGGTCGACATCCGCGTGATCGCCGCGTCGAAGCGCAACCTCAAGATGGAGGTCGAGCGGGGCAAGTTCCGCGAGGACCTCTACTTCCGCCTCGCGGTGGTGCCGATCGAGCTGCCGCCGCTCCGCGAGCGGCGCGAGGACCTGCCCGCCCTGGTGCGCGCGCTGCTCGCGCGGATCGCCGACGCCGATCCGACCGGCTCGACCCCGCGCCAGATCGGGGAGGCCACTCTGGAGGGGCTCGCGGGGCACGACTGGCCGGGCAACATCCGCGAGCTGCGCAACGTCCTCGAGCGCGCCGCCTACCTCGCGCGGGCCTCCGGCGTCAGCGAGCTCACCCTCGGGATGGTCCCGTTCGTCTCGGGCGGTGGCCACACCCGCGAGACGCTCGCGCCGCCGGTCGATGCGCTCCCCGCGTTCGAGCCCGGCAAGAGCTACCGCGACACCAAGGCGGAGTGGGAGGCGCACTTCGAGCGGCGCTACGTCGCGTGGCTGCTCGACCAGGCGGACGGGAACATCAGCGCGGCCGCCCGCGCCGCCGACATGGACCGCAAGTACCTCCACAAGCTCGCCCGCAAGCACGACCTCCACCCCAAAGGGTGAGAGTTGACCGAGGCCGCCGCGGTGCGAACACTTCCAGGGTCGTGGGGGCTGACGTGAGCGGGCGGGCCGCGTGACCGCACCGAGTGAGGCGCGACCGCGTGACGCGGCGACGCAGGCGTACTCGCTCGCCGCGATCCCGCCGCAGCCGTACGGCAAGTACACGCTCATCGGCAAGCTCGGCCACGGCGGCATGGCCGAGGTGAACCTCGCGGTGGTCGAGGGGCAGGGCGGCTTCCGGAAGCTCACCGTCATCAAGCGGCTCCACCGCCACCTCGCGATGGAGCCCGGGTTCGTGGAGATGTTCCTCGACGAGGCCCGGCTCGCCGCGCAGCTCAACCACCCGCACTGCGTGCAGACGTTCGAGGTGGGCGAGCACGCGTCGGGGCACTACCTCGCGATGGAGTACCTCGACGGCCAGGGCCTCGAGCGCCTGCTGCGGATCAGCGGGCAGCAGGACCGCCCGATCGACCCGCGCATCGCGGCGCGCATCGTGACCGACGCGCTCGAGGGGCTCGCCTACGCGCACGAGCTGACGGACTACGACGGCACCCCGCTCACCGTGGTGCACCGCGACGTGAGCCCGCAGAACATCTTCATCACCTACGACGGGATGGTGAAGCTGCTCGACTTCGGGATCGCCAAGGCCGCGACCCACGTCGTCGAGACGCAGACCGGGGTGATCAAGGGCAAGTACGCTTACATCTCGCCCGAACAGGCGCTCGGCCAGGAGGTCGATCAGCGCTCGGATCTGTGGTCCATGGGGGTCGTGCTCTGGGAGACGCTCACCGGCCGGCGGCTCTTCAAGAGCGTCAACGAGCTCGCCACGCTCCATGAGACCATCCAGGGCGAGATCAAGCTGCCCTCCGCGTTCCGGCCCGAGCTCTCCACCGAGCTCGACACGATCTGCATGCGGGCGCTCCAGCGCGATCCGGCCGAGCGCTACCAGAGCGCCCAGGAGATGAAGGACGACCTCGAGCGCTACCTGCTCGGGCTCCCCCGGCGAGCGGGTCGCAAGGAGGTCGCGGCCGAGATGCGGGCCCGCTTCGAGGCCGTCATCGCGCTCCACGAGCGGACCCTCGCCGAGTGCCTCGCGGGGACAGGGCGGGCCCCGAGCGAGGGGACCCTCGAGGCGATCGTCGCGCCGGCGTCGAGCCTGCCCACCCCGACGCCCAGCTTCACGCCGTCCGTCACGGGGCCTCCCGCGCCGCCCGCGTCGACGGGCGCCGCGTCCTCGGCGTCGGCGGCGCCCGCGTCGACGTCGACGGCGCCCGCCTCGGGGGAGCGGCCTACGCGTGCGCCGGCCTCACAGGCGGGGCGGCCCTCACGGACGCTGCGCTGGGTCGCGCTCGCGGCGGTGCTCGGGCTGGCTGCGCTCCTCGCCCTCGTCCTGCCGCTCGGCGGCGACGACGAAGACGACCGAGGTGCGGTCGACGCGGCGGCCGCGGCGGCCGCGGTCGGGGCCCCCCACGCCGAGCCGTCGGCGTTGGACCCCGCGTCGCCGAGCCCGCTCCTTCCGCCTGCGCCGAGCGATCCCGCGCTGGGCGATCTCGCGCTGGGCGATCCCGCGCTGGGCGATCCCGCGCTGGGCGATCCTGCGCTGGGCGATCCCGCGCTGGGCGATCCCGGGCTGGCCGAACCCGGGCTGGCCGAACCCGCGCTGGGCGACCGGGGCGATCACTCGCCGAGCGACCCGCTCGACCCCGCGCCCGGCGGCGTGGTGGCGGAGGGGAGCGAGCCGGGGGCGGCGCCGACCGAGCCCGCGGCGACCGCGGCGACCGAGCCGTCCACCGAGCCGGAGGGCCTGGCCGCCGCGCCGACCTCGTCGGAGCGCCGGCGTCGGACCGGTCGCCGGACGCGCCCCGAGCCGACCCCCGCGCCTCCGGCGCCCGCGCCGGCCAGCGGCTTCCTCACCCTCGCGACCACCCCGTGGACGGAGGTGAGCCTCGGCGGCCGCAGCCTCGGGACGACCCCGCTGCTCCGGGTGGAGCTGCCCGCGGGCACCCACGCGCTCCGGCTCGTCAACCGCGAGCAGGGGGTCGACGAGACCTACCGCGTGACGATCCGCGCCGGCGAGACCCTGAGTCGGCGCGTCGGCCTCCGCTGAGCCTCGCGCGACGAGCCCGTGCGCGACGAGCCCGTGCGCGACGAGCCCGTGCGCGACGAGCCTGTGCGCCGCGAGGTTCCGGTGTAGGCTCCGGGCGCGGTGTCGGGGGTGCGCAGGATCGTCGGAGGCTCGGCGCGCGCGGTGGCGATCGCGGGCGCGCTCCTCGGCGCGTGGTCCGGCTGCGCGCCGGAGCGCACGTTGCCGCCCGGCTCGCTCGACCCCGTCGTGATCGGGCTCGCGACCTCCACCGAGGGCGGCCTGCGCTCGGCGGGGCCGGAGTGGCTCAAGGCCGCGCTGCTCGCGGTCAACGAGGTCAACGCGGCCGGGGGCGTCCTGCCGGGGCGCCTGATCGACGTGGTCGTCCTCGACGACGAGACCAACCCCGATCTCGCCGAGGCCCTCGGGATGGAGCTCCTCGACGCGGGCGCGGTCGGCTTCGTGGGCTCGGCCGCGAGCAGCATCACGCTCGGGATCGCGGCCGTCACCACGCCCGCCCAGATCCCGCAGATCTCGTGCTGCTCGACCTCCGACAACATCACCGCGTTCAACGCCGCCCGGCCGCCCGAGGAGCGCTACCTCTTTCGCACCGCGCCGACCGACGCGCTCCAGGCCCGGGTCGTGTCGATCGCCGCGCAGGACCTCGCGTGCACCCGGCCCGCGGTGCTCCACCTCGACGACGCCTATGGGATGCCCTTCGGCGAGGCGATCGAGCGCGAGCTCGAGGCGGACGGGATGACCGTGGTGATCCGGGTGCCGTTCCGCTCGGACCAGGCGAGCTACGCGACCGAGGTGCAGCAGGTCGCCGCCACGGGCCCCGACTGCGTGGCGATGGTCGCGTTCGAGGTGTCTGCCGGGCAGATCCTGCGCGACTGGAGCTCGCTCGCCACTCCCCCCGACGTGCGCTGGATCGGGACGGACGGGGTGCGCGTGCCCGGCTTCGTCGACGAGGTCGGCGACCCGAACCTCATCCGTGAGTTCTACGGCACCGCGCCGGTGACCGACGCTTCGACCCCCGCCTACAACGCGTTCGCCGACGCGTTCCGGACCGTCTACGGGACGGCGCCGATCCCCTTCGCGTCCAACAACTACGACGCGGTCGCGCTCCTCGCGCTGGGGATCGCGCGGGCCGGCACGACCGACGGCCCCGCGGTGCGCGACGCGATCCTCGAGGTCGCCTCCCCGCCCCCCGAGACCGGGCCGGTCACCGCGGGGCGGCTCGCCAACGCGCTCGAGGAGATCCGCGCCGGCGGCGACGTCGACTACCAGGGCGCGAGCGGCAACACCGACATCGGCCCCGATCACGACGTCGTGACGCCCTACGAGATCTGGCGCTACGACCCGCCGACCTCGACCGAGCCGTGCGAGTCGGCGACCCAGCTCGGCAACGACCGCGGCTCGTTCTGCCGCGCCCGGATCCTCAACTCCATGGACCTGCAGGAGTGACCCGCCGCGCCGCACCGCTCCTCGCGCTCGCCCTGGCCGTCGGCTGCGCCAACGCGCCCGTCGAGCTGACCCTGCGCTTCCCCAACGAGCAGGCGTTCCTCCAGAGCGACTTCGGCCGGCTCCTCGTCTACCCCGTCGATCCCGCCGACGGGCTCGGGGCCTGCCCGGCGCTCGTCGAGTCCGCGGTCAGCGGGGACCTCGGCGCGCCGCGGTACGACTCGGAGCAGCGGCCGATCTGCGCGCTGCGCGATCCCGGGATCACCTTCGACGACTTCCCCGAGGGCCCGCACGCCTTCGTCGCGCTCGCGTACCGCGACGATCCCCAGGCGACCCTCCTCGCGGGCTGCCGGGTCGCCGAGGCCTACGTCGACGCGCCCGCGGTCGAGGTCACGATGTTCCCGACGCGCTTCTACGCCGACGCGGTCGGGGGCGCGCCGTCGCCCTGCACTCTGGAGAGCAAGTGCAACGGTACCTGTCAGTAGCGGTCGCGCTCGCGGCGTGGGCGGCGCTCGCCGGGCCGGCGCGCGCGCAGGAGCCCCTGACCCGCGCGGAGGACGCCTACCAGGCGGTCGACTTCGAGGCGACCCGGGACGCGGCCCTCGAGGCGCTGCGCAGCGGGCAGCTCGACCCCGCACAGCTCACGCGGACCTACGAGCTGCTCGGCGTCTCGAGCGCGGCGCTCGGGGAGCTCGACGCGGCCCGCGACTACTTCCTGCGGCTGCTCTGGCTCGACCCCTCCGCCCAGCTCGACGACTCGGTCTCCCCCCGGATGCGCGAGCCCTACCTCGAGGCGCGCGGCGCGCGGACGGCGCGGTCGGGGAGCCTCTCGGTGGAGGCCGGGATCGATCGCGCGACCTCTCGGGTGCACGTGACGTTGCGGGATCCGAGCGCCATGGCCCGGCGCGTCCGAGTGGCGGCGCGGCTCGAGGGGGGCACCGACTACACCGTTCAGGAGTACGAGGCCCGGGCCGAGCTGGCGGCCCCGCTGAGCGGCGCGGACACCGCCGACCGTATCGAGTACTACGTGGAGGTCTTGGACCTGCACGGCAACGTCCTGCTCGCCCAGGGCGGCCCCTTCGCGCCGCGGGTGGTCGGGCGCGAGCCCACCTCGGCGTCCAGCGGGTCGTCCGAGGGCGGCGACGGCGGCGGCTCGATCGTCGAGGATCCGCTCTTCTGGGTCGTCCTGATCGGCGCGGCCGCGCTGGTCGGCGGGGGGGTGGGGCTCGGGGTCGGGCTCGATCAGCAGAGCCGCATCTCGGTCCAGAGCGAGGTCGCGTTCGGCTTCTGATCCGGCCGGGTGCGGGTGGGGGCGCCTGGTCCGAGCGCGGCTTGCGACGACCGCCCCGGGGGCGTTCTTGGCCAGCCTCGGGCCCTCGACGGACCCCTCACGTCTTCTCTGCTATGGTCCGCGCCGCGAGATGAGCGGCTCCGAGGAAGAAGGCGTCGAGTCGGCGCCGGCCGTGACTGCTGAGCCGAAGCGCGCCAAGAAGCGCGGGGCCAAGCGCGCGAAGAAGCGGCGCGAGGCGAGCGCGGCCGCGGCGGACGCCGAGCGCTCCGTTGCCGAGCGCTCCGTTGCCGAGCGCTCTGTTGCCGAGCGCTCTGTTGCCCACGAGAAGGCTGCCGACGAGAAGGCCGGCGACGAGAAGGCTGCCGACGAGAAGGCCGGCGACGAGAAGGCTGGCGACGAGACGGCCGCCGACGAGAAGGCCGCCGACGAGAAGGCCGCCGGCGGCCCGGCCTCCGACGAGCCGGTCCCCGACGAGCCCGCCGAGGGGGCGGCCGACGACCGCCAGGTCGCCCGCGCCGCGGAGCCTGCGTCCCCGCGCTTCGGGGATCCGGCGAGCGAGGGGCCGGGGGCGCGGCGTGTCCGGCGGATCCGCGGCGGGATCCTCACCGGCCTGGGCTTCGGGGCCACGTTCCTCCTGATGGCCAACCAGGGCCAGATCCCGCACGGGCCGCTCCTCGGCATCCTCACGATGCTCGTCGGGACGGCCGGCCTGCTGGACCTCCTCGGCCTGTGGACCGAGGGCGGCGCGGCCCGGATCGACCTGCGGAAGACCGCGCTCTTCGCGCTCGAGGGCGAGCCGATCTGGATGAGCCCGGTGGTGACCGTGCCGGCCGCGCTCGCGGTGCTCCTCGGCGGCGGGATCCTCGGCGGCTACGACAACCTCCCGTACATGGTCGTGCTCGCGGGGGTCCTGCTCCTCGTGTCCGGCCTGCGGCGCCCGTACCTGCTCCTGATCGCGACCGCGACGCTCCTCCTCTTGCCGTTCCTCGGCGTCTACGGCCTGTGGGATCCGTGGGAGACGCACTACGGCGAGGTCGCGCGGGAGATGCTCGCGCGCGACGACTGGATCAGCCTCTGGTGGGCCCAGGAGGACTGGTTCTGGAGCAAGCCGATCCTGATCTTCTGGATCGAGGCGCTCTCGATGGGCGCGTTCGGGGTCGACTTCCTCCCTGACGCGAACCCCGCCCACCCCGAGTGGGCGGTGCGCTTCCCCCACTTCCTGCTCGTGCTCGGCGCGCTCAGCGCGATCTACGGCCTGGTCGCGGCGCGCTTCAGCAAACGGGCCGGGCTGATCGCCGGCGTCGTGCTCTGCACGATGCCGCACTTCTTCTTCCTGGCGCACCAGTCGATCACCGACATGCCCTTCGTCAGCAACATGACGATCGCGATCTGCCTGCTGGGCCTGGCGGTGACCATCCCGCCGGACGCGAAGATCGCGCGCTACCGGCTGGGCCCGATCACCCTGAGCGCGCGCACCGCGCTGATCGCGGGGATCACGCTCATCGTGCTCCCGCAGGTCCTCTACCTCTTCTCGCGCAACGTCACCCTCGTGACCGACGGCGGCGCGCCGTTCGGCTGGCACGGCGACCGCTTCGTGAGCGGCTCCGGGCACAACTACGGGATCCCCGGCAACTCGGTCGGCCGCAACGAGACCCCCTTCGTCAACGGGCCCGGCGCGCAGCCGGTCTCGCAGGGCATCCTCTGGCTCCTCGCGTACCTCGGCCTGCTCTGGATCCTGCGCAAGGAGGACCGCGGGCAGACGCTCGCGATGTTCGGCTTCTACGTCTTCTGCGGCCTCGCCTTCATGGCCAAGGGCATCCCCGGCTTCGCGCTGCCGGGCCTGGTCGCGCTGTTCTGGCTGATCGCCACCCGGCGCTGGGACCTGCTCGGCGGCGGCCACCTGCGGGTCGGCCAGGGCATCCTCACGGTGCTGACGGTGGGCCTCCCCTGGTACGTGGCGATGTACATCCGCCACGGCCGGCCGTTCACCGACCGGCTCCTGATCCACGACCACATCAACCGCCTCACCGCCGGCGTCCACGGCGACACGGGCTCGATCGAGTACTTCGTCGAGCAGATGGGCTACGGCCTGTTCCCGTGGATCGGCCTGGCGCCGATCGCGCTCGCGATGTGGTTCGGCTCCCGCCCCGGCGCGGGCGCGCCGACCGGCGCGCCGACGGACGCCCAGACGGCGCGACGCCAGGTCGTGATGATGGTGGCGCTGTGGCTCGCGGCCGCGTTCACGCTGTTCAGCGCGATGACCACGAAGTTTCACCACTACATCTTCCCGACGGTCCCGGCCGCGGCGATCTTGGTGGGGCTCGGGGTCGACCGTCTGCTCTCCGATCCGGAGCCGGCGCGGCGCGGCCGCCGCCTCCTCGCCACCGCGCTCGCGGTCGTCGCGCCGATCCCCGCGATCGTCGGGGTGGCCGGCCTGTGGGGTGACGTCCGCGGGGTGATCCCCGAGGGCGCGGAGGACACCGCGGACTGGGTGCTCGCCCACCCCTGGAGCGCCGGGACCGCGTGGGGCCTCGTGCTCGCGGGGGTGGCTCTGCTCGCGGGCGCGGCCTACCTCATGGGCTTCGGGCTCGAGGGCCGCGCGCGCACCTGGAGCCGCGGCGCGCTGACGACGGGCCTCGTCGCGGGCGCGCCGGTGGTGGCGATGGTGGGCCGCGACCTGAGCTGGGTCACCGACGCGCGGCCGCAGGGCTACGAGCGGCTGATCCACCTCTTCGTCTACAACTACGGCCGCCCCTGGCCCGAGCACTTCGACTTCCGCCCGATCCTCACGGGCTTCGCGGTGATCGCCACCGCCGCGGTCCTCCTCGCCGCGATCAAGCCGCTCCGCGACGTCGCCACCCGCGCGTTCATCGGGGTCGCGCTCGCGTTCTGCGTGTGGTCGCTCGACGTCTACATGATCGACCTGTCGCCGCACTGGGGCCAGCGCGAGCTGGTCCAGCGCTACTACGACGCGCGCGAGTCCGACGACGAGGTCCTGATCGCCTACCAGATGAACTGGAAGGGCGAGAACTTCTACACCGGAAACCGCGTTCACGTGTTCGTCCAGCTCGACAACCGCGCGCTGGGCGAGTGGGTGAGCGCGCACCCGGGCCAGACGGTGTTCGTGATGCTCGAGCGCTCGCGCCTCAGCAACCTGCGCGGCGTGCTGCGCGGCGCCGAGGTCGAGGAGCTGACCGACGATCGGCTCTGCAACAAGTTCATCCTGATCCGCGCGGCGCTCCCTGGCCGCGAGTGAGCGCCGATCAGGGCGCGTGGGTAAGAACGAGCGGACCGCGGTCGGGGACCCGGAGGATTCTCGAGGAGCGACGCGTCGCGCAGGCGCGGGCTCCCGGCCGTGAGGCGCGCGGGGAGGTTCTTTATCGGGCTGCTAGGGCTGGTCGGGAACCTTGCGGTCGTTGATCGTGATCGAGGTCGCGGCCAGCGCGTCGCTGTACCAGAGTCAGACGTGGGGCGCGTCGATGGTAGACGGCCAGAACCGGTCGGCCGGGGTCGCGAGGCGAGGTTGGCCGGGGCCGCTGCGGACGGCAAGGTTGGCCGTCGTCTCGGGCGGGTGGTGAGCGCCTCCACCTACCGGATCACGCCGCCGGTCCCCAGGCTCAGTCGAACACCGGTTGGAGCGGGGGGGAATCGACACGTCTGACCGACCGGGATCGGGACGACGCTGTAGGGGTTCGGGAATGTCAAAGCCGAGTGCGTGTTGCGCTCGACCGGGTAGGAGTTGTCCCACGAGGGGCACTGGGGCGCGTCGCCAGGGCAGACCCCGACCGGATCCTCACGCGCGCCGCACCATCTGTCGATCAGCGCCACGGGCGCGTCCGAGAAGTCGTTGTCTACGAATACGTTCTCGTTCGAGAAGTCCGTCAACTTGATGATCGACCCGGTGCACCCGGCGAACGTATTGCCGATCACCTCGTGCCGCGACGCTTCGCTCGTGAAGTACATCGCATGCACGAGCCCCCCCGCGGGGCCGCTGTTGCGGATCTCTGCAAAGAGGTTGTTCACGAAGCGACTGCCGTAGGTCGACTCGAGGAGGATGGCGCCCCGCCCGGTCAGACCGCTCGCCAGGGGGTGATACTGGCTGCCGATTCGTCGGAACGCGACGTTCTGGATCAGGATGCCCTGGTCGGTTTCCGGATCGTCGGGCGACGGGTTGCGGATGGTGATGGCACCTCGGTACTCCTCGATCGCGATGTCCCGAATCTCGAGGTTGACCGCCGCAGCCTGGTGCTCGACGAGCATGAACACCGAACGTGGACACACCTCGCCGTCCTCGCTCCGACCGGCGAACACGGGCCGATCCGGGTGAGTCGGACTCGTGACCGCCGGCTCGGGCACTTCGCGGAGCGACCGGACCGCGACACGGGTCGGGCCCGCGTAGGTCCATGGGCCGGTCATCTCGCGGCATCGGTAGAGGCCGGGGGCGACGAGGATCGACACGTCTGGGGCGAGAGGCTCCTCACGCAAGATCTCCTGCGCGCGATCAAGCGTCCGGACCGCCGCCGAAGGGCTGCGCCCGTCGCGCCGATCGTCACCGTCGACCGCGACGTGGATCTCGGTTCGCGAGCCCGGCGGTCCCCCGTCGTTCGACGCGTCGAGACCGCCCGTGTCGAGGAGGCCAGCGTCGCGCGGGAGTAGACGCCCAGAGTCGGTCCGCGCGCCCGCGTCGGTGGGCGGAGCGGCGTCCACGACCCCGGCGTCGATGCTGGGGACCTCTTCGCAGGCAAGGAGCAGGGCGAGCCACAAGCACCACGAGGAGGCGCGGGCCACGGACCGCGCGCGGCCACGGCCGTGCGCCGGGGATGTCCGCTCCGCCCCATGAATCGCGGGCATCAATGGAGCAGGCGGCCGTCCGCCCCCTCCTCGTGGACCTGGGGTTCGGTCATCGCGACCTTGAGCGGGGTGAGCGACGCGACGCGCTCGCGCTCGATGTGGGTGCCGCGATCGGGGATCGCGAGCTGGCCGTCGACCCACTCCGGGAGGAAGAGGATCGCGGCGCCCGAGCCGTTGTAGCCGAGCTGCACCAGCGTCTCGGCCTCGAACCGGCGGTTGCCCTTCCAGCGCGCGGGCAGATACAGGCCGGGGCCCGGGTCGCCGTGGTTGTGGAAGTAGACCAGCCGCCCCTCGGGGATGCCCCCGAGGGCCGCGGTGGTCACGTAGATCCCGCACGGAGGGAGCTCGCTCATCGCGCCGAGAGCTTAGCCGGCGCTGCGCCCGACCGCGACCCGCGACGGCAGCCTCGCGCGCGCCTCCTCGGCCAGCGCGTCCAGAACACCCGGACCCGCGCCGGCGTGCGGGTGCGCGAGGGGCGCACCGCGTAGATTCCGAGTCGACGGCCGCGATCGCAGGCCGCCGCCGCGCGCGGGTGAGGCGCGGCGCGTCATCGTGCTGCAGGATCGACGGAGAGGCCGTTCTCGACGAGAGGACGAGCCCGGCGACGGCGGCTCCGACCCACCCTCGTGAGCCCAGACGAGCTTCGGGGTCTTGCGTCGCGCGGTTCATGGCCCGAGCGGCGCACTCGTGCGTCGGCGATCACGATTTCGGAGCTGCTTACAATTTCGGAGCTGCTTACCCGGGACGGATCCGCTTCCGCTTCCGCTCCGACCGCGGGAGGTCGCTCAGGCGCGGCTCGGCGCAGGATCTGGGGGCGGCTCAAGCCGGGTACCGGGGACGGATCCGCTTTCGCGCAGGAGAGCTGACCTCCGTGTGGAATTAGCCCCATGGCGCGGGCGTAGTACTTGGCCATGCTGCTTTTCACGAAGTTCGGCGCCCTCACGCCGCTCAGCCTACTCATCGGCGCGCTACTCACCATCGTCCTTTTCAACGATCCTCATACGATCCACCAGTGGGCCATCCCACTCGTGCTAGCGGGTGTGGTCAGTCTCGGCGTTGGATTCGGGGTCAACCGAGGAAGAAAGGCTAGGGGCCAACCACGCCATCACTTCATGCATGTGCCCATGGAATACTGGGGTGGCGTGTTGTTGCTGGGTGGCGCCGTCGTGGCTTCGCTCGAACCGTTGGGTGTGTGGTAGCTCGGCGCGCTCGAGGTCCGCGGCTTCCGCGGGGGCTTTGATTTAACGCGCGGAACCGTTCCGGATAGCCGAGAGTCATGGCTCATCTGCGGGGAACCGTCATGGCTTATCTGCGGGGAACCGTCATGGCTCATCTGCGGGGAACCGTCCCGGGTAGCCGAAAGTCACGCACGACGTGGAGCCGGAGGTCATGCACGACTCGGCGGCCTCGGCCTGGCGGCCGCTGGCGGTCCGCCACCGGATCCGCCGATTCGCGCGCGTAACCGCGCGAGATCACTGAGCCGCCGATCCGGCGCGGTCTTCGCAACCGCCGCCCGACGTGACGGCCCCGCGGATCATCGTCCCCGGCGCGCCTCTTCCTGCGCGTCAACGCGCCGCCTCTGATCTACCGCGCCTTCGACGGCGACCTCGACGCGCTCGTCCATCACATGGAGCGATTGACCCGGCATGTGGCGCGTCGGATCCGCGAGGCGCGGAAGTTCCCTGCGATGGGTGCGCGTCGGGTGAAGCCGATCCATCCGTGGAGCGAGCTGAACACCTTGCGTGAGGACGGTGGCTCGCCGAGCTACTGCTTCAAGTTCGGCGCCCGCCACGTCGAGGGCAGCGACCTCGAGGTCCACGGCGCCCTCGAGGTCCGGGGCTTCCGCGGGGGCTTCAGAGAGACGCGGCTTCAAAGGCTCGAGGGCGACCACGACACGCTCTACCCGTTCGGGACCTAGCAGCCCGTTGAAGAACCTCCCCGCGCGCCTCACGGCCGGGAGCCGCGCCTGGGCGGCGGTTAGTGTCCATCCCGGTGGTGTAAGACGCCTTGCCAGGGGCCGGATCAGATTCGGCACCTGTTAAAGCCTCGGCCACCGCGTCATCTTCGAGTTGCAACACAACGAAGGAGACGACGATGACCGAGATGACGACGATGGATGCCGCCGCGATCATGCGCAAGCACCTCGAGGACGCGGGGGAGGATCAGCTCCGGGAGATGGTGCGGTTCTTCACCGACGCGCTCGTGACGCGGCCAGGACCGACCTGCGCCGACGTCGTCGCCGAGCACGAGCAGCGCGACGCTCGCGCGAGAGACCGCGACGAAGCGTCAACGAGGAGCCTCCGCTCCGTCGAGCTCGTCTCCGGGCGCGTCCATCACGGGGCAGACCAACACCGAGATTACGACGCTCCCGCATCGGACGGGACCGACGACACCGTCGGCGAAGACGGCGACGTCCACGTCCGACGGCACCGCGATCGCAAGCCACCGCCGCGTGCGCGCGAGGCGGGGCGCGTCGTCGTCGTGCGGGATCGAACGGCAAGGCCGTCCTCAAGGCGACCCAGACGACGGCGGCTCCGACCCACCCTCGTGAGCCCAGACGGCCTTCGGGGGTCTTGCGTCGCGCGGTTCATGGCCCGGGCGCCGCGTTCTTGCGTCCGCGGCGCGGATTCGGGGGCTCCTGGGTTTTGAGAGCGAGCTGGCGGAGGCGTGGGGGTTCGGGCGGGGGGCGGTGATCGGCCACGGGAGTCTGCGGGCCGCTCAAGCCGGCTACCCGGGACGGCTCCGCTCCGCTTCGGTCGGCTGCGGGCCGCTCAAGCCGGCTACCCGGGACGGCTCCGCTTTGGACGGCTCCGCCTTCTCGACGACTCAGAGGGTGGACCAATGAGCGCGCGGTGCCCGCGGGTCGGGCAGGGAGGCCGCGCCACCCCGCGCCGTACGCTCTGGGCATGGTGTCGTCACCGCTCGCCCGCGCGCTCGCCGCGCTCCTCGCGGTCTTCACCGGCGCTTGCGGGGCTCCTCCCGCGGAGCCCGTCGCCGCGCCGGCCGCGGGGCCCGGTGAGAGCGTCGAGGCTCCCGAGCGACCCGCCGAGTCCGGGGCGGACGTTGGCTCGGACGATGTTGGCTCGGACGATGTCGGGCCGGAGCCAGGCGGGGAGCCGCTCGCGTGGAGCACCGAGGTGGGCTTCGAGCCGCGGCACCGCTTCGCGCCCGGCGAGGTGTCGTACCGACGTCCAGAAGGCAGCTGGCTCGTCCTCGAGTATGTCCTGGGTCCTCACTTCGAGGGGATCGCGGGCCGCAGCGCCGGGCGGCCGCTGGACGACAAGCCGCTGATCGTCCGGGATGCGGCCGAGCTCTGCGACCCCCGGCTCCACGCGGCCGTCGCGCGGCTCGCGCCCGGTCGGCTGCTCGTTCACCTCCAGACCGACCTCGACGACGCGGCCCGCGACTGCCTCGCGCGGCTCGACGTCGATCTCTACCTCAGCGGGTGCCGACACGACGGCGCGCTGCCCCTGACCGATCGCTGTACGGACGGCGACGCGACTCTGGCGCGGATCGTGGCCTCGGAGGTGCTTCGGCGCCGGGTCCGCGGGCTGGCCATCGGCTTCGGCGAGGAGACGTCCTGGGCGGCGCTGCTGCGCTTCGAGCGGCTCGAGCAGCTCGTGCTCGGCGGCACCGCGCTCGAGCACGTCGACGTGCGGGCCGCGTTCGGGCTCTGCGCGATGTCCACGCTCCGCGAGGTGAACGTCCTCAACCCGAACCGACCGGGCGGGCGCCTCCCTCTGCTTCCGCCCGGCTGCGCGCTCGGCTGGCGGTCCCTCGAGGCCTGGGATTTGGGGGGCCTCGGCGATCAGCTGCTGCGCGCGCCCGACACGCCCTGCGCCCTCGAGCGCCTGGTGGCCTACCGCGTCACGCCGGCCCACCGCCGCGCGTTCGAGGCCGCCTGCCCCGACCTGCGCGAGCTCGGCGTGATGTCGCCGCTCGAGTGGTGCGAGCGCGCCTCGGGCGACGTGCCCCTACGTTGCCGCCCGCTCTGAGCCGGGCGCTCCAACTCAGTGCAGCAGGCGGTCGTCGGCCCCGTCCTCGTGGACCTGGGGCTCGGTGATCGCGACCTTGAGCGGGGTGAGCGACGCGACGCGCTCGCGCTCGATGTGGGTGCCGCGGTCCGGGATCGCGAGCTGGCCGTCGACCCACTCCGGGAGGAACAGGATCGCGGCGCCCGAGCCGTTGTAGCCGAGCTGCACCAGCGTCTCCGCCTCGAAGCGCCGGCAGCGCTTGTCGCAGCAGAAGAACGGGCTCGCGACCCGGTAGAACCCCTCGGCCGCGAGCGGCTCGAGGTAGCGGACGTCGCCCGGCTCCGGCAGCAGGTGGCCGCGGCCCTGGAAGACGCAGCGGTTGCCCTTCCAGCTCGCGGGCAGATACAGGCCGGGGCCCGGGTCGCCGTGGTTGTGGAAGTAGACCAGCCGAGCTTCGGGGATGCCCCCGATCGCCGCGGTGGTGACGTAGATCCCACAGGGAGGGAGGTCGCTCATCGCGCCGAGAGCTTAGCAGCCCGCTGAAGAATCGACGTACACCCGACGTATCGTCATGGTCGGGAAGAGGTCCTCGCGGTAGCGGTAGCGGGCGACGGCGCCCGGTTTCTGCACGAGCGACCAGCTGGCGTCCTTGGCCGCCGCCGTCCTCATGTCAGCCGGCGCACGATTCGTAGCGACGCGCGGAGCGTCAGCCAGCTTCGAGCAGGACGCCGGCCACCGCTTCCCGCAGCTCTCGGGCGTCCACCGGCTTCGACACGACACGGACCGCCGTATTGTCCAGGAATGTTCGAGCTTCTTCCGTGAACGCTCCTCCGGTGATCACGACTATCCGGCGCGCGAGGTCGGGATGCCGCTCCGCCAACGCAGCACAGAGCTCGGGCCCACTCATCGTGGGCATCATGAGATCGCAGACGATCACGTCCCACGTCTCTCCAGCGTCCGCGCGTCGAAGCGCGTCACGCGCATCCACCTCAACCTCCACTTGATGACGACGAAGCAATCGAGCCACTGAGCGACCTACCAGCAGCTCGTCGTCCACGATGAGGATTCGGCCGCCCGACACGTCGCCCGCCGAGATCGACGATGTCACCGGCGAGCGTGTCTCATCCGCAAGTCCTTGGTCGGAAGCGATCGGCAGCAAGACCCGCATGCGGGTCCCGACGCCCTCGGTGGACTGAGCATCGATCCTGCCGCCGAACGACGCCACGATCCCGTAACAAATGGACAGGCCGAGGCCGGTGCCCACACCTTGCGCCTTGGTGGTAAAGAAGGGCGTGAACGCTCTGCGAAGGGTTTCCGAGCTCATGCCTGAGCCCGTGTCCTCCACCTCGAAGTAGGCGAGCTCACCATCGATGCCCCCACTCAGCACGATCTTGTTGTCGGGGGTCTGACTCTCCGCGACGGCGTGGGACGCGTTGACCAAGAGGTTCACCGCGACCTGGACGAGCTGAGACTCATCCGCTTCGACCAGCACAGGGCGCCCGGGCTTACGCATCGTGAAAGTTGCTCGATGGCGCAACTCGTTCATGCACAACCGGGCGGCTACCTCGAACACTCGCCCGAGCTCGACGATCTCGAGATGACGTTCGCTGCTGCGAGCGAAGGTCTTCAGCCCGCCCACGATCCTCTGAATGCGGCGGGCTCCCTCTCGCACCTCTTCGACCACCTGACCCAACTCGCGCAACCGAGCGGACGGGCTGCTGCCGCTCCAGAGCTCGATCTCTTCCGCCAGGGTCGCAGCGTTCGCCGCGACGTAGCTAAGGGGGTTGTTGATCTCGTGGGCGACGCCGGCGGCCAGGGTGCCTACGGACGCCATCTTCTCTGCGTGGGCAAGTCGCGTCTGCGCCTGTCGTTCCGCCGTGATGTCCTTGAGGACCCCGAACACGCCGAGTACGTCGTTCGTGTTCGGGTCGACCTCCGTTCGACCGATGCCGTGGACCAGCCGGGTCTCCCCGTCGCTACGAACGAGCTCGTACTCGAGGTCGAACTGCCCAAGCTCGGCGAGTGCTCGCTCGACCGCCTCTCGCAAGGGGGCCTGCGCTGCGATGGCGTTTTCCCAGGTCGGGACGAATTCGGCAGGATCGAGTCCGTGGATTGCGTAGATCTGTCGCGACCAGAACACCGTCTGCCTCTCGACGTCGAAGCGCCAGTGACCAGACTCGGACAGCTCTTCAGCCAGCGCTAGGAGCGACTCGCGCTGCGCCACGAGTCGCGCCAATCGGCGCGTGAAGAGCGCATCGCGCGCCACCGCTGCGAGCACGTTCAAGAGGCGGCGCTCGCGGTCGGTGAGCACGCGAGGCCGCCGGTCGATGACGCAGAACGTACCCAACGCTCCGTGTTCAGTCTCGAGCGGCGCCCCGGCATAGAATCGAATCTTCGGCTCTCCCGTGACGAGGGGATTGTCGGCAAAGCGCGGGTCTTCGGCCGCATCCGCGACCTCGAAAACCCTCGTGTCATGGATGGCCCATGCGCAGAAGGCGTGTTCCCTCGGGGTCTCGGTCGCCTCAAGTCCCACCCTAGACTTGAACCACTGACGGTCTTCATCGACGAGGGAGACGAGCGCAATCGGCACGTCAAGGATCAGCGTTGCGAGCCTGGTCAAGCGGTCGAAGACTTCCTCGGGAGCCGTATCGAGCACCTGTAGGTCCAGGAGCGCCTGGAGTCTTCGAGGTTCGCCACCCGGCTTGCTGGCTCCCGGCATGAGGAGAGCATCCTGTCAGGTGGCCGATGCCGTCAACGGCGGGGAGTCCAGGCTGTCACGGGGAGTCCAGGCTGTGGGAGCCGTCGCGCCCACCCCACAATCGGCAACCGACCCGAGATCCGACGCCCCGCTCCAAGGACTCGGAACGAGAAGTGGCAGGCCCGCTCCCAAGACCGGATCGGACCGAGCTGGCGTGGTCTCGAAAGCCCGGCGAAGCGCTCGGCGGCTCCGAGACCGGTCCGCGTGTGAGGTTACGCAGGCGATCGGCAACAGCCATTCAGCACTGAACGCACAAAACTGGACTCGCGTTCAGTATTCGTGGAGGATGGCCTCATGACGAACCGCAAGACCTCCCGCGACGAAGCCCTCGCCCTCCTCACCGCCCTCCACGACCTCGCACGGATGAACCAGGCGTCCGACGTGACGACCGCGGCGCGCCGCCTCGGCTGGGGCATCGGCCGGGTGTACCGCGTGCTCGGCCACCTCGACGACAAGGGCGTCGCCGACCGCGACCGCTGCCGCCTCACGATGGCCGGCCTCGCCCTCGCGGTCGCGCTCCGCGCCGCGCCGGCTCACGCCAGCCAGGCCGCCTGAATCACGGGGCCGGGACCGCGGCGCGGCTGGGACTGCGGCGCGGCCGGGATCATGGCGCCGCCCGGGATCACGGCGTGGCCGGATCACGCCCGAGCCCTACCGCGGCGGCGACGTCGTCTCGGTAGGCGAGCCAGGCCGCGAGCGCTTCCTCCATCGCGCCGACCACGAGCTCGTAGGACGCGGCGGGGACGTGGTCGAGCATCACCCGCCACGCGGCGGCGCGGTGCTCGCCCTCGACGCTGCGGTGGGCCTTGGTCAGGGCGAGGCGCTCGATCGGGAGCCCGTAGTGCTTCACCAGCGGGTGCTCCTCGAGCTTCGGCTCGGGGCGGGCCGGCGCGTCCGGATCGAGGACGCTCCGGTCGTAGGGCGTCCCCTCGAGGAAGAGCGTGGTGACCGCGGCCGCGACCGACCAGCCGCGCTCCTGGGTCGCCTCGTCGAGCAGGTCCCGGTACGCCCGCGCGGCCGGGAGCAGCTCCACCGCCTCGAACCGGGCGAGGTCCATCCCGAGCCCGCGGGGATACTCGAGGAACAGCTCCGGGTGCGGCCGCCCCGCGACGAGGCCCCCGGTCTCCTCCTCGTAGATGTTCTCGGCCAGCTCGCGCCGGACCTCGGCGATCGGGCACTGCACGTAGGCCCGGGCCACGAGCACCGGGAAGTCGCGGACGTAGACCCCGTACTCGTTCTCCAGGTGGATGTGCAGCCGGTCCGCCGGGACTTCGCCCGCGGTGAACCGGGGCCAGGCCCAGTGCGTCTTGCGCTCCATGACGCTCAGGAGCGCCTCCTTGAACTGATCGCGGTCCACGCCCCCGATCGTACGGAGCGCGGCCGGCGGGAGACAGAAACCGGCGCGGCCCTCGGATCGGGCGCGGGCCGCCGGATCAGCGGAAGTTGCCGGAGAGCGAGAACCGCGGCGAGCCGCTGTCGAGCCCGCTCGCCTCGAGCTCGAACGGGCCGCCGCGCGAGACGCTGAGGATCCCGAGCCCGACCTCGGCCGCGGCCCGACCCGCGAGGGTCACCCGGGTCGCGTCGGCGGTGCCGCTGACCCCGGTGAGGGCGAGCCGGCCGAGCCGCGCCGGGAACACGATCTCCTGCGCCCGCACCTGCGCGCCCTCGCCGGCCGGGGTGACGGCGATCCGCTGGCCGCGCGCGATGACCTCGTTCTGGCGCACCACCTCGAGCCGCGCGCACTCGATCGGCGGCAGGCCCATCGCGCCGATCTCGCTGATCCCCTTGATGAGGCCGGCCACCCGCTGCTCGAGGCTGAGCTGGCGCAGCTCGCTCGCCCACCCGCTGCCGCCCCGCACGTCCTGGCTCC
This sequence comes from Polyangia bacterium, assembly GCA_030426845.1. Taxonomy (GTDB): domain Bacteria; phylum Myxococcota_A; class Polyangia; order Polyangiales; family Sandaracinaceae; genus JAUHXR01. Next base: position 28,530 of record JAUHXR010000018.1, on the reverse strand, counting down.
GCAGCGTCACCCGGGCGCTCGTCGCCACGACCGAGGCGGGCTCGGTGCCGTCGAGCTCGACCTCGACGTCGCCGAGCAGCTCGATCGCCTCGAGGAGCCCGCCCTCGTGGACGCAGCGGGTCGGGCCGATCGTCGCGCTCGAGAAGGTCGCGTCGAGCGCCACCGAGAGCCGATCGTCGCAGGTCAGCCCCCGCGCCTCGAGCTCGCCCCGGGCCATCGAGGTCGCGATCCAGCCACGCGCCGCCCACAGGCCGAGGACCGCTCCGAGGAGCACGACGAGGCCGACGCCGAGCACGACCGGGCCCTTCCGAGGAGCGCTCACGCGGGGGAGCATACATCCCTCGCGGGTCGGCGATTCCACGCCGTGAGCGAGCGGGTTGACATGCCCGCGGGCTGCTACGTAAGACACGCTCCCGCTCGCGTGCGCACGGCGCCGGCCCTACGGTGCTTCGAGCAGAGGTCGCCCACGACGGGCCGCCTGCGAGAGGGACCTCCCGATGACCAAGGCCGCGCGAAGAAAGCCCGACTGGCTCCGAGTCCGCCTCCCCGGCGGCGAGCGGTACAACCGCCTCAAGGAGACGATGCGCCGGCTCGATCTCCACACGGTCTGCGAGGAGGCGCGCTGCCCGAACGTCGGCGAGTGCTGGGGCGAGGGCACGGCCACGATCATGATCCTCGGCGAGACCTGCACCCGCGGGTGCCGCTTCTGCGCGGTCAACACCGGGGACCCGGGCGGGATGGTCGACCCGCGCGAGCCCGAGAACACCGCCCGCGCCCTCGCCGAGCTCGAGCTCGCCTACGTGGTGCTCACGATGGTCGACCGCGACGACCTGCTCGACGGCGGCGCGGCCCACGTGGCCGAGACGGTGCAGCGCATCAAGCGCTACTCGCCCGAGATGCTCGTGGAGACGCTCGTCGGCGACTTCGCCGGGCGCCGGCGAGACGTCGAGACGGTCGTCCGCGAGGGGCGCCCCGACGTGTTCGCGCACAACGTCGAGGTCGTGCCGGGGCTCCAGCGGGCGATGCGCGACGCGCGCTGCAGCTGGGAGCGCTCGGTGGACGCGCTGCGCTGGGCCAAGGACGCCGGCGCCAACATCACCAAGAGCTCGATCATGGTCGGCTGCGGCGAGACCGAGGACGAGGTCTACGACGCGATGGAGCGCCTCCGCGATGCCGAGGTCGATGTGCTGACCTTCGGGCAGTACCTGCGCCCGACCAAGAAGCACGCGGAGGTCGCGCGCTTCGTCGAGCCGGCCGAGTTCGAGCGCTACCGCGCGCGCGGCGCCGAGCTCGGCTTCAAGTACGTCGCCTCCGGGCCGCTCGTGCGCTCGAGCTACCGCGCGGCGGAGGCCTTCCTCAAGGGCGTGCTCCAGGGAGTCGCGCCGTTCGAGGATCGCTACGGCAAGAAGACGCGGCTGACGGTCGTCGGAGGGGATGCGGGGTGATGGAAGTCCAGAGCCGGGACACGGAGGCCATGGCCTCGGGCGGCGCGAGCCTCGACGACGGCTCCCTCTCGGAGCTGTACCGCGGGATGCGTCGCGCACAGGTCGTGGACGCGCGCTTCGCCGCGCTCGGGGAGGCGGGGGCGGTCGGGTTCCTGCCGTCCGGCGCGGGCCGCGAGGCGGCGCTCTTCGGCGCGCTCCACGCGCTGCGGACGGGGGACTGGGTCTTCCCCACGATGAACGACTGGGCGGCGGCGCTCTACCGCGGGATGAGCCTGTCGACCTTCGCCGCGCGGGTGCTCGCGGGAGCCGCCGATCCGCTGAAGGGCCGGGACATGCCCGGCGGCCTCAGCGCGCGCGGCCTCCGCATCGCGTCGGTCTCGGCTCCGGCCGGGACGCACCTCCCTCACGCGGTGGGCGTGGCCTGGGCGGCCCGCCAGCGCGGTGAGGAGCTGGTCACCGCCGCGCTCTTCGACGGGCGCGAGGTCGACGCGGCCGACTTCCACACCGGCCTCAACTTCGCCGGCGTGATGAAGGCGCCCACGGTCTTCCTCTGCCGCGTGCGCGAGGACGAGGACGGCGCGGCCGAGCACGCGGTCGCCTACGGCCTGCCGCACGTGGGCTGCGACGGCGCCGACGTGGTGGCCGTCTACGAGGCGGTCTCCGCCGCCGTCGCCCGGGCGGCCCGCGGCGAGGGCGCGACGGTCGTCGACCTCGAGCTCGGCGACGACCCGGTCGCCCGCCTCCGCGGCCAGCTCATCGAGCGCGGCGCCTGGAGCGCCCACGAGGACGAGGCGCTCGCCCTCGCGGTCGAGGCGGAGCTCGCCGAGGCGATCGCCCAGGCCGAGCGCGGCGAGCCGAGCCTCGCGAGCCTCTTCGACGACGTCTTCGAGGCGCTGCCTCCCCACCTCGAGCGGCAGCGAGACGCCGCCCTGAAGCGAGATAGGTGACATGCCCGAGATGAACATGGTGCAGGCGATCAACGACGCGCTCGCGAGCGAGATGCGGCGCGACGATCGCGTGGTCGTCCTCGGCGAGGACGTGGGCAAGGTCGGCGGCGTGTTCCGCGTCACCGCCGGCCTCTACGACGAGTTCGGCGAGGACCGCGTGCTCGACACCCCGCTCGCGGAGGGCGGGATCATCGGCACCGCGATCGGGATGGCGCTCTACGGGATGCGCCCCGTGCCGGAGATCCAGTTCGCGGACTTCATCTTCCCCGCGTTCGACCAGATCGTGAGCGAGGCGGCGAAGATGCGCTGGCGCTCCGGCGGCGAGTACAGCTGCCCGATGGTCATCCGCACCCCGGTGGGCGGCGGGATCCGCGGCGGCCTCTACCACTCGCAGTCGCCCGAGGCGCTCTTCATCCACACCGCGGGCCTCAAGGTGGTCTGCCCGAGCAACCCCTACGACGCCAAGGGCCTGCTCCTCGCCTCGATCCGCGACGAGGATCCGGTGCTCTTCCTTGAGCCGAAGCGGGTCTACCGCGCGGTGAAGATGGACGTGCCCGAGGGCGACTACGAGGTGCCGCTCGGCAAGGCCAAGGTCGTGCGCGAGGGCTCCGACGTCACGATCGTGAGCTGGGGCGCGATGGTCTACGAGGCGCTCGCGGCGGCCGACACCGCGGCGGCCGAGGGCGTCGACGCGGAACTGATCGACCTGCGGACCCTCTGGCCGCTCGACGTCGACACGATCGTCGAGAGCGTCAAGAAGACCGGCCGCCTGGTGGTCGTCCACGAGGCGCCCAAGGCGTGCGGCTTCGGCGCCGAGGTGGTGCAGCTCGTCAACGAGAAGGCCTTCCTCCACCTCGAGGCGCCGCCGGCCCGCGTGACCGGCTGGGACACGCCGTTCCCCTACTCGATGGAGAACGAATACCTGCCCCTCGCGCACCGCATCGCCCCCACCGTCCTAGAGACCGCGCGCTTCTGATCGCCACCCGGGAGAGGTCATGTCGCTGTTCGAGTTCAAGCTGCCCGACATCGGCGAGGGCGTGATGGAAGGCGAGATCGTCAGCTGGCTCGTCGCCGAGGGCCAGGACGTCCTCGAGGACGACCCGATGGTCGAGGTGATGACCGACAAGGCCACCGTGACGATCGGCGCGCCGAAGACCGGGGTCATCCAGAGCCTCCTCGCCGGGGTCGGCGACGTGGTCGAGGTCGGCTCGGTCATCGTGACCCTCGCGACCAACGGGGCGGCGGTCGCGCCCGAGCCCGTCGCCAAGGCCGAGCCCGCGCCGGTGCAGGCCGCGCCCGCCGCGGCGAAGCCCGCGCCGAAGCAGGACGACGGCCCGGCCGCGACGGCGGTGGGCGACATCAAGGACTCGCTCCCCGGAACGAGCGCGTTCAACCGCCGCGAGGAGACGGTGAAGGCCGCGGTCCCGCCCGCTCCGATCTCCGCGCACTTCGACGACAAGCCCCTCGCCACCCCCGCGACGCGCAAGCACGCGCGCGAGCTCGGGGTGGATCTCCGCTACGTCCGGGGCAGCGGCCCCGGCGGCCGCGTGACCAAGGACGACGTCTCGGCCTTCGCGAGCGGCGACTCGGCCCCGACCGCGGTCGGCCACGCCGCGCCCTCGGCCGGCGTCGCGCCGGCCCGGACCGCGCCGACCCAGCGCGTGGGCACGCCCGCGCCGGAGCGCGCGCCCATCGCGATCTCCCCGCCGAGCCCCGAGGCGGCCGCGCTCGAGGATCGCCGCCCGTTCGTCGGCGTGCGCCGCAAGATCGCCGAGCGCATGCAGATGACCAAGAACACCGCGGCGCACTTCACGTTCGTCGAGGAGTGCGACGTCGGCAAGCTCAAGGAGCTGCGCGCGCGCCTCAAGGGCGCGGCGGAGGCCCAGGGCGTCAAGCTCTCGTTCTTGCCGTTCATCGTCAAGGCGGTCGTCTCGGCGCTCAAGAAGACGCCGGTGCTCAACTCCGCGCTCGACGAGTCGACCAACGAGCTCGTCTACCGCAACTACTTCCACATCGGCATCGCGGCCGCGACCGACCAGGGCCTGATGGTCCCGGTGGTGCGCGACGCGGACCGCAAGTCGATCCTCGAGATCGCGGCCGACATCGAGCGCCTCGGCGAGGGCGCGCGCGCGGGCACGCTGAGCCGCGACGAGCTCACCGGCTCGACGTTCACGATCACGAGCCTCGGCAAGACCGGCGGGCTCTTCGCCACCCCGATCCTCAACATGCCGGAGGTCGGCATCCTCGGGATCCACCAGATCAAGCAGCGGCCGGTCGTGCGCGACGGCGCCATCGAGATCGGCGAGATCATGCTGCTCAGCCTGAGCTTCGACCACCGCATCGTGGACGGGCACGTCGGGGCGGCCTTCGCCTACGACATCATCGGCTACCTCGAGGACCCCGACCGCCTCTTCCTCGAGATGGGCTGAGCGGTGGAGCGGCCACCACGGCAGGCGGAGCCGGCGCCCGAGGGTTCCACCTGCGCCGAGCACCCGGAGCGCGAGGCGCTCGTGACCTGCCCCCGGTGCGGCAGCTACTGCTGCATCGCGTGCTGGCACAACGCGGCCGAACGCTGCCACGCGTGCCTGCTCCGCGATCCGCTGCCGCCGGTGCCCTGGGCGGACGAGGAGCGCGGCTGGGTGAGCCGCTTGGCGGGCACCCTCGGCGACGCGATCCGGCCGAGCCGCAGCGCGCCGGGGTTCCTCCGGGGCGCCTGGACCCGCGGGATCTCCTTCGCGGCGCTCACCTTCCTGCCGCTCGCCGCGCTGAGCGGGATCATCCCGTTCACCCACCGGGTGCTCTTCGGCGGCCGCTTCGCGATCACCCTCGCGGGCGACCCGACCGGGGCCGAGGTCGCGCTCGACTTGCTGCAGGCGGCGGGCTTCGGGCTGCTGCTGAGCGCGGTGAAGCTGCTCTGCCTCGCGGTGCCCTTCGCCAGCCTCACCCGGGCCTATGGCGACAAGGACATCGAGAGCCGGCCCGCCCGCCAGGTGATGCTCTACCGCGGCTGGCTCCTCACGCTCGGCGGCAACGGTGGGCTCCTCCTCGGGCTGATGGTCTGGGGCCTCCCGTTCTCTTCCGGCGCCGATCTCGGCGAGCTCACCCAGGTGATGCTCTACGTCATCTCGCTCCTGCCCCTGCTCCTGCTCCTCTGGTCGATGACGTCCACCGCGCGGGTCGCGGGGGCCGGCCCGGTCGCGTCCACGGTGGTCGTGCTGGTGCCGTTCCTCGCGATGATGTTCGCCGAGCCGATGCTCCTCGACCTGATCTCGCCGTGGCTCCCCGACAGCGAGGCGCTCCGCGAAGCGGCCGAGGCGGCGGGCCTCTGAGGCCAGGGCCAGCCCCGAGGCTCCTTACAAAGGCTCACCAAACTCAACCTCGCCCCAAGACGTCGAGGAGTATCCCCGAGGGGGATGACCCGCCTCCTCGGCCTCGGCCTCGTCCTCGCCCTCGCGACCCTGGCGTCACCCGCCGAGGCGCAGCTCCTCCGTCGGGCGTCCGGCGCGGCGCGCGGCGACGACGACCGCGGGTCCTCGTCGTCCGGGTCGTCCTCGTGGCCCTCCTCGCGTGACCGCGATGACGATGACGACGACTACGACGACGACGACTACGACTACGACTACGACCAGGGCAGCGGCGGCTCGCTCCTCGGCCGCGCTTCCGGCGTGGCCCGCGGTGGCTCGGGATGGAGCAGTGGAAGCTACGGTGACGGGAGCTACCCCGACGACCGGGGCTCGCTCCTCGGCGGGGCGTCCCGCGTCGGTCGGGGCGGAGGCGCTCCCTATCCGGGTCCGGCTCGCCCCCGGGAGATCGGCTATCAGGTCTCCGGCTGCCCCTACGCGGGCGACCGCCCCGGGCTCGGCGCGGTCGCGCAGCCGGGCGAAGGGTGGAGCGTGGCCGGCCGGCTCACGGTGGAGGGCGGCTGGGCGATCGGCGGCGCGGCGCGGACCGGCGCGGCCGCGCGCGTGCAGATCCCCGGGGTCAACCTCGACCTCAGCGCGCGCTACTCGTTCTTCTTCGAGCCGACCGACGAGGGCCTCGTCGCGCTGGCGCTCGGCCGCTGGGCGCTCGAGTACCGAATCCTCCAGACGCCCTACGTCCAGCTCCGCGTCGGCCTCGCCGCGCGGCACATGCACGACGACCTCGGCTCAATCGGCGGCGGCGACCTCAGCCTCGCGATCGACGTGTTCCCTGGAGAGCCGGTGGTGGTCGCGGCCGAGGGCGCGGTCGGGGTGGTCGGCGAGGCGGTCTACGTCCAGGCCCGCGGCGAGCTCGGGGTGATGGTCGACTCGACCGAGCTCTACGCCGGCTACGACTACGAGGGCCTCTTCGCGGCCGGACAGCACGTCGACCTCGGCGGCCCGATGGCCGGCGTCCGCCTCTGGCTCTGATACCGTGGAGCGCGTGAGCCTGGCTGGCGCGACCCGCACGATCCTCCTGATCGACGACGACCTCGAGCTCTGCGAGCTGCTGCGCGAGTACCTCGGGGAGGAGGGCTTCGAGGTCGAGAGCGTCCACGACGGAGACGTGGGTCTCGCGCGCGCGCTCGAGGGCGCCCACGACCTCGTGGTGCTCGACGTGATGATGCCGGGGCAGAGCGGCTTCGACGTCCTGCGCAAGCTGCGCGCGAGCTCCGAGGTCCCGGTGGTGATGTTGACCGCGCGCGGGCGCGACGTGGATCGCATCGTCGGGCTCGAGATGGGGGCCGACGACTACCTCGGCAAGCCGTTCAACCCGCGCGAGCTGGTGGCCCGGATCCGGGCCGTCCGCCGGCGGGTCGAGCGGACGAGCGCGCCCGATCTCGAGCGCCTCGCCGTCGACGGAGTCGCGCTGCACGCGCCGTCCCGGAGCGCGAGCCTCCACGGGGAGCCGCTCCACCTCACGAGCGCCGAGTTCGCGCTCCTCGAGGCGCTGCTCGAGCGCGCGGGCGAGGTGGTCTCGCGCGAGGAGCTCTCGGAGCGGGTGCTCGACCGGCGATTCTCGCCCCTCGACCGCAGCCTCGACGTCCACGTGAGCAACCTGCGGCGCAAGCTCGGCAAGGACCGCATCAAGACGGTGCGCGGCCACGGCTACCTGTTCGCGCGCGGGGCCGGCGGGTGAGGCGCTTCTTCCCCCGGCTGTTCTTCGTGATCTGGCTCGGGGCGCTCCTCATCGGGGCGAGCGTCACTCTGATCGACGCCTTCGCGAACCCGTCCACGCGGCTCGAGGAGCACCACAACCTCGAGGTCGACGCGCTGCGGCTCGAGGCGATCGAGGTGATGAAGGAGGCGTCGCGCGGCGCGCGCCCGACCGACCGCCTGCGGAGGTTCCGCGAGCGTACCGGCGCGACGATCTATCTCTTCCGTGACGACGGGCTCCTCTTCGCGCCCAAGACCCCGCCGACCAACGTCCGCGATCTCGCCGCCCGCGTGCGCGCGGTCGGTCGCGACGTGGAGGAGCGGCACGAGAACGGCACCCTCGTCGGGCTCACGCTGCCGAACAGCCGCTACGTCGCGGTCGGTCGTGTGCTGCGGACGCCGGCGTGGGCGCGCGCGCTCGGCGAGGACCAGCCGGCGATCCGCATCACGCTCCTCGTGCTCGCCTCGGCCCTCCTCGCGCTGCTGCTCGCCAACTACCTCGTGCGCCCGGTGCGGAGCCTGCGGCGCGCGACGCGTCGGATCGCCGAGGGTGACCTCGCGGCCCGCGTCGGCCCGCAGCTCGACCACGGCGTGCTCGCCGAGCTCGGCGAGGACTTCGACACGATGGCCGCGCGGGTCGAGGCGCTGATCGAGGCGCGCGAGCGGCTGCTCTCGGACGTCTCGCACGAGCTGAACTCGCCGCTCGCGCGGCTGCGCGTGGCCCTCGAGCTGGCCCGCGGCAAGGCCGGCGAGGGCGCGCAGGCTCCGCTCGACCGCATCGAGCGGGAGGCGGAGCGGCTCGCCGCGCTGGTCGACGAGATCCTCACCCTCACCCGGCTCGACCGGGCCGAGGGGATCGAGCGGGCGTCGGTGGATCTGCGCGCCGTCGTGCTGGACGTGGCGCGCGACGCGGCCTTCGAGGCGCGGGCCTCCGAGGCCGACGTGCGGCTCGGCGAGGTCGCGGACGCGCGCCTCGAGGGGGACGTCGAGCTGCTGCGCCGCGCGCTCGACAACGTGGTCCGCAACGCGCTGCGCTTCACCGCGGAGGGCACCGCGGTCGAGGTGTCGATGAGCCGCGACGGCGACGAGGCGCGGGTGCGGGTGCGCGACCACGGCCCCGGCGTGCCCGACGACGCGCTCGCGCGGATCTTCGAGCCCCTCTACCGCGTCGAGCCCGACCGCGGCCGGAGCACCGGCGGGGCGGGCCTCGGGCTGGCCATCGCGCGTCGCGGGGTCGCCCTGCACGGCGGTCGCATCGAGGCGCGCAACGCCGACGGCGGCGGGCTGGAGGTCTGCCTGACCCTCCCGCTCGCGACCTTGCCCCCGGTGACGCCGCCCGCGAAGCGGGTCTCTGCGAACGCCGAGGTCAGCGCGTGAAGGGCTCGCTCTCGACCGCGTGCGCGCCGCCGCAGCTCCGGACCACGAAGCGGTAGGTGCCCGGCTCCGCCGGCGCGCAGCGGTCGCAGTCGCACTGGGCGTCGCCCACCATCCCGAGCCACGGCGGCGGCAGGTAGACCGCGCCGGGGGCCAGGGTCACGCAGTCCGTCACGGGGTCTGTGCAGCTGAAGCGCAGCTCGAGGCGCGCGCGGTCGACCCAGGCTTCACCGTCGAGCCGCTGCACCGTCACCGCGCTCGCCAGGCTCGCCTCCTCGGTCCCGTGGTTCTCGACCCGCAGCTCCACCGCGCGCGAGTGCGCGTCGGGCGCGCCGGCCACCCGCAGCACAGGCGGCGGGCCCGGATCGGGCGGGGGGCCCTCGTCGCGCACCTCGCCGGCCCCTGCGCCGCCGCTCGAAGCGGAGCCCTCGGGGCCGGGGTCGACGGGCTCGCCGCCGCCCCCGCCGCTCGAGCCGGAGCAGCCGCCGCCGCACCCGGCGGCCCACAGGAACACCAGAGCGACCGTCGTCAGCGTGGCGCGTCGAGGCACGCCCGAAAGGTAGCGACGGGACCGCCCCTCCGAAAGAAACCGGCCTCCCGAGCGCGGGCGGTCGCGCACGGTTCGACGCCCGCGCGCAGGTTCGGTATGCAGTCGCGGATGAGCGGCGAGCCCCCCTCGGTCCCCTACCGCCCCGCGCGGGTGTCTCCCGACGCGGTCAAGCAGGCGCTGCGCGCCGACTACGCGCGGATGCAGACCCGCCGGAGCGTGCGGAGCTTCTCCCGCGACCCCGTCCCGCAGGAGGCGATCGAAGACGCGATCCGCATCGCGGGCACCGCGCCCTCGGGGGCCCACCGCCAGCCCTGGTACTTCGTCGCGATCAGCGATCCGTCGATCAAGGCGCAGATCCGCGACGCGGCCGAGAAGGAGGAGCGCGCCTTCTACGAGGGCCGGGCGACGCCGGAGTGGCTCGAGGCGCTCGCGCCGCTCGGGACCGACTTCGTCAAGGAGCACATCACCGACGCGCCGTGGCTGATCGTGGTCTTCCGCCGCGACTACGAGGAGCTCCCCGACGGAACGAGGCTCAAGGGCTACTACCTCAACGAGTCGGTCGGCATCGCGGTCGGCATGCTGATCGGCGCGCTCCACCGCGCGGGCCTGGCCACGCTCACCCACACCCCGGCCCCGATGACGTTCCTGCGCGAGATCTGCGGGCGCCCCAAGAACGAGAAGCCGTTCGTGATCCTGCCCGTGGGCTACCCCGCGGCCGACTGCACCGTGCCCGACCTCGAGCGCAAGCCGTTCGACGCGATCGCGGAGATCCGCTGAGCGCGGAGCGGCGTCGGTTAGTATCCTCCCGCAGTGATCGCCGAGGATCGCAGTGTCGGCTGAGGGTCCCACGCGGCTGGGCGAGTACACCCTGCTCGAGCGCCTCGGGCACGGCGGCATGGCCATGGTCTATCGGGCCGAGCGCGTCGGCGAGGCCGGGTTCAAGAAGACGGTCGCGATCAAGCGGATGATCCCGCAGTACCGCCGCGACCCGTCGCTCCTCGAGCGGTTCGCGGCCGAGGCTCGGACCAACGCGCGCCTCGACCACCCGAACCTCGTCGCGGTCGTCGACTTCGGGGTGAAGCCCGAGCCCTACCTCGTGATGGAGTTCGTCGAGGGGGTGCCGCTCGCGACGCTGCTCCAGCGCCTCGTCGAGCAGGGCCAGAAGCTCGACATCGCGGCCGCGTGCTTCATCGGCGCGGAGGCCGCGGCCGGCCTCGACCACGCGCACCGCAAGCGCGACGCGCAGGGCAACCCGCTCGGCATCGTGCACCGGGACGTGTCGCCGCAGAACGTCTTGCTCTCGAACGAGGGCGCGGTGAAGGTCAGCGACTTCGGCCTGGTGAAGGCGGCCGACAACGTCGTCCAGACGGGCAGCGGCATCCCGATCGGCAAGCTGAGCTACATGGCGCCCGAGCAGGCCCAGCACCACGAGGTCGACGCGCGCGCCGACGTCTTCAGCCTCGGGGTCGTCATCTGGGAGATGCTCGCGATGCGCGTGCTCATCCCGCACGACGACCCGGTGCGCGCGGCCCAGCTCCTGGCCGAGTGCCGGTTCCACCCTCCGTCGCGCTACCACCCCGAGGTCTCGCCCGAGCTCGACGCGATCGTGATGAGCTGCCTGACCAAGGACCCGACGGTGCGCACGCCGTCGGCCCAGGCGGTCGGGATGAGCCTGCGCGAGGTGCTCCACGAGATCGCGCCGGGCTACGGCCGTGACCAGCTCGCGCGCCTCTTGGGCTGGGCGTTCCCGGAGCGCGGCTGGCAGCTCGACGAGCCCCACGAGACCGCGGCCCAGCCGGCGCCCGGCGAGCGCCGCTCGCTCCCCTCGGCGCAGATCGCGCTCGCCGCGATGGAGCGCGCCTCGGTCCCGCCGGACGAGCCGGGGGTCAAGACGCAGGTCGACGTGCAGAAGGCCCAACCGCTGATCCACGCGCCCGCGGTGGCGCCCGGGCCGGTGGTCAGCGCGGCGCCGCTACCCAACGCGGTCGGCCCGGCCGTCCCGAGCGCGGTCGGCGCGGCCCCCTCGGCCGCGGCGTCCAAGGCGAGCTCCGCGCTGCCGTGGCTGCTCGCGGTCATCGGGTTCGTGGCGTTCCTCATCGTGGCGATCGCCGTCCTCCTCGCCGTCCTCTACGTGAGCGTGGACGACGACGACTCGGCCGCGACCCCGCCCCCGCCGGGGAGCGCGGTCCAGGACTCGGCCGGCGCGGCCGTCACGACGACCCGCATCGAGACGAGCGTCCCGGCGCAGGTCTACTCCGGCCCGCAGCACCTCGGCGCGACGCCGCTCGACGTCACGGTCACGGGGCTCGAGAGCGAGCTGGTGGTGGTGCTCGCGCCCGGCCACCGTCCGGCCGTCCTGCGGCCGCTGATGCTGGTCGGGCAGCAGCACTTCTTCGTGAGCCTGGTGCCCGATCCAGACCCCGCGCGAGCGGTCTATGTGCGCGCCAGCTCCCCGGGCGTCGCGGAGTCGAGGCCCAGGGGCGAGTCGCTCGGGCCGGTGCCGGGGGTGGTGCTCGTCCCGCCGTCGCGCCTGGGGTACGGGACGGAGTTCGGGACGCACTTCGACGTGCGCTTCGACACCGGCCGGGTCACGCCCGTCACCGCGGCCTGCGACCCGGTCCGCGTATGTGTCGTCGACGCCGGCGGGGGCTGATGCCCGCCCCGCTGGACCGCGCGTCGCTCCTCGCCTGGTACGACGCGCACCGGCGCGACCTGCCGTGGCGCCGGACGAGCGACCCCTACGCGATCTGGGTCTCCGAGATCATGCTGCAGCAGACCCGCGTCGAGACGGTCGTGCCGTACTACGAGCGGTTCCTCGCCCGCTTCCCCGACCCGGCGAGCCTCGCCGCGGCCGACGAGGACGAGGTGCTCTCGCGCTGGAGCGGGCTCGGCTACTACCGGCGCGCGCGGCTGCTGCACCGGGGAGCGCGCGAGGTGGTGGCCCAGTACGGCGGGGAGGTGCCGCGCGACGCCGAGGCGCGGCGCGGTCTGCCGGGGGTCGGCCGCTACACCGCGGGCGCGATCGGCTCGATCGCGTTCGGGCTCGAGGAGCCGGTGGTGGACGGCAACGTGGCCCGGGTGCTGAGCCGCGCCCTCGGGATCGACACGCCGCTCGGACAGGCCGCGACCGAGCGCGCGCTGTGGGACGCGGCGACCGACCTCGTCCGCGGCCCGCGCCCCGGCGACCTCAACCAGGCGCTGATGGAGCTCGGCGCGCGGGTGTGCACGCCCAAGCGGCCGACGTGCCTCGTGTGCCCGTGGCGGGAGGCCTGCGTGGCGCGCGCGGACGGTCGCGTCGAGGCGCTGCCGGTCCCGCGCAAGAAGGCGGCGCCGCGGCCCGTCTCGCTCGTGGCGGTCGTCGCGACGCGCGGGCGCGGTGAGCTCGCGCTCCTGCGCGGCGAGGGCGCGCTCTTCGGCGGGCTCTACGGCGTGCCGACCGCGGAGGGCCAGGGCCGCGAGGCGGCGCGGCGGGCCCTGCGCGAGAGCGGCGTGCGGGCTCGGCTCGAGCCGGCGGCGCGCGGGCGGCTCGAGCACGTCCTGAGCCACCGCCGGCTGGACGTGGAGGTCTGGCGGGCGAGCGCCGCCGTGGCCTCCGCGCCGGCCGCGCTCCACGCGCGAGGGGCGCTCGACGAGGTGGGGATCTCGCGCCTCACCCGCAAGATCCTGTGCGCGGCCGAGGGGTCGCCGGGGGCCGACGCGTGAGCCTCCGGGTGCGGCCGGGCGCGCGCTTCACCTGCCACGGCGACGGCCTGTGCTGCGCCGACGTGCACACCTTCGGCCCGCTCGACGACCGCGAGGTCGCGACCCTCGAGGCGCTCGATCGCCGGCTCGTGGTCCTCACCGAGGAGGGCGATCGGGTGATCGCCGCGACCGGCGGCCGCTGCGCGTTCCTCGGCGAGGGCGGCTGCGCGCTCCACGCCCGGCTCGGCCCGCGCGCCAAGCCGGTGAGCTGTCAGCAGTTCCCGTTCGTGCTCATCGAGACGCCCACCCACCGGCGCGTCGCGACCGATCACCGCTGCCCGTGCCGCACGATGGGCGAGCGCGCGCCGGTGACCGCGGAGGCCGCGGCCGAGGCCTGCCCGGGTCCGCCCGACCGCACGCTGCTGTCGACCTTCGCCCTGACCGAAGGAGTCGAGATCACGATCGAGGAGTGGGAGGCGATCGAGGAGACCCTGCTCGCCCGGCTCGCGACCGAGGACCCGCTCGAGGTGCTCGGCGCGGTCGAGATCGACCGGGAGCCGCTCGAGGCGCTCGGCCGGCTCTACGTGTCGCAGACGGACGAGAGCCGCTTCGTGGTCGCGATCCGTCGCTTCGGTCGCGCGCTGCTCGACGAGCTCGGCCTCCCCGTCGAGGGCGCCGTCGAGGCGCCCGCGCCGACCCTGCCCTGGGCCGACGCGTTCGATCGCGCCGAGGCGAGGAGCGCGCCCGAGGACCCCGAGGCGATGCTGCGGGACTGGGTCGCCGACTACCTGTGGTCGCTCGAGCACGCGTTCCTCGGGACCTTCGCGGACGCGCGGGCCGAGCTGTCGCTGCGGGTGCGGATCGCCCGCCGCCTCGCGGCCGAGCGGGCCGCGGAGGGCGCGCGCCCGGACCGCGCGATGGCCGAGGCGATCGCGATCGTGGAGCTCGCCGGCGTCGAGGACGACTACCGCGACTTCGCGTCGCGCGCCGCGGCCGGCTGAGGAGCGCTCGCGATCGCGTCGAGGCCGTCAGCCGACCGGCGGCTGCTGCGGCTGGGGGGCGGGCGCGCCGCAGTGCGGGCAGTTGAGGAGCTCCATCGCGAAGGGCCCCTTGCAGTAGGCGCAGAAGACCCGGCCCGCGATCGAGCGCTCGTCGATCTTCTTCAGGTCCGGGTAGAACTGCTCGAGCTCGGCCGTGCTCATGCGGTCGTTCTCGGTCGCGGGCGACCACACGACCTCGATCGCGACGAGGGTGTGCGGGTTGGCGACGCCGATCATGTCGTCGAGGAGCCGCTTGAGCGCGTCGGCGTTGTCGACCTGGTGCACGTCGAGGATCTCGCGGCGGGCGGCCACGATCAGCGTGACCACCACGACGCCCTCACCCTCGTTCGGGTGCGCGCGCATCTCGGGGGCCTGGCGCGCGCTCACCGAGCCGTCGGCGTTGCGCACCAGCTCGTCCTGGAACTTGCTGCGCGAGTCGACCGCGAGCTGGCGGAAGATCCCCTCCGCCGCGGCCGCGCTCATCGGGTGGTAGTTCGCGACGTTGGCGTAGAGCCACGCGAGCTCCGAGCGCCGCAGCGACAGGACCGTCTCGCGCAGGAGGTTCGCGAGGCCGGCCTGGCTGTTCGTCTGGCCGCTCTGCGCGAGCTGCTCGAGGCGCGCCTGGACGTCGCGCCGCGCGCGCCAGTCGATGCCGAGGCGGATCGCGGAGATGTCGACCTCGCCCCAGCCGCGCGCGCCGTGCGACGTGTTCGTGCCGCCCTGGCCCTTCTTGGCCTGGCTGATGATGACGAAGAGGATGATCAGCCCGACGAAGAGCGGGAGCGAGCAGCCGCAGGGCATCCCGCCGCCGCCGCCCGAGGAGCGGTAGCCGCCGCCCGAGTAGCTCGACCCGCCGAAGGAGGAGCCGCCGCCGTAGCTGCTCCGCCCGCCGCCGAAGCTGCCGCCGCCGCCGCTGAAGCCGCCGCCGCCGCCGCTGAAGCTGCCGCCGCCGAAGCTCCCGCCCGTCCGCTGGGCGAGCGCGGGGTAGGCGCTGAGGCCGAGCCAGAACACCGCCATGGCAGCCAGGAACCAACGAAACCAGCGCTTCCTCATCCAGCTCCTCCGGAGGCGAACGCTACCACGAAGTGCCTGTGCTATAGCCATCGGCGCGCGTGATCCCCGCCACCGACATCCTCGAGGACGTGGCCCTCGCCCCCCGGACCACGCTGGGCCTCGGCGGCGACGCGCGCTTCTTCCTGTCGGCGCGCGACGCGCGAGCGGTTACGCAAGGCCTGTTGTGGGCTCGACGCCGCGGCGTGCGCGTCGCGATCCTGGGCGGCGGGAGCAACCTCGTGGTCGCCGACGAGGGCTTCGACGGGCTCGTCATCGACATGGCGCTCCGCGGCGTCGACGAGGCCCCCGACGGCCGGGTCCGCGCGGCGGCGGGCGAGGACTGGGACGCGCTGGTGCGGCGCTGCGTGGCCGCGGGCCTCGCCGGGATCGAGTGCCTCGCGGGCATCCCCGGGCGCGTCGGCGCGACGCCCATCCAGAACGTCGGCGCCTACGGCCAGGACGTCTCCGAGACGATCGCCGAGGTCGAGGTGCTCGACCGGGAGTCGCTCGAGGTCTCCACCCTCGCGCCCGCGGACTGCGACTTCGCCTACCGCGACAGCATGTTCAAGCGCGCGCCCGACCGGTACGTGGTCCTCGGCGTCACCTTCCAGCTCCGCCCCGACGGCCCCCCGGCCGTCCGCTACGCCGAGCTCGAGCGCGCGCTCGAGGGCGTGACGCCGGGCCTCTCGGACGTGCGCGACGCGGTGGTCGCGCTGCGCCGCAAGAAGTCGATGGTCGTCGACTTCGCCGACCCGAACCACCGGAGCGCGGGCTCCTTCTTCACCAACCCGATCGTGGCCCCCGAGGTGGCCAACGCGATCGAGGGCGCGCCGCGGTGGCCGACGGACGACGGGCGCGTGAAGATCGCGGCCGGCTGGCTGATCGAGCAGGCCGGCTTCGCCAAGGGCACGCGACGCGGCGCGGTCGGCATCAGCTCCGCCCACGCGCTCGCCCTCGTCCATCACCAGGGCGGCACGACGCGCGAGCTGCTCGCGCTCGCCGACGAGATCCAGCGAGGGGTCGAGGCGCGGTTCGGGGTCACCCTCGAGCGCGAGCCCCGGCTCCTTTCGTGAGCGACGCGTGCCCGCGCGGACCCTCGAGCGGCTCTACCGCGAGGAGCACGGGCGCCTCGTCGCGCCGCTGATCCGGCTGCTGGGCGACTTCGAGCGGGCCGAGGAGGTCGTGCAGGACGCGTTCGAGGCCGCGCTCGCGCAGTGGCCGGTCGAGGGCGTGCCCGACAACCCGCGCGCGTGGGTCCTGCGCACCGCGCGGAACAAGGCGATCGACCGCATCCGCCGCCGCAAGAGCTTCGCGGACAAGCGCGCCGAGCTCGAGGTGATGACCGAGCTCGACCGCAGCTTCGCCGCCTCGCCCGAGGAGCTGCTCGAGCGTGGGGTCGCCGACGACATGCTCCGGCTCGTGTTCACGTGCTGCCACCCGAGCCTCGGCCCCGAGGCGCAGGTGGCGCTCACGTTGCGCACGATCTGCGGCCTGACCACCGAGGAGATCGCGCGGGCCTTCCTCGCCGATCCCCGCGCGATGGCCCAGCGCCTCGTGCGGGCCAAGAAGAAGATCCGCTCGGCCGGCATCCCCTACCGCGTGCCGGACGCCGAGGAGCTGCCGTCGCGCCTCGACAGCGCGTTGACCACCCTCTACCTCGTGTTCAACGAGGGCTACAGCGCGACCGCGGGCGACGACCTGGTGCGGCGCGACCTCTGCCGCGAGGGCATCCGCCTGGCCGAGCTCGTCAGCCGCCTCCTGCCCGACGAGCCGGAGCCGCGCGGCCTGCTCGCGCTGATGCTCCTGAGCGACTCGCGGCGCGACGCCCGCGTGGGCCCCGACGGCGCGCTGGTGACCCTCGAGGCGCAGGACCGATCGGGCTGGGATCGCGCGCAGATCGAGCGCGCGCTGCCGATGGTGGAGGCGGCGCTGCGGGGTCGCCCGCCGCGTCGGTTCGCGCTCCAGGCCGCGATCGGGGCCCTGCACGCGCAGGCGCCGAGCGCGGAGGAGACCGACTGGCGGCAGATCGCCGCGCTCTACTTCGTCCTCGGCCGGGTCGCGCCCTCGCCGGTCGTCGAGCTCAACCGCGCGGTCGCGATCGCGATGGCCGGCGACCTCGCGCAAGGCCTCGCGTTGATCGACGCGCTCCAGGCCGGCGGGCAGCTCGCGCGCTACCACCTGCTCCCCGCCTCCCGGGCCGACCTGCTGCGCCGGGCCGGCCGCCTCGACGAGGCGCGCGCCGACTACGCGCGCGCGCTCGAGCTCGCCGAGAACCAGGTCGAGCGCGGCTACCTCCGCCGGCGCCTCGAGGAGTGCGGCGGCTGACGCAGCTTCGTTTGCATTTCTTGAAGTGTCGTCCGGGCGGACCCGGACCCGCGCCGCCGCGCAGGCCCGGGCGCCCGAGTCGGCTACAGCTGCGCCGCGAGCGCGTCCAGGCGGTCGGCCCACGCCTCCTTCGCCCGGTCGGCGTCCGCCTTGCTCGACAGCTTGCGGTGCTGGATCGCGACGCTGCTCTTCGACGGGCCCTTGTCGGTGAAGCTCACCAGCGCGGTCGTGCCGTCCGGCCACTCGAGGCGTACGCGGCGGCCCTCGGTCGCGCTCGCGCGCTCGACCCCCTCGACGCCGAGCCACCGCGCGCGGCGGCGGCCGTCGTGGAACGCGCGGTAGAGCGCGTCGACGGGGACCGCGAAGGTGCGGCTCTTGTTCGCGTCGAAGAGCTTGGTCGTCCGCTGCTGACCGCGCGCGCGGAGCTTGCGGATGCGCTCGTAGCCGACGGTCACCGACTGCGCCCACCAGCCGCCGATCGCCGGCCAGCGCTCGCGCACGGCGGCCGCGATCTCACGGTGCGTCTTCGACGTCGCGTCGAGCGCGTCGAGCGCGTCCACCCACGCGCGCCAGGTCTTGCCCGTCTTGGCCGAGACCGCCTCGTCGCTCATCCCCGCCAGGTCGGCGTACTCCTCGACCGAGGCGCGCAGATCGCCCACGAGGTGCGCGCGGGCCGCGGTGTACGACTCGCCGGTCTTGGCCATGCGCGCGCGCACGCGCTTCTTGAGGTCGCGGTTCTTCGTCATCGTGCTCTTCCATCTGCCGCACGGCGCCCTGCCCCCCAGCGACCGAGCACCCGCGACGGACGGAGCTCCGACGACCGACCCGAGGGTACGCCCCCCTTTGCCTCCGTCCTCCGCCGGGGCGGAGGGGGCCCCCGCTGGGGGAGGGCCGAAGAGGTTGGGCGTGGATCGCCGCCCGTGGGGACACTCTGGCGAACCCCCAGCGGGCGCGCAACCGCGCCCTACTCCGCCGCGCGACGCTCCTCGGCCCCGGTGACCCGCTCGATCGCCCAGAACACCTGCTCGGCGGTCGCGGGCGAGGCGAGCGGGACCGACGACGGGGCCTCCCCGAACGCGCTCACCGCCTGGCGCAGCGCCTCGCGCACGCTGATCGCGAGCATGAACGGGGGCTCGCCCACCGCCTTGCTGCCGTAGACCACGCCGGGCTCGGTGGCCTTCGGGAGCAGGCGCACGTGGAGCTCCTCGGGCAGCTCGCCGACCGTCGGCAGCTTGTAGGTGCTCGCGTTGACCGTGCCGAGGCGGCCGTCGGGCGCCCACCAGAGCTCCTCCTGGGTGAGCCAGCCGACGCCCTGCATGAAGCCGCCCTCCACCTGGCCGAGGTCGACCAGCGGGCTGAGCGAGTCGCCGACGTCGTGGAGGATGTCGACCCGGCGGATCGCGTACATGCCGGTGAACCGGTCGACCTCCACCTCGCAGGCGGCCGCGCCGTAGGCGAAGTAGTGGAACGGCCGGCCGCGGCCCGCCGCCTCGTCGAAGTGGATGCGCGGCGTGCGGTAGAAGCCGGTCGCGCTGAGCTGCACGCGGTCGAGGTAGGCGCGCTCGACGACCTCGGCGAACGGCAGCGCCTCCCCCTGACCGTCCGCGCGGGCGACCACGCCGTCGGCGATCTCGAGCTCGCCCGGGTCGATCGCCAGCATGCGGCCGGCCACCTCGCGCAGGCGCTCCGCGATCGTCTCGCAGGCCGCCTGGATCGCCGCGCCGTTGAGATCGCTCCCGCTCGACGCCGCGGTCGCGCTCGTGTTCGGCACCTTGTCGGTGCGCGTCGGCATCACCCGCACCCGCTCGAGCGGCACGCCGAGCGCCTGGGCGGCGACCTGCTGCATCTTGGTGTGCAGGCCCTGGCCCATCTCGGTGCCGCCGTGGTTCACCTGGACCGAGCCATCCTTGTAGACGAGGACGAGCGCGCCGGCCTGGTTGAAGTGCTTGGCGGTGAAGCTGATGCCGAACTTCACCGGCGTGATCGCGAGGCCCCGCTTCTCGTTCGGGTGCGCCTCGTTGAAGCGCGCGACCTCCGCCCAGCGCGCGTCGAACTCGCTCGAGCGCTTGAGGTCGTCCCAGATGCGGGTGATGCGGTCGGCCTGGCTGACCTCCTGCTCGTAGTGGGTCGTGTCGCCCGGCTGGTAGAAGTTGCGCGCCCGCACCACGTGGGGCGGCACCCGGAGGGCCCGCGCGACCGCGTCGAGCGCGTCCTCGATCATCACCATGCCCTGGGGCCCGCCGAAGCCGCGGAACGCGGTGTGGCTGCACGCGTTGGTCTTGCAGACGCGCCCGCGCACCCGCACGTCGCGGAGGTGGTAGGCGTTGTCGGCGTGGAAGAGCGCGCGGTGGAACACGGGCGCGCTGAGGTCGAGCGAGTAGCCGCCGTCGCTCCACAGCTCGAGGTCGAACGCGAGCACGCGCCCGGTGTCGTCGAAGCCGATCTCGTAGCGGCCGAGGAACGGGTGGCGCTTGCCGCTGATCGCGAAGTCGCGCGCGCGGTCGAGGCGGACGCGCACGGGGCGAGACGTCTTGACGCATCCGAGCGCGGCGACCGCGGCGATCGGGTTGGCCTGGACCTCCTTGCCGCCGAACGCGCCGCCCATCCGCAGCGACTGCACGACGACCTGGTTCTTGGGCCGCGCGAGGACGCGCGCGACGATCTCCTGGGTCTCCGTCGGGTGCTGGGTGCTCGACTGGACGAGCACGCTCCCCGCCTCGTCCACCGACGCGATGGCGGCGTGGGTCTCGAGGTAGAAGTGCTCCTGGCCGCCCACGAAGAGCTCGCCCGAGAGCGTCCGCGGCGCGGCCTTCATCGCCGCGGCCACGTCGCCCCGCGCGATCTGTCCCGGCTCGGTGTGGAAGCTCTCGGCCGCGATCGCGGCCTCGATGCCGAGGATCGCGTCGCCCGGGGTCACGTCGAGCTCGACCGCGAGCGCGCCCATCTTCGCCGCCTCCTCGGTCTCGCCGAGGACCCACGCCACCGCCTGGCCCCAGTAGTGGACCTCGGTGTCGAAGAGCACCTCGTCGCGCCGCGCGACGCCGGTGTTGTTCTCGCCGATCACGTCGGCCGCGGTCAGCACGGTGACCACGCCGGGGACGGCGAGGGCCGGCTCGACGCGCATCGCGTCGACCGTCGCGCGAGCGTGGAGCACCTGGACCGGCCACGCGTGGAGGCAGCCCGGGTAGCGGGTCACGAGGTCGTCGGTGTAGAGGGCGCCGCCGGTGACGTGGCCCTCCGCGCTCTCGTGGGGGATCGCCTTGCCGACGCTCATCGCGCCTCCGTCTCGGCCCAGAGCTTCTCGAGCAGGCTCGGCACCATCGCCGCGCGGTAGGCCGCGCTGCCCCGCTGATCCGTCATCGGCGTGAACGCGCCCGCGAGCTGCGCCTTCGCCTCGTCGACCGCGGCGCGCGACCACGGCTTGCCCTCGAGCGCGGCCTCGGCCGCCTTGGCGCGGGCCGGCGTCGCCGCGACGCCCCCGTAGGCGAGGCGCGCGCGCTGCACGACCCCGTCCTCGATGGAGAGCGCGAACCCCGCGGCCACGCAGCTGATGTCGTCGTGGACCCGCTTGCTCACCTTGAAGAAGCGGCCGACGGTCGGGAACGGCTTGGGGATGCGGACACGCGCGATGAGCTCGCCCGGCCGGAGCGAGGTCTGCCGGTAGCCGGTGAAGAGCGCGTCGATCGGGATGCTCCGCTCGCCCTCGGCGCTCACCGCGATGACCTCGGCGTCGAGCGCGAGGAGGACGGGCGGCGAGTCGCCGATCGGCGAGGCGGTCGCGAGGTTGCCGCCGAGGGTCGCGCGGTTGCGGATGAGGCGCGAGCTGAAGAGCGGCAGCAGCTCCTCGAGGATGGGCAGGGCCCCGTCGAGGCGCTCCTCGATCTCGCTCAGCGGGACGGCCGCGCCGATGGTGAGCGCGTCCTCGGCGTCGTCGAACGCCCGGAGCTCGGCCACGCCCTCGAGCGAGAGGATCGTCTCGAAGCGGCTCAGGCGCTGGTTGATCTCCACGACGAGATCGGTGCCGCCGCAGACGAGCCGCGCGTCGGGGTGGCGGGCGTAGATCGCGGTCGCCTCGGCGAGCGTCGCCGGCCGGAAGAAGCGGCGCCCGCCCTCCGTCGCGCCCTCGAGCGTGAAGGCCTCCACCGCCGGCGCGGGCGCGCCGAGTCGGGCGCGCCTCGGGTCGGCGTCGTCGACCATCGGCAGGCCGCGCCCCGCGTCGCGGATCGGCCGGTAGCCGGTGCAGCGGCAGAGGTTGCCCGCGATGCTCTCGAGGTCGAAGCCCTCCTCGGCCCGGCCGCGCCGGTAGTACTCGGCGAAGAGGCTCACCACGAAGCCCGGCGTGCAGTAGCCGCACTGGCTGCCGCCGAGCTCGACCATCGCCCGCTGCACCGGGTGGAGCTCGCCGTCGGCGAGGCCCTCGACGGTGAGTACCTCCTGGCCCGCGCAGGCGCCGAGCAGGACGAGGCACCCGTTGACCGGCGTGTAGCGCGTCTGGCCGTCGGGGCCCTCGCGGACGAAGAGCACCGCGCAGGCGCCGCATTCGCCTTCGGCGCAACCTTCCTTGCTGCCGGTCAGGCCGCGCGCGCGCAGCCACCCGAGCAGGGTGGTGTTGGGGTCGGCGCCGTCGGCCGAGACCGGCGCGCCGTTGAGGGTGAAGCGGAGCTCGCTCGCCATCGCGCGATGGTAGCGCGCGATCCGCCGCGCCTCGACGTTTGCTTCCGCCGAGCGCGCCCGCCGCGGATCAGAAGCTCAGCGGCTGGCCGTCGCCCGCGCCCAGCGCGGCCGCGCGGCGGAGCCACCGGCGCTGGAGCGCGACGAAGCCGAGGAGGCCGAAGAGGCCCAGCAGGCCGAGCGAGAGCCCGAGCCCCCGAAGCACCCGGGAGCGCGCGGCGCTCTCGATGACGTGCTCGCCGTCGCCGTCCGTGACGACCCCGGTGATCGCCCGGCGCTGGATGAACAGGTCCTCGAACCGCTCGAGGGTGCGCTGCCGCGTCAGGCCGCTCTCGTTCGCGACCCGCTCGTGGATCGCGATCAGGCGACGATCGTCGGTGCGCCAGTAGACGCGCGGGTCGCCCTCGACGCCGATCTGGGCCGTCCCCGGGGCGAGCACCGGCACGTCGATCTCGGTGCCGCGCCGCTCGGCCGCGCTCAGGTCGAGCTCGCAGTCCTCGAGCGTGAACGCGCCCTCCCGCGGGGCGGCGAGCCACTCCGCGCAGCTCGCGCGCTCGACCCAGCCGAGCTCGCTCGGGCTCGGCGCGGTGAGCGCGACGCCGCCAATGAGGCAAACGCCGAACAGCGCGAGGCCGAGCAGGTAGGCGCCGCGGGTCATTCGCCCGCCTCCCAGCGGCTGAGGAGCTCGTCGACGAGCTGCGCTGCGCTCAACGCGCCCCACGACGCGTCGCGCGCGGGCCCGGCCGCCACCACGCTCGGGTGGGCGCTCGGGTAGGGCCCGACCGCCACCCGGTGCTCGCCCGCGCCGTCGGCGAGCACGAAGACGTGGACCTCGCGGAGCTCGCGGTCGACGGTGCGGCTCTGCAGCAGCTCGTGGGTCACCGCATCCGGCCGCAGCCCCTCGGCGACGAGCCAGGCGAAGAGGTCGGACTCGGCGAGGGCGCGCCCGGACCACGTGGCCGCCGGCAGGGTGTCGAGCGCGTCGTGGCGGGCGAGGAAGTCGTGGAGGGTGCGCCGCGACCGCGGGTCGGCGGCCGCGCGTCGGCGGAGCGCGGCCGACGGCCCGGGCCCGCAGCCTCGGGTCAGCGAGTCGTCGCACGGCTCGAGGGAGGCGCGCGCCATCGCGGCGGTGAGGGCGACGCGCGGATCGCCCATGTCGCGCTGGGCCTCGTCGAGCAGGCCCACCGTGGCCTCGTCGGCCGAGAGGCAGCCCATCGCGGCGAGGGCGTCGAGCGCGTAGGCGACGCGCGCCTCGCGCGCCGGCTCGAGCCACCCCGACAGATCGCCCGGGTCGGCCTCTCCCCGCAGCGCGGCGTAGGCCCGGACCCAGTCGAGGGAGAGGTCCGAGCGCGCCGCGCGCAGATCCGGCCGGTGCGCGCCCTGACACACCGCGGCCGCGACTCGCAGCGCGTCGCGGCGGACTGGAGACTCCGGCTCGCGCGCGAGCAGCTCGGGGAGCACGTCGCCGAGGACCGCGCCTCGCGCGCTCAGCGCCTGGACCGGGAGCGCCGGCGGATCGTCGAGGCGCATCACGCGCGTGATCGCCTCCATCGCGTCGGCGGACTCGTGCCGCGCGGCGGCGTCCACGATCGCGGCGCGCCCTCGCCGATCGAGCGACTCGGCCGCGAGCGCGAGGCGCGTGATGTCCGCGACCGGGTCGTACGTCGCGGGGAGCGAGGTCACCAGCGCGGCCGCGATCGCCCCGCGGGACTCGCGCGCCTCGGCCGGCGTCAGGTCGGTCGGGCGCCGGAGCGCGTCGAAGAGCTGGCCGCGCGCGATGCCCTCGGTCAGCGGCGCGACCTCCGCGAGGTGACGCAGCGCGGTGTGGCGGGTCTCGGGGTCGCGGTCGTAGACACGCGCGAGGATCTCGGTGAGCTCGTCGCCGCTGAGCTCCGGCACCGTGGCCCCGCCCGGCCGCGGCTCCGCGCCGACGACGAAGAGCATCGTGAGGACGACGAGCAGGCCGAGCCCGGGGCGCGCGAGGCCGAGCAGGATCCCCCACACCGCGCCCGCGCGCACCGACGGATGCTCGCGGTGCCAGTACCCCGCCGCTTCGCGCCGGGCGACCTCGCGCAGGTCCTGGAAGCCGCGCCCGATCGCGAAGAAGGTGGGGATCAGGAAGACGTCGCAGAAGAGGCTCAGCCCGCCGAGCGCGAGGGGGCTCCAGCGGCCGTGGCGCTCCGAGATCGCCGGGAAGGTCGTCAGCTCGCAGGCGCCACAGACCCCGCCGTCGCCCGGGCGCGTGGCGCGGGGCGTGCGGCAGACGCGGCACTCGGAGGTGGCGGGCATCGACACCAAGGATGAAGCATCGCAACGGGCCGCGCGAGGCCGGGCGGCGGGACCACTCAGGCGTCGGTCAGCCGGGCCGCGTCGTCCGGGGTCAGCTCGCCGCCGAGCACCTTGGCGAGGGCCGGGTCGTCCACCGCGCGCATGTGCGGGCCGGGGACGCCGTGACGCAGCGCGATCAGCTCGGCCGCCACGCTGATCGCGATCTCCTCCGGGGTCACCGCGCCGATCGCGAGCCCTACCGGCGCGTAGACCCGATCGAGCGGCGGCAGACCGCGCCGCGCGTGGATGCGGGCCAGGACCCGGTAGACCTTGCGGCGGCTCCCGATCATCCCGAGGTAGGCGTGCGGCTGGCGCGCGAACACGTCGAGCGCCTCCTCGTCGACCCGGTGGTCGTGGGTGACGATCAGCAGCCAGTCGCGCTCCGTCGGCCGCACCGCCTCGAGCGCGGCGGAGGGCTCCTCGAGCACCCGCTCGCAGCCCTCGAAACGCGCCTCGGTGTTGAGCTCCTCGCGGTCGTCGACCACCGTCACGCGCATCCCGAGCCCCCGCGCGACCTGCGCCGTCGCCTTGGCGACGTGACCCGCGCCGAAGATCACCAGCCGCGGCCTGCCCTCTACCGGCTCCACGAACACCTCCATCCGACCGCCGCAGCACATCGCGAGCTCGCGGAGCAGGTCCTTTTGCACGACGCGAGGCCGTCGATCCTCGAGGCACGCGCGCAGCTCCTCGACGACGTGCAGCTCGATCGCGCCCCCGCCGATCGTGCCGACGAGGCTGCCGTCCGCGCGCATGAGCAGCCGCGCGCCCGGCACCTGCGGGGTCGAGCCGCTCGAGCGGATCACGGTC
The DNA here is from genome assembly GCA_030426845.1 of Polyangia bacterium. Taxonomy (GTDB): domain Bacteria; phylum Myxococcota_A; class Polyangia; order Polyangiales; family Sandaracinaceae; genus JAUHXR01. Next base: position 3,192 of record JAUHXR010000018.1, on the reverse strand, counting down.
GCGAGGGCGCCGTGGCCCCCCCCGTCGATCAGCGCAACCAGCGCCCGCGCGACGTCGATCACGGGGGTACCGTAGCAGAGCGATCCGCGTCCCGCGGGCTCAGCGGTCGAGCCGGAAGAGCTGCACGTTGGCGACCGCCACGACCTCGCTCGGGTCCGAGGCGTCGACGAGCTGCCGCAGCGCGTGGAGGTAGCCCACGTGGAGCGCGCGCAGGCGCTCGTAGTCCGCCTCGGAGACCGCCACCACCGCCCAGGAGAACAGCCCGTCCGCGCCCGCCGACAGGCGCTCGCGCCCCACGTCGGCCCAGTGCTCCTTGAGCTGGCGCCGCGCCTCCGCGCTCGCGGTCGAGGTGTCCACCGCCACGGGCTCGGTCCGGTAGCGGCCCCCCTGCCGCCGGACGAGCCCCGCCGTCTCGAGCGCCCCGAGCGCGTCGGTGGCGACCCCCGCCTCCACCCCGAGGCGACGGGCGAGCCAGCGGGCGTCGTCGCCTCGCGCCCGGCGGCGTCGGTAGGCGGCCGTCTCGAGCTGACGCAAGATCGCTTGCGACCATGGATGCGTGAACGCGACCGCGCGCCGCACGCGGACCTCGCGGTGGTGGTCCCGCAGCGCCGGCACGTCCTCGGGGTCGACGAGGGCCGCGACCAGGTCGACCACGCGGACCGTGAGCGCCTCGACGAGCCGCAGCAGGTCGGGCAGCCGCGGCTCGGCGAGCCCCCGGAGCCACCGCGACGCGGCGAACCGCGAGACCTCGCAGCGCTCCGCGACCTCCTGCACTCGCGCCGCGCCCCGGAGCTGCGCGAGCACCGCGGCCACCCCCTCCGGCCGCGTCGGGTCGACGCCCTCGAGCGAGACCGGGAAGCGCCTCCACGCGGCCACCGGGTCGCCGCCGGTGCGCGCCACCACCCGGAAGAGCTCTGACGCGGTCGGATAGCGCCGGCCGCTCTCCCAGCTGTAGACGACGTTGCTCCGGTAGCCGAGGCGTCGGCTCAGCGCGGTCTGCGAGCGGCGGCCGCGCAGGGCCCGGACGAGCTGCTGCGCGAGCGTCTCGGCGTCGAAGACCCACATGTCTAGCGGATTCGCACTTGAGGTTCGCCAAAGCAAGACGGAATGTGCGTTGATGGAGTAGATCGACCTGGAGCGGGAGTCCCCTCGGGCCTAGGGTGTGATCGTGCCGAGGGTTTGGCGGACGTTGGTTTGTGGGCTCGCGCTCGCGGGGTGTGTGGGCGGGCAGACCGGCGAGATCACCGAGCTCGGCGCGTGCCGCGAGGACGTGGGCGAGGCGGACCTGAGCGCGCTCACCGAGGCGCTCGACGCGCTCTCGCGGCGCCGCACGGTGGAGGTCGCGTGGAGCGAGGCGGGCTTCGCCGAGGGCTCCACCGAGGTCACGTTCGAGGTCCTCGAGCGGGGGCCGGCCCGCACGGTCGGGGGAGAGGGCTGCGCGCGCCCGTACCCGTCCAGCCCGGCGTCGGTGACGGTGCGGAGCGCGGACGGCGCCCTCGACGAGGTCCTCGAGGGGACCCTCGCGCGGGTCGCCGACGGGCAGATCCTCGTGCGGGCGAGCCGCGACGCGGCCGCCCTCGAGGGGACGGGCGCGCTGCCCTCGGCCGACGGCGCGCTGTGGATCGAGCTGACGCTCCGCGAGGGAGCGACGAGCGGCGCGGTGCGGTTCGAGCCCGACGCCGAGGCGCAGGACGGAGTGGGGCTCGCGTTGTTCTGAGGCCCGCCGCGATCGGCGGGCTCGAGGCGGGCCTCGACGGGAGGCGGAGCGATGTGGCGACGATGTGTGGCCGCGGCCCTGGTGGTCGTGAGCGTAGGGTGTGATGCGTCCGGCGAGGCCGACGCGGGGACCGACGGCGGACGGACCGCGGACGCGGGGGTCGACGCGGGGCTCGACGCGGGCTCGGCGCCCGACGCGGGGCCGGCGCGGGACGTGGACGGCTGCTTGATCGCGACGGTGGGGGCCTGGCGCGCGGTCGGCTCCGACGACGTCTCGATCACCTACGCGGCCCCGCTCGAGCCGCGCATCGACGGCCTCGCGCACGAGCTCACCCTCACGTTCAACCGCTACGGCATGGCCTCCTACGTGGGCACGTTCGACCTCGCCTCGGGCCAGGACACGAACTTCGGGAGCTGCGCCCGCTGCGTGATGTCCTTCCACGTCACCTCGCCGGACCGCGGCTACTTCGCCGACCGCGGCGCGCTCACCCTCGGGGCGAGCCCGTTCACCCGACGGCTCGACGCCGCCCTCGCGAACGTGCGCCTCGTCGAGGTGACGATCGAGCCGATGGACTTCGTCCCGACCTCGGTGCCCGTGCCCGGGGGCGCGTGCGTCGCGATCGCCGACGCCAGCGTCGCGCAGACCTTTCCGCCCGACGGGTGGCGCTGCGACGCGGGTGACTACCGCGACGGCGTGACCTGCCACTGCGGGTGCGGGGCCTTCGATCCCGACTGCCGCGACGCCTGCGACCCCCTCGACGATCCCGACTGCGTCCCGTTCGAGCCGCTGCCCGAGCTCCCGCGCACGGGCTGCATGCCGGGTGAGATCTGCGGCGTCGACGGCGAGTGCCTCGCGGGCTGCGACCACGCCGGACGCGTCGGCTGCGCGAGCGGGCTGTGCGGCTTCGGCGTCGAGGGGGACCGCTGCTACAGCGGCGCGCCCGGCGATCGGATCGACTCGGCGGCGATCGGCGAGGCCTGCGGCACCGGCAACCTCTTTTGCGGCGAGAGCGGGGGCTTCCTCGACGGGATGTGCGACGACCTGGACGGCTACCTCTGCCGTCGGGTCTGCGACGAGGCGTCCGACTGCGACACGGGCGCGGGCGAGCTCTGCTACACGGTCTTCGGCGACAAGGGCTACTGCCGCCCGCCGCCGCCTCTCGACGGCTGACGCGCGCGGCCCACCGGCCGTCCGATCCCCGGCCCGGCGAGCGGGACACGCCGTCACGCTCGCCGATCCTCGGTCCGGGGTTCCGAGATGTGGTCTAATCGCGGGCCCATGGATCGGAGGCTCGTCGTCTGGACGGGGGGCGTGCTCGCCCTGCTGGCGATCGGCGCGCTGATCTACCTCGCGCGCCTGCCGCCCGACCGGCGTCCGCGCGAGGAGGCGATCGTGCCCATCCCGCTCGCGGGGGGCGTGGAGCCGAGCCGCACCGAGCTGTCGGGCCTGGACTGGTACGGCGACACCCTCGTGCT
>JAUHXR010000360.1 GCA_030426845.1 Polyangia bacterium | reverse complement strand
GCTCGACGGGGCGCTCCCGCCCACCTGCTGCGCGAGCAGGCCGAGCCCGAGATCGGTCAGCCGCGCGTCGCCCGCCCCGGTGATGAACACCGACTCCGGGCTGACCGCGCCGTGCGTGGCGCCGCGCGCGTGGATCGCGGCGAGCGCCCGCACGACCGCGAGGCCGATCTCGACCACCGCTTCGGGCGGCATGGGCTCGCCCTCGCGCGCGGCGAGCGCCTGGCCGAGCTCGGCGCCGGTGGCCAGGTCGAGGACCACGTGGGGCACCGGTGTCAGGGCGTGGCGTATCGGCGCCTCGAGCTGCGGAAGCGCGAGGCTCTGGGCGAGCGCGACCCGCTCGGCGAAGGCCTCGAGGAGCGCGGGATCGTCGATCGAGGCGGCTCGCACGCCGCGCACGCGCACCAGGCGGCCCTCCGGGTCGGACGCGCGGAACGTCTGCAGCGCGCCAAAGCCGTCGAGCAGCTCGAGCAGGAGCAGATCACCGAAGCGGGCGAGCGGGGCGGGGGTGCTCATCGAGACGTCTAGCGAGCGGCTCATCGGTCCCCGCGCGGGGCGACCGCCGACGTCGGCCGAGGCACCTGTGGGGGGCTCACGGACCAGCCTACGGGGATGCCTCGGGGAAGATCCCTTACAGTTCGTTCGTAGCCGGCTTACAGCCGCGCGTCCTACCGTGCGACGCCACGCCGGGCCGCGTCAATCCTCGTCCTCTTCGACGGGGACGAAGCCCACCTCGTACAGCCACGGCCAGTGCTTGCCGGTGATGACGAAGCGCTCGCGCTCGGGGATCCAGGCGATGCCGTTGAGCACGTCCGCGCCGAAGCGCTCCTCGCGGGTCAACAGGCCCGAGGCGTCGATGCGCGCGGTGACGCGGCCGCTCCCCGGGTCGATGCGGACGATGCGATCGGTCTGCCAGACGTTCGCGTAGACCGCGCCGTCCACGCACTCCAGCTCGTTGAGGCGGCGCACCGGCCCGCGCTCGTCCTGCACGCGGACCACGTGGTCGATCTGGAAGCTCACCGGGTCGCGGAACGCGAGGCGGTCGCTGCCGTCGCTCATCACGAGGTGGCGGCCGTCGTAGCAGAGGCCCCAGCCCTCACCGTCGTAGTTGAGCATCCGGCGGTGGTCGAGGTTGTTCAGCGACCAGACGTGCGCCTCGCCGGCCTGCCAGCTCAGCTGGAAGAGCTCGTCGCCCACGCGGGCGAGCCCCTCGGCGAAGAGGCGGTCCTCGTTGGAGCGGAGCTGGAGGACGCGGCCGGTCGTCAGGTCCACCACCCGCACGTCCGACTCACCGCGCAGGCCCGTGCTCTCGTAGAGGTGGCCGTCATGCCAGAGCAGGCCCTGGGTGAACGCGTCGGTGTCGTGCGGGTAGCGCTCGAAGACCGTCACGCGGAGCTCCTCGGGCCCCACGGGCGCGCCGCCGCCGAGCGTGACGTCGTGGGTGTCGCCGAGGTCTTCGCCCCCGTCGGCCGCGCCGGGCCCGACGCGCTGGTAGACCACGATCGCGATCACGACCGCGATGGCCGCGATCAGCCAGTAGGGCCGCGCGGGGGACGGAGGCGGGCGGCGCCGGGCGGGCTTCGCGGTGGGCGCGTCGTCGCCGGGCTCGTCGTCGCCCTCGTCGTCGCCCTCGTCCCCTTCGCGGGCGTGCTCCTCCGCCGCGGCCCGGGCCCGGGGCTTCTTCGCCTTCTTCGTCTTTCGCTTCGGCGCAGCCTCGCGGTCGGCTCCCACGTTGGTCTCCGCATCGGGGGCGACCTCGCTGGCCTCGGCCGCCCTGGCCTCGGCCGCCGGGGCGTCGGGCTCCTTGGCCTTGGGCTTCTTGGCCTCGGGCTCCTTGGCCTTGGGCTTGGACTTGGGCCGCTTGCGCTTGGAGGGCTTCGCCACGGGCCCCGGGTGTACCGCGAATCGGTCTCGATGGCCGCTCGCGATTCGGGGGCAGCCCTCGCCAGTCAGGCGCAGCCGGCCGCAGCCGGCTCGACGCCGCGCGCCTCCTCGGGCGGCCGCGGCGCGGCGATCAGGCGCGCGCGAGCCGCGCCTCGATCCAGGCGGTGACCCCCGCGAGGTCCTCGACCCGATCGGTGCGCGCGAAGCCCTCGAACGCCTCGAGCGGGCCGTAGCGCAGGACCGGGCGGCCGTAGCGCAGGGCGAGCGCGACCTCGGCGCGGGTGCCGCCGCCGCCCGGCAGGGCGACGATCACGTCCGCGGTGAGCACGTTGACGTGGTTGCGGCTCCGCGGGTCGGTCCCGAGCTCGCCGCTGAGCGGGAGGTGCGTGCGGATCGCGAGCTCGACCGCGTCGTTCGGGTAGCCGGGGCGCGCGTCCGGGCCGGGGAGGATCCCGAGGCAGAGGCCCGCGCGATCCTCGACCGCGACGAAGGCCTCGGACGCCGCGCGCATCACGCCGTCGCCGCCGCCGGTGAGGAGGTGGAAGCCGGCCGACGCGATCCACGCGCCGAGGGGGCGCGCGAGCGCGTCGTGCGGCTCGGTGCCGGAGCCCATCACCCCGACGATCGGCACGCGGGGCACGATCAGCTGACCGTGGAGCCCGGCTCGCTCGGCGCCTCGAGGCGCACCAGCTTGCCCTCGCGGTCTTCCGCCATGAGCAGCATGCCTTGCGACTCCATACCCATCATCTTGCGGGGCGCGAGGTTCGCGACGACGACCACGGTCGCGCCCTGGAGGTCCTCCGCGCTCATGTGCTCGGCGACCCCCGCGAGGATCTGGCGACGCTCGAAGCCGAGGTCGACCTCGCAGCGGATGAGCTTCTTCGACTTCTTCACGCGCTCGGCCACGAGCACCTTGCCGACGCGCAGGTCGAGCTTGGCGAAGTCGTCGTAGACGATGTCGTCCTTGACCGGGGTGTAGGGCGCGCCGCCGCTCGCCGCGGCCGCCGCCTCGGCCGCGCGCTTCTCCATGAGCTCGCGCTGCGCGGTGACCTCGGCGTCCTCGACCTTGCGGACGAGGATCTCCGGCTCGCCGAGCGCGTGGCCCGGGCTCAAGAGGCGCCCGCCGGCCTCCGCCCAGCCGAGCTCCCCCTCGCCGCCAGGGCGGCTGTCGCGCACGCCCTCGAGGCGGAGGATCGCGCGGAGCCTCTGCGCGGTGAACGGCAGGAACGGGTCGATGTAGATCGAGAGGCTCGCGCAGAGCTGGAGGCACGCCGCGATCGTCGTGTGGCAGTGCGCGAGGTCGTCGCGGCGCGTGCGCCACGGCTCGGCGTCGTTGAAGAACTTGTTGCCCGCGCGCGAGATGCTCATCAGCTCGTTGATCGCGTCGCGCATCCGGCACTCGTCGAGCGCGAGGGTGAGGGCGGCCGCGTGCTCGCTCGCGGCGGCGAAGAGCGCGGTGACGTCGTCGCGCTCCTCGATCGCGGGGACGGTTCCGTCGAGGTACTTCACGCAGAACGCGACGGTGCGGTTGATGAAGTTGCCGAGGTTGTCGGCCAGCTCGTTGTTCACGTGGGCCTGGAAGTCGGCCCAGGTGAAGTCGCTGTCCTTCGTCTCCGGGAGCGCGCGCAGGAGCGCGTAGCGGAGATAGTCGGCGGGGAACGCCTCGAGCGCCTCGCCGAGCCACACCGCCCAGCCGCGGCTGGTCGAGAGCTTCTTGCCCTCGAAGTTGAGGAACTCGTTCGCCGGGACGTTCTCCGGCAAGACGTATTTCGCGCCGCGATCGCCGTGGAGCATCATCATCAGCGGGAAGCTGAGGGTGTGGAAGACGATGTTGTCCTTGCCGATGAAGTGCAGCAGGCGCGTGTCCTCGGACTGCCAGTAGGTCTTCCAGCGGTCGGGGTCACCCTGGGCCTCGGCCCACTCGCGCGACGCGCTGACGTAGCCGATCGGCGCGTCGAACCACACGTAGAGGACCTTGCCCTCGGGGTCGACGCCGGCCGCCTGGGCGACGTCCTCGGGCACCGGGACGCCCCACGGCAGGTCGCGGGTCATCGCGCGGTCGCCGAGCCCGAGGGTGAACCAGCTCTTGATCTGACCGAGCACGTTGCTCTTCCAGTGGGTCTTCGTCGCGATCCACTCCTCGAGCCGCGCCTGGTGCGCGCCCATCGGCAGGTACCAGTGCGAGACCTCGCGCAGCTCGGGCGTCGCGTCGCTCACCGTGCTCCGCGGATCGATCAGCTCGGCCGGGCTCAGCGCGCTGCCGCACTTCTCGCACTGGTCGCCGTAGGCGTCCGGGTGCTGGCAGTTGGGGCACGTGCCGATGACGAAGCGGTCCGCGAGGAACAGCTTGGCCTCGGGGTCGTAGAGCTGGCGCTCGGTCTTGAGCACGAAGTCCTCGGCGATCGTGCGGAACCACTCGCGCGCGGTCTCGCGGTGCGTCGGCGAGCTGGTGCGCCCGTAGTGGTCGAAGCTCATCCCGAACGCGGCGAAGTCCTTCTCCGCCATCTCGTGGTAGCGGTCCACGATCGCCTGCGGGGTCGTGCCGTCCTTGAGCGCCTTGATGACGATCGCCGCGCCGTGCTCGTCGGAGCCGCAGACGTAGACCACGTCCTCGCCGCGGAGGCGCTGGAAGCGGACGAAGACGTCAGCCGGGAGGTACGCGCCCGCGAGGTGCCCGAGGTGGATCGGTCCGTTCGCGTAGGGGAGCGCGGAGGTGACCAGGATGCGCTTGTTCTCGGTCATGGGAGGCGGACCTTAGCAGCCCGTTGAAGAACCGACCGTGATGGATCGCGGTTGCGAGGGCGCGCCTGCGGGGCGCAGCGGGACGAGGGAATCCCGGAGGATTCTCGAGGAGCGATGCGCCGCGCAGGCGTGGGCTCCCGGCCGCGAGGCGCCCGGAGAGGTTCTTCAACGGGCTGTTGGCAGCGCAGCCGCGGGCGACGACCCGCGAGAGGGCGCGCCCGCGCTACGGTGACGGACCGAGCTCGTCGAGCTCTCGGCTACCGAAACTTGGAGAAGTTCGGTCCGTCCCCCCCGCTGGGCCGCGGTAGCCTGGCCGCGTGCAAGGCGGGGCCAACGCGCGGTGGGCGTCCCTCGCCTGGTGGGGACCGCTGGCCGTCGTCGCCGCCGCCAACCTGGCGTTCGGGGCGTGGCGGCCGCCGCGCGAGGCGGTCCCGTGGTGGCTGGGCCTCTTCGCGGCCTCGATCGGGCTCGTCGCGCTGGCCGGGCGCGGGCTGATCCGGGCTCGGCTCTCCCGCGCGGCCCAGGACCGCGTCGCCCTCGTCGGCGCGGCCCTCCTCGGGGCGAGCTGCCTCGCGGCGCCGCCCTCGCTGTCGGACGACGTGGAGCGCTACGCCTGGGACGGCCACGTGACCCTGAGCGGTCGCGACCCGTTCGCGCATCGGCCCGTGGAGCTGGTCGGCGTCGATCCCTACCTCGACGGCGCGGCGCTCTCGCGCCTCAACTCGCCTCGCTACTACTCCGTCTACCCTCCGCTCGCCCAGCTCGCGTTCGCGCTCGGCGCGGGGGTCGAGCGCGCGACGGGGCTCGCGGCGACCCGGGCGCTGCAGATCGTCTTCCTCCTCGGCGCGCTGCTGTCGGTCGGGCTGGTCCTGCGGCTCGCGCGCCGGCGCGGCGTGGGGATCGGCTGGGCGCTCGCCTTCGCCTGGAGCCCGCTCGTCGGCTGGGAGCTGGTCCACGGGGCGCACACCGAGGCGCTCATGCTGCCTCCGCTGCTGCTCGCGCTCGCGGCGGCGTGGGACGGCAGGGCGGGGCGGGCCGGTCTCTGGCTCGGGCTCGCGGCCGGCGCGAAGCTCACCGCGCTCCTCTTCGCCCCGGCGCTCGCCGTCTACCTCTGGCGCCGGACGGGCCCTCGCGCCGCCCTCGTCGGCCTCGCCCCGGCCGTCCTCGCGCTCGGCTTCGTCCCGTTCGCGAGCGAGTCGCTCCTCGCGCACGTGGGCGAGTCGCTCGCGCTGTTCACCGGCGACTTCTCGTTCAACGCGCCCGTGTACTACGCGGCGCGCGACGCCCTCGGCTACGTGGAGGGGCTGACCCCGCCGGTCGACGCGCGGCTCGTGCCCGCGCTCCAGGCGCTCGGGGGGGCGTGGATCCTCGGCTCCGCCCTGGCCGCCCGTGCGCCGGCCCGGCTGCCTCGCGTCCTCGCGTTCGGCCTCGTCGGCTACCTGCTCGTCTCCCGCGTGCTTCACCCCTGGTACGTGCTGCCCGCCCTCGCGCTCGGCGCCCTCGGCCGGAGCCGCGCCCTCGTCGTCCTCTCGTGGACCGTGCCGCTGAGCTACCTCCGCTACACCCTCGACCGGGAGGCGCCGTGGGTCCTCGGCCTCGAGCTCGCGCCCTTCGCCGCCCTCGCGGTCGCCGACTGGAGCCGGGGCGCGCTGGCCGCGCGAGGCCCCCGAGCCGCGTCGAGTCCTCCCGAGTAGCTCTGAATAGCATCGCCGATCTCTTCTGGGTGTAAGCCTCCGACCGCGAACCGCGTTTCCCGGCCGAATGGGGGTGGCCGGGATGCTGCTGGAGGGGCTGGTTGGGCTTTTACCGAAGCCTGACCAACGGGCGCGGTCACGAGGCGTCTTCTCGGAGGAACCCAGGAGGCCATGATGAGGAAGACGATGAGGATGAGTCGGTCGGCGCGCCGGCGAATGTCGGTGGCGGTGGCGGCGATCGGGCTCGCGTTCGGGGGCATCGTGCTCGCGCGCGCCCAGGCTCCTGCCGGGCGGGACGCGGCCTACACCCCGCCCGCGCCGCCCGCCCACCACGGCATCGCGGGCGCGCGGGTCGCGATCGACACCGACGAGCTCAGGGGTTCGCTGGCCCTGACCCAGGGCGCGGTGCTCGCGAACGGCGCGCGCGAGGTCTTCGGCGAGCTGAGGCTCGAGGGCCGCGAGGGAACGGGCGCGGCGGGGCGGCGCGACGTGGCGCTCACGGTGGTGCTCGACACCAGCGGCTCGATGATCGGCGACAAGATCGAGTCGGCCCGCCAGGCGGTGCGCGCGCTGATCGGCCGGATGCGGCCCGGCGACCGGGTCGCGGTCGTGACCTACGACAGCCAGGCCCGGGTCCTCATCCCGATGAGCCCCGTCTCCCTCGTCCGCGAGACCATGCTCGCCCGCGTCTCGGACATCGCGGCGATGGGCGGCACCGACATCCCGGCCGGGCTCAGCCTGGGCGCCCAGGCGCTGACCGCCGCGCCGCCCGGCTTCAGCCGCCGCCTCGTCCTCATCTCGGACGGGCGCGACGGCTCGGGGCTCTCGCTGTCGCAGCTCTCGGGCGTGGTGAGCGCCCGGGCCCAGGAGGCGGTGACGACCTCCGCCCTCGGCATCGGGGTCGACTACGACGAGCGCTGGCTGACCACGGTGGCGGACGCGGGGCGGGGCAACTACGCGTTCCTCGGGCAGCTGGGGCAGCTCGGCGCCCAGCTCGGCGGCTTCCTCTCGCAGGAGCTCGAGCAGGCCGCGACGACGGTCGCGGAGGGCACCGTGGTCGAGCTCCAGCTCCCGAGCGGCTGGACGATCACGTCGGTTCACGGGGCCCAGGCGGTCGGCGCGCGCATCCCGCTCGGGAGCGTGTTCGCCGGGGAGCGCCGCCGGGTCACCCTGCGGATGCAGGTCGCGGCCGGCGCGCCGGGGGCGGCCTTCGAGGCGCCGGTCCGGCTCGCCTACGTGGCGGCCACGAATCGGTTGAACCGGAACCTCGACCTCGGACGTCTGTCTGTGGCGGTGGTGAGCGAGCCCGAGCAGGTGACCGCGTCTCAGGACGTCACCCTCCACGCGGAGGCGGTGGCCGCGTTCCTCGACGCGCAGCAGGCCCTCGCGGTCGACGCCTGGCGCGCGGGTCGCGCAGAGGAGGCGGCCCGGCTCTCCGACGCGAACCTGACGCGCCTCCGCCGCATGCGCGAACGCGCCCCCGGGGCGGCCGAGGCGCTCGACGCGCGGATCCAGGCCACGACCGCGGACCGCCACAACTTCGAGCAGCTCTCGGCGCAGTCCGAGGCGGGCCGGGCCTACGGCCTCGACTCCAACGCGTCGCGCCGCGCGCGCTCGGTGGCGTTCTGATGTCGCGCCGGGCCTGGCTCTTCGTCCTCGCCGCGGGGGTCGCGCTCGCGGCGCTCGGGCAGCTCGACGCGCTCGGCCCGGTGGCCGCCGCGTCGGTCACGGTCCTCTCGTCGGTGGGGCTCGCGCTGCTCGCGCACGGCGGCGTGCCCCTCGCGACCGAGGCGGCGGCGATGGGGGCGTCCGGCGCGCTGGCCTACGAGGCGGCGCGGCCGGTGATGCCCCTGGCCGCGAGCGGGCTCCTGCTCGTGTTCGTCTTCGGCACCCGCGCGATGCGCGCGCGGTCCTGGCGCGAGCTCGCCTTCCACCTCGGCGCGGCGTTCGTCTCCGGCGTGGCCGCGAGCTGGGTCGCGGAGGCCCATCAGGGCCAGGAGCTCGGCCTGTGGATGGTGGCGATCACCGTGGCGTCGCTCCTCGCGTCGATCCCGTGGCTGCTCCCGGCCGACGCGGCTCGCGGCTTCGCGCTGCGGCGTCTCGCGTCCCGGGCGCGTGGACCGTTGCGGGTCCGCCTCCTGCGCGCGGTGGTCGCGCACGGGCGCCTCGCCGACGTCGAGCTGTCGCGCCCGGTCCAGCGGCGGGTCGATCGCGCGTTCGACCAGCTGGCGCGGCGCGTGGAGCGTGACCTCGAGCGGGAGCTGCGGCCGTCGCCGAGCTGCGTCGCGGTGGTCGACCAGCTCCTGCGGGTGGCGCGCGCGGCCGCGCTGCGCGATCGGCTGCTGCAGCGGCTCGACGATGACGACGAGAGCCTCGCCTCGGAGCGGGACGCGCTCGAGGCGGAGGTCGCGGGCCTGAGCGAGCTGGCCTGAGGCGCGGGCTGGCCCGGGCGGTGGGCCCGAGCCCGGCCGGGGTATGCTGGCGCGATGACCCACCGCGTCGCGCTCGCGTGCTCCCTGCTGCTCCTCCTCGGCGGCCTCGTCGGCTGTGACGACGGCGGGGG
>JAUHXR010000017.1 GCA_030426845.1 Polyangia bacterium | reverse complement strand
GGCGAGGACACGATCAGCGCGACCATCTCGCTCAGCGGCGGCCGGGTGGAGCACGCGGGCCACGCGCTCATGCACGAGGCGGCGGGCTCCGGCGCGAGCTGCGCGTCCTGCCACCCCGAGGGCGGCGACGACGGCCACGTCTGGCAGTTCGACGTGGGCCTGCGCCGCACCCAGACCCTCACCGGCGGCATCCTCGACCTCGCGCCCTTCCACTGGGGCGGTGAGGTGCCGGACGTGAACGCGGTGATGGACGGCACCTTCGTCACCCGCATGGGCGGCGCCGCGCCGCGCGCGGACGAGATCGCGTCCTTCGAGAGCTGGGTCGACGCCCTCCCGGCGACCCCCGGCCTCGTGGCCGACGCGACGCAGGTCGAGCGGGGCCACCAGGTGTTCCGCGACGCGGGCTGCGAGAGCTGCCACGCCGGCGAGAAGGGCACCAACAACGGTATGGCGCCGGCCGCGGTCCCCAACGCCTCGGGCGACATCGCGCGGCTCCGCGTGGTCTCGGTCCCCGCGCTCTACGAGGTGCTCTACCACGCGCCGTACTTCCACGACGGCGCGGCGGCCACGCTCGAGGAGCTGGTCGTGATGCACGAGGGTGGCACGTCCCTCGACGACACGCAGCGCACCGACCTCGTCGCATACCTCGGCTCGCTCTGAGCGGCCGAGCCATCCACCCCACCCGGACTCTCGCGGCGGGATCGCGATGATCGGGCGCGCGTCCAACTCAGCGTCGACCGTTGAGCCGCCCGCGCGTGCCCCCTCGCCGTCTCCGTCGCGAGAGTCCCTTCTACAACCTGGTACGCTCCCCTTCGACGTGCGCCGCACCACCGCGAGTCTCCTTGCCTGCGCCCTCTGGCTCTACGCCGCGTCCGCCGCGGCGCAGAGCGGCGAGGGGCTGAGCGCGCCGACCGCAGGGCCGACGCCGGCGCCCTCCGACGACACGACCTCGGCCGAGGCGCCGGCGGACGAGCTCCCCGACGAGCTGGCCGACACGGGGCTGCCCGACACGGGGCTGCCCGACGAGCTGGCCGACACAGAGCTCGCCGACACGGGCACCTCCCCCGCCGACGCACCGCCCGAGTCGGTGCAGCCCCAGGAATCCGAGCCGTCCGACGCGGACGCGAACGGGTGGCCGATGGACCCGCGGACCACGGCCGAGTTCCGCGGCGTGGAGCGCTTCCTCGGGCTCGAGCAGGTTCGCCGGGGCGCGTGGGTCCTCGACGACCGGGTCTCGCTCGAGGACGTCCCGTGGGACGGCCTCGATCCGAGGGCGGCCTACGCGCCGCGCGGGCTCGTCCACTGGGGGATCGGCGGCCGGCTCGCCGCGATGCCTGGCGGCGGGGCTGGCCTGCCCGCGCCCGACGGGCCGATGATCGAGGCCGCGTTCCTGCTCGACATCCGCTACGCGCAGGACCTGCCGTGGCGCATGCGGCTGGCCCTCGCGATCAACTACCAGCCCTACGACGAGGCCAACGTGGGCGGGGGCGTCCGCATCGCGCAGAGCCCGCTCGCGATCCGGCTGCGCGTGATGGCGCTCAGCTTCGACCTCACCCGCTGGCTGGGCGTGCGCATCGGCCCGGACATCGGCATGCAGTGGGCGCCCCCCGTCTCGGGCGAGGGCGGCGAGATGACCTGGCTGTTCGGCACGAGCGCCGAGGTCGTCCTCAACCTGCTCGACGGCCTCCTCGAGGTGGGCCTCGTCGGCGGCATCCAGTCGACGGCGGTCGGGCGCGGTACGCGCAACGGATGGGAGGTCGCGCTCCGCGCCGAGGGCGTCCTGGGCGCGACCGTGGGGTACTTCTTCGAATGAGGCTGCCGATGCGATGGCTGACCGCGCTCGCCCTCGCCGCGCCCCTCCTCACGGGGTGCCTCGGCGCGCGCCCGATCGGGTTCTTCGGGAGCCACGCGTTCTACACGGCGCGCGATCACTACCGCGTACGTTACCTGGACGGCGACGAGCGGCGCCTCCTCGCCGACGGCTGGGACATCGAGAACTTCGAGGTGGGAGACGACGGCGTCCCGGACGTCGCGCGGCTCGATCCGCCCGAGGCCTACATGGACAGCCACGCGCTCTCCAGCTACGTGCCGATGCGCCGCGAGTACGCGTTCAGCACCGAGCGCGTGGAGCTGCGCTACCGGCGCGAGGACGGGGTCAGCGAGATCTACGCGCGCTCGCTACCGCTGCCGCCCGGCTGGGCCGAGGCGGACGTCGGGCTCGCGATGCGGCGCTCCGTCCTGTCGCTCGGCAACCCGATGGCCCGCGCCCCCAACGTGCTCGGGCACCAGGTGCCGACCGGCACGGTCGTCCACCTCCGCGCCGAGGGCCGCGCCGAGGTCGACGGCCAGCCCGGCTACTACTGCGTGTTCGACCTCATCCAGACCGACCGCCGGACGGGCGAGGAGCGCGTGCGGCGCGCGTCGGTCATCGGCGTGCGCTCCGAGCACTCCTACCGGGTGCGACGCTACCGGCTGCCCATGATGGTGGTGTTCGGCCTCATCACGAGCCCGTCCGACCACGCGGACCTGCGACCGGACTTCGAGTCGCTGGTGAGCCGAGTAGACTTCGCTCCCCGCCGGTAGCGACCGCGGGAGTGCGCCCGCAAGAGCGCGACCGGCCCAATGCCCGCGGCCGCGCCTCCTTGCACCCACGGCCCTCGATGCCCTCGCCGGGGTTGGGACCGATTCGCGGGCCGATCAGGGGACACGGGCATGGGACCGACGGGCGCGTTCTTCGTGCGGCCTGCGCGCGGCCATGGCAGCGTGATCGCGCCGTGTCGCTCCTCCATCGCTCGAGAGTCGCGCTCGCGGTCGCGCTGGTCGCCCTCGCGACGAGCCCGGCCCCGACGCGGGCCGACCCCGACCCGGCCGACCTCGAGGACGCGGAGCTCCCGCCCGACCCGGCGCTGGAGGCCGAGGCGGGGTGCGACGCGGGCGCCGGCGGCGACGTGGACGAGCTGGTGGAGGACGAGGGCGAGGACCGGACGCTCCCGACCCCGCCGCCCACCGCCTGGCGCACGAGCCGGACGCGCCAGTGCCGCCGTCACCGCGGCCGCCTGGTGTGCGACGGACCGCTGCGCGTGCCCGCGCCGTACGGCGCGGCCGCAGAGCGCGCCCGGCGGCTCGGGCTCGACGACGAGGTGCGCGCCGGCCGGATCGCGATGACCCGCGAGCCCGAGGAGGCGTGGGTCGAGGCGGTCGGCGGTCGGATGGGCGCGGGGATGCTCTGGCCGGTCCCTGAGGGACGCCTGTGGCGAGGGTTCGGGCTCCACCGCGTGCTCACGCCGGTCCGAGGGCGCGTGCGCCGGGGTCGCCGCCGCCGGCTCCACCGCGGGGTGGACATCGGCGCCTCGGCGGGCAGCGCGATCCGCGCGGTCGACGACGGCCTGGTGCTGTTCAGCTTCAACAGCATGCGCGGCTACGGCAACGCGGTCGTCCTGCTCCACGCCGACCGCACGGTGACGCTCTACGCGCACTGCCAGGCCACCCTCGTCTTCGCGGGCCAGCGCGTGCGGCGCGGGCAGGTCATCGCCGAGGTCGGGCACACCGGCCTCGCCCACGGCGACCACCTCCACTTCGAGTGGCGGCGCGCGGGGCGCCCGCTCAACCCCATCCGCCGCTTCGTCGGCGGGCCGGACGACCTCGAGTAAGCCATGGGCTCCGAGCCGGTGCGAGCCGGGGAGCGGCTCGGGGACTACGTCGTGGGGCCGGAGATCGGCCGCGGCGGCTTCGCGTGGGTGTACGAGGGCCGCCACGTGACGACGGGCGCCGCGGTCGCGCTCAAGATCCTCCGACCCGAGAAGTCCGCCGACCGCTTCGTGCGCGAGGCGGAGGCGCTCGCCCGCCTCGACCACCCCTCGCTGGTCGCGATCCACGGTGGCGGCGTCTCCGCGCGCGGCGTCCCCTTCCTCGCGATGGAGCGCGTGGTCGGCGAGACCCTGCAGGAGCGGCTCCGCCGCGACCGGGTGATCGACCCCGAGTCCCTCGCGGTGATCGCCGACCAGGTCCTCGCCGGCCTCGAGGTCGCCCACGCGCAGGGGATCGTCCACCGCGACCTCAAGCCGTCCAACATCCTCCTCACCCTCGGCCCGCGCGGGACCGAGGTGAAGCTGATCGACTTCGGCGTCTGCCACGTCGCGAGCGCCGAGCGGCTGACCGCCACCGGCGCGCTCATCGGAACCCCCGGCTACCTCGCGCCCGAGATGGTCGCCGGTCACCCGCACGACCACCGGGTCGATCTGTGGTCGCTGGGCGTGGTCGTTTACGAGGCCGCCACCGGCCGGCGCGTCTTCCCGCCGCCGATCTTCCAGGCGCTCCAGCGGATCCTCGACCTCGACCTGCCGCCGGTCGACGCCGCGCCACCACGGCTGAGACCCTTCCTCGCCGCGCTCCTCGCCCCGGTCGAGCGACGCGCGCCGAACGCGACGGCGGCGCGCGCCCACCTCGCCGCGGACCGCCGGCGCACCCTCGCCGCCCCCACCACGCGGCGCCTGCTCGTCGGCGACACCGACATCGATCGGGGAGACTCCGTGGGCGCGATCGCGGCCCCGGCCATGCCGGCCTCTCCACGACCGCCCGCTCCCGCGCCGCCCGCTGGCGCGCGACCGCTCGGGATGGCGCGGGGCGCGCTCCTCGGAGCTGGCGCGGTCCTGCTCGCCAGCCTCGCGTTCGCCTGCGCGGTCGGGGTCGGCGTGTGGCTCCAGCGCGATCCCGGCGCGCCCCCCACCGGCGCGACTGCGCCCGTCGACCCGTACTTCCCGCCGGCGCCCCGCGTGGACAGCCATGGTGCGCCCCTGAACCCGGACCGCCCCGACGCGGGGACCTGCCCCGAGGCCTACGCATGCTGCCTCGAGGCGGTCCACCGGGGCTCGATGGCGGTCGAGCTCGCCGAAGACCGGCTGCGCTGCGCGACCCGCACCGCGCCCGGGCCCCGCGGCTGCCAGGAGGCCCTCACCCGCTTCTGTGCGGGACGGCCGACCGATCCTTGCGGCCGCCTCCACGCCTGCTGCGTCCACGCCGTGCACGCGGGACGTCAGATCCTCCGCAGCTGCAGAGACACCGACAGCATGCGCGCCGAGGAGTGCCGCGTGGTCGCAGCCGCCGAGGGCTGCCCCTGACGCGGCTTTCTTGACCGGGACGCCTCCGACAGGTCAGTGGAGGTATGCGCTGCACCTACACTGTGCTCCTGACCCTCGGCGTCTCGCTCCTCGCGGCGCAGGCCGCCGCCGACCCGGGCGATCAGAGCGAGCGCGCCCGCTACGACTACTCGCGCTTCAGCGACGGGCCCCGGCGGGTGCCCACCCCGCGCGGCGCGTCTCAGCGGCGGGCCCAGAGCCTGGGGCTCGGCACCCGCGAGAGCGCGTCCCGCCTGCTTCACCACGCGCCCGACCCGTCGTGGCTGCGCGCCGCGAGCTGGCGCGAGCGAGAGGTCGAGCGGCTGCTCTGGCCGGTGGACGACGGCAACTACGTGCGCGGCTTCGGCTTCGTGCGGCACACCCGGCCGGACCTCCGCCACGACGGGGTGGACGTCTCGGCGCCGGTCGGCACGGTGGTGCGGGCCGCCGCCGACGGGATCGTCGCATACAGCGACAACGGGATCCGGGGCTACGGCAACTGCGTGATCCTCGTCCACCCGAACGGCTGGGTCTCCCTCTACGCCCACAACTCGCGCACCACCGTGCAGCCGGGCTGGCGGGTCCGGCGCGGCGAGCGAATCGCGCTCGTTGGATCGACCGGCATCTCGCGGGGCCCCCACGTGCACTTCGAGCTGCGCCGAGACGGCCGCCCGATCGACCCGCTCGCGCTGTTCGACGGCGGCCCCGCGTTCGTGCGTCGCGTCGCGGCCCGGGCCTTCGCGGCCGGCCGGGTCCCCGAGCCCGAAGGCCCCTCCCCCGACGATCGACGCGCCCCGCCGCCGCTCCCCGACGCGCCGCCGGCCGCCGCGTCCGAGGCGCACGCGACCCCGACGGCCCTCGGGACGGTCGCCCTCGCCCGGCGCCTGCACCGCTTCGCGCCGAGCGCCGATCTCCTCGCGCAGGCCAGCGGCCGGATCTTCTCGAACGTCCTCTGGCCGATGCGCGGCGGCGCCCTCGGCGGCCGCACGCGGAGCGGTGTCCTCGTCGCGAGCGACGCGCCGCAGCCGGTCCGCGCGGCGGCCGACGGCACGGTCGTCTTCGCGGGGCGGCTCGGCGCGCGCGGGCGAACCGTGATCGTCCTGCACCCGATGGGCTGGGTCACGACCTACGCCGCGCTCGACGAGGTCCACGTGGCGGTGGGGGACGAGGTCGCGCGCGGCGCCTGGATCGCCCACGCGCGGCGCCTCCGGTTCGACCTGCGGATCGACGGCCGCCGGGTGGACCCGCGGGACCGCTTCGCGCAGGCGCCGGATTGACGGCCGCCCGCCCCGCCCGGCACAGTCGACGGACCGATGGACTCCCCGCCGACCGTGCCCTTCGCGAGCTGGGGCTGGAAGACGCAGCAGGAGGCGGACGGCGCGCTCGAGCAGCTCCTCGCGCGGTTCGGCGATCGCATGGTCCGCATCGCCGAGGACACGCTCGGCGAGGAGCTCGACGCGCGCATCGCCCGCATCCAGATGCACCCCAACGAGGCCGGGGTCGATCCATTCGGCTTCGATCCGACGGTCGCGCGCTACGCCCTCGCGGTCGCGGCGTTCCTCCACCGCTTCTACTTCCGCTCCCAGGTCTTCGGCGCCGAGAACATCCCGAGCGGGCGGGCGCTCGTGATCGCCAACCACTCGGGCCAGATCCCGATGGACGGCCTGCTCATCGGCGCGTCCCTGATGCTCGACGCGGAGCCGCCGCGCTTCGCCCGCTCGATGGTCGAGCGCTGGAGCGCCGAGCTGCCGTTCGTGAGCGTGCTCTTCCCCCGGTGCGGCCAGGTGGTCGGCTCGCCGGACAACGCCCGGCGCCTGCTCGAGAACGACGAGACCCTGGTGGTCTTCCCCGAGGGCGCCCGCGGCATCAGCAAGACCTTCGATAAGCGCTACCAGCTCGAGCGCTTCGGGCTCGGGTTCATGCGCCTCGCCCTCGAGACCCAGACGCCGATCGTCCCGGTCGGGGTCGTGGGCGGCGAGGAGCAGCTCGTGAGCGTCGCCAACCTCGAGTCGGTCGGCCGCGTCTTCGGGATGCCGTCTTTCCCCGTCATCCCGCAGCTCTTCATGGGGATGCCCTTCCCGCTGCCGACCCGCTACCGCATCCACTTCGGCGAGCCGCTGCGGTTCCAGGGCGATCCCGACGACGACGACACCGTCGTCCAGCAGAAGGTCGACGCGGTGATGGACGCGATCCGGGGGCTCCTCGCGCAGGGCCTGGCCCGGCGCCGCGCCATCTTCTGGTGAGCCGCACGGCCGCGGCTTGACTGACCGAGGCCTAGGCTTTTCATTACGGCCCAATGCCTAGGCTCATCTGGATCAGCGCGGCCCTCGCCCTGTGTCTCCTCGCGGTCGGCAGCGGGTGCGACGGCGAGAGCGGCCCCACTACGCCCGACGAGTCGGGCGACCTCGGCGGCGCGGGCGGCTCGACCGTGCGGGGCTCGTCGGAGATCCCCCGCGGGCTCGACGGCACGCGCTGGCGGTGGCTGGAGGCGCACTGCACCGAGGGCCCCCTCGATCTCTCGGCCCGCGGCCACGCGGCGGAGCTCCTCGTCTCGCAGGACGAGTCGAGCGGCGCGATCACCCTCGTGACCGATCGCTCGTTCAGCGCCGAGGACTGCGTGCAGACCACGGTGATGAACGCGACTCCGCCGGCCGAGGGCATGTCCGACTGGACGATGCAGGAGGTCGCGCGCGTCGCCGTGCCCGCGAGCGAGGAGTGCTACGGCCGCCCCGAGGACACGCGCCCGGGCACCGTCCGCACCTCCGGCCAGCTCCTCGAGGTGCTCGTGCAGCGCTCGCAGTGGTGCAACGGCCTCGAGGTCCGGATGGTCTACGCGCCGATGGAGGAGCAGCCGCTGAGCGAGGACCAGATCGTCCGCCACTACGCCGCGCTCTTCACGGTCGGCAACGCCGACGCCGTCTCGGACCTCTTCGCCCAGACCGGCACCCTGCTCGAGCCGTTCACCCGCACCGACACCGGTGACCCCTTCCGCCACACCGGTCGGGCCGCCGTCCACCGCTGGTACTCCGAGACCTTCGCGAGCGCCCCGTGGCGCGCGCTGCGCATCACCGAGGTCGAGTCCGGCCAGACGGAGAGCGGCGCCGCCTCACGCCAGGTGACCTGGGAGTACATGGACCCGCGCCTCGCGGAGCCGCTCCTCGGCCGCACCGAGTTCACGATCGCGGCGGGCGAGATCTTCGAAGCGTCGATCCAGCTCACGGGCGAGCCCACCCTCCGGCCCGACGAGCCGGCCGAGGGCGAGGGCGACGCCGAGGGCGAGGACGCGTCGTCGGAGTCCTGAGGATCCCCTCGAGTCGCGCCCCGCGCGGGCGCGTCGCGCGATCGGGCGTCGTGGCGCTTGATCGCGGCGGGCCCAGGTCTGGATAATCGGGGCCGTGCCCGACAAGCCGCGGCGACCCAGCGCGCGCGCCCCCCGCCCCGGCGCGAGGGTGGAGCGCGACGCCTCCGACCCGCCCCCGGCGAAGGGCCGCCGCGCCAGCGCACGCCGCAAGAGCCGCGCGACCGTCCCGCCGCCGCCGCCCGCGCCGACGCCCAGCTCCGCTTCGGAGCCACCGGCCTCGCGTCGCCCGAAGGCGCGCGCCCGCCCCGCCGCGGCCCGGGTCGAGGACGTCGAGTCGCGCGACGGCGCGGTGCTCATCACGGGCATCTGCGGCCGCCTCGGCCGGCTCCTGACGCGGGTCCTGCACCGAACCGACCAGGTCGTCGGGATCGACCGACGCGAGTTCCACGGGCGCCCGAAGGACGTCATCCACCACCAGATCGACCTGCGCCGCAAGAAGACGCGCGACGTGTTCCGGCAGGGCGGCATCCGCGCGGTCGTCCACCTCGGGATCATGCACGACCTGCGCGCGAGCTCGAAGGCGCACCACGCATGGAACGTTGTCGCGTTCCAGAAGCTCCTGGACGCGCTCATCCAGTACGACGTCCCGAAGCTCGTCGTGCTCAGCAGCGCGAATGTCTACGGCCCGAGCCCCGACAACCCGCAGTTCCTCACCGAGGAGTCGCCGCTCCTCGGCTCGCAGCACTTCAGCGCCATCCGCGACCTCGTCGAGGTCGACATGCTCGCGCAGAGCTTCTTCTGGCGGCACCCGGACACCGAGACGGTGGTGCTGAGGCCGTGCCACATCCTCGGCGGGGTCCAGAACGCGCCGAGCAACTACCTGCGGCTCGAGCGGCCGCTCACCCTGATGGGCTTCGACCCGATGGTGCAGGCGATCCACGAGCGCGACGTGGTGCGCGCGATCGGGCTCGCGCTCGAGCCGGGAGTACGCGGCATCTTCAACCTCAAGGGCCCGGGCGAGGTTCCGATGAGCCGGGTCTTCCGTATCCTGGGCAAGCGCCCCCAGGCGGTCCCTCGCACCCTGATGAAGCCCGTCCTGGAGCGCCTGTGGCGCCTCCGGATGACCTCGTTCCCCACCCCCGAGCTCGATCACATCCGCTACGTCTGCATGGTCGACGACACGCGCGCCCGGGAGGTCCTCGGCTTCACCCCGCGCTACGGCCTCGAGGACACCATCCGCGCCGTCGAGACGGAGGCCTGAGACGCCTCGATGAGCGACGACGACGAGGTCATCCGCAGCCGAGCCGCCACCCTCGACGAGGCGATGGAGGAGCGAGTCTCGTACGACCCGTCGGCGGCGGAGCTGTTGCTCGGCGCGGTCGTCCACCAGCGCTTCCAGCTCGACCGGCTGCTCGCGGTCGGCGGGATGGGCTTCATCTACCGGGCCCAGGACACCCGCGGCGGCCCGCCGATCGCGGTCAAGACGCTCCGGCCGGAGCTCGCCCACAACCTCATGGTGCGCGGCCGCTTCCAGCGCGAGGCGGACGCCTGCCGCATCGTCGATCACCCGCACCTCGCGGAGTACCTCGGCGAGGGCGAGCTCGAGGACGGCCGCCCCTACGTGATGACCGAGCTCCTCGAGGGCTACGACCTCGGCGACCTCCTGCGGATCACGGAGCGCGACCTCGCGGCGCCGCGCACGCTCCGCATCGCGCATCAGATGGCGCTCGCCCTCGAGGCCGCGCACGCTCAGGGCCTCGTCCACCGCGACCTCAAGCCCGACAACGTCTTCGTCTGCCCTCGACCCGGCGGCGCCGAGCTCGTCAAGGTCCTCGACTTCGGCCTCGCCAAGGCGGTCGACGGCTCGATGGATCTCACCCGTGTCGGCGAGGTGCTCGGCACGCCCCACTACATGTCGCCCGAGCAGATCGGCGGTCGGGCGGTCGACCTGCGCTCGGACATCTACTCCTTCGGCTGCATCCTCTACGAGATGCTCACCGGGCACGTGCCCTTCGACGGCGAGGCGCCGCTCGACATCATGATCCAGCATGTCCGCTCCGACGTCGTGCTGCCGTCCAAGCGCGAGCCGCCGGTCACCCTCGCGGTGCAGCTCGAGTGGGTGATCATGTGCTGCCTCTACAAGGAGCCGGAGCGCCGCTTCCAGAGCGCGACCGAGCTCCGCGAGGAGCTCGAGAACGCCGGCCGGCTCTACCACCTCGACCTCGCGGCCGAGAGCGCGGCGCTTCAGCGGTAGCCGCGCGCCTGCATGAGGAAGAGCCGCGCGTAGCGGCCGCCCTCGGCGAGCAGCTCCTCGTGCGAGCCGCGCTCGACGATCGCGCCGTCGTGGAGGACCGCGATCGTGTCGGCCATCCGCACGGTCGAGAAGCGGTGGCTGATGATCACGGCCATCCGATCCTCGGCGAGGGCGCGGAAGCGCTCGAAGATCCGCATCTCCGCCTCCGCGTCCATCGACGCGGTCGGCTCGTCGAGCACGAGCAGGTCGGCGCCCTCGCGCATGAAGGCGCGGGCGAGCGCGATCTTCTGCCACTGCCCGCCGGACAGCTCGCGCCCGTTCTCGAACCACTTGCCGAGCTGCGTGCGGTAGCCGTCGGGGAGCTCCTCGATCAGAGCGTCGGCGAGGCCCTTCTTCGCCGCGACGCGCCAGCGGTCCTCGTCGTCGAACGCCTCGACGTCCCCGGCGCCGATGTTCTCGCCGACGAGCATCTGGTAGCGGACGAAGTCCTGGAAGATGACCCCGACCCGCCGACGCAGCGCGGCCGGATCCCAGTCGGCGAGGTCGAGCCCGTCGAGGCTGATCCGCCCCGCGTCCGGCCGGTAGAGCCCGACCATCAGCTTGATGAGCGTCGTCTTGCCCGCGCCGTTCTCCCCCACCAGCGCGAGCTTGTGGCCGGGGGGCAGGTGCAGGTCGAGCCCGTCGAACACCGGCGCGTCCGCGCCCGGGTAGGTGAAGCGCACCCCCTCGAAGCGCAGGCCGTCCGAGGGATCGGGCCCCTCGCGGTGCGCCCCTACGCTCACCCGCGCCGGCTCGAAGTCCAGGAAGCCGAAGAGATCCTCCACGTAGAGCAGGCCCTCGTACTGCGCGCGCACGAGCTCGAGCACCTGACCGAGCGAGCCCTGCGCCTGTCGGAACACCAGCAGGTACATCGTCATGTCGCCGAAGCTCAGCTCGCCGCGCGCGGTGCGGAGCGCGATCCACGCGTAGGTGCCGTAGAACGCCGCGAGGCTGATCAGCCCGACGAGGTAGCCGCGCACCGCCTGCTTCACGGTGCGGTCCCGGTCCTCGGCGTAGTGGCGGAGGAAGATCTCCCGGTAGCGGCCGAGCAGCATGTCCCCGAGGCCGAAGAGCTTCACCTCCTTGGCCTGCGCGCCGTTGGCGAGCACCGACTCGTAGTACATCTGCCGCCGCGCCTCCGGCGCGCGCCAGCTGAAGAGCCGGAAGCCGTCCTCCGAGAACTTCAGGTCCACCACGAACGAAGGGATCGCCGCCGCCACCACGAGCAGGAGGGCCCACGGCGCGAGCTGCCAGAGCAGCGCCGCGAAGCCGACCAGCGCGATGCCGTTGCGCGCGAGATGAAAGAGGCCTTGCACCACGTCGAGCGGGCGATAGGACGCGCCGCGGCGCGCGCGGGTCATGCGGTCGTAGGTCGTGGCGTCCTCGAAGTCGGCCAGCTCGAGGTCGAGCGCCTTCTCGAGGATCTGCTCGTTGATCCGCTGGCCGAGCACCGTCCGGAGCATCGAGCCGGTGAGCCACTCCACCCGGTCGGACGCGCGCGACAGCGCCACCAGGCCGAGCTCGAGGAGCACCCAGAGGACGACCTCCTCCGGGGCGCCGCCGCGCAGGAACACCGCCACCACGTGATCGACGATGCGCTTGCCGACGTAGGCGATGGCCGCCGGGAGCGCGCCCCCGAGCAGGGTCAGGGCGACCATCGTCGCGGCGGCCCGGGGGTGGACCTGCCACACCAGCCGCATCGCGCGGGCGGACGCGCGCAGGAGCCCGGGGAGCCGCCGGTGCCAGGGGACAGAGTCCGTCACTGCTCGGGGGAGCGTAGCGCGGCCGCGGGCGCTGGCGAGTCACCGGCGCGTCGGGCCCGCGGCCGACGCGCCACGCACGAAGCCCCCCTCCGCTCTCGCGCGAGGGGGGCTCCGGGGTGGGATCAGGAGACGATCAGCGGTTGCGGCAGGCGCCGTCGACGCAGTCGCGGTCGGTGCAGTCGGCCTGGACCCGGCACTCGGGCGTCAGCTCGTTCGCCGCGTGGCAGAGGTACTCCATCGTGGTCGCGTCCTGGCGGCACTCCGGCACCTGGGAGTCGAAGCGCATGCAGGTCGTGTCGAGCATGTCGGGGCACGGCGTGCGGCAGACGCCCTCGCGGCACACGCGGCCGGTGCGGCAGTCGCTGTCCATCGTGCAGAAGGGCTCCGGGCGCCAGTCGGGGCGGCAGAAGGAGTCCTCCCCGCAGTACTCGTCGGTGTCGCAGGTCCCGCCGCCCTCGCAGTCGGGCAGGCAGCGCCCGCTGACACAGTGCTCGCCCGTCGCGCAGGTCGCGCTGGTCGCGCACTCGGTCGGGTTCGGCCGGCAGAAGCTGCCCTGGCAGCTGCTGCCCGAGAGGCAGTCGGCGTCGCCGGTGCAGACCCGCGCGCAGGTGTTGTTCAGGCAGACCGTGCCGGGGGCGCAGTCGCGGTCGAACTGGCAGGTGTCGTCGACCGCGCGGCACTGGCCCTCGACGCACTCCTCGCCGTCGTTGCAGTCCGCGGTGTCGCGGCACGCGCCCGGGTCGGCCGGGACGCAGGTGTCGCGGAAGTCGCACCACTGGCCGGGGCTGTCGGCGCACTCCCCGTCGTCGGCGCAGGTCCGCGACGGAGTGCACTCGCCGCTGGCGCGGTCGCAGTAGGAGCCGGCCGCGCAGTCGCCGTGGGTGCGGCAGGTGCGGGTGCCGGTCGTGCAGGCCCCGGCCTCGCAGATCTGGCCCGCGTCGCAGCCCGCGTCGTCGCCGCAGCGCGTGCCGGGCACGCACTGGCTGGCCGCGTCACAGACCTCGCCGGTGGGGCAGTCCGCGTGGGTCGTGCACTCCGGCTCGGGGGCGACGCAGACGCCGCGGATGCAGGTGTCCCCCGCGTTCGGGCAGTCGTCGTCGACCGAGCACACGTCCGGGCCAGGCCCTCGACCCTCGTCCCCGACGTAGATGGGACATCCGCTCAGCATCAGCGCGAGCGGGGGGGCGAACAGGAAAACGCGAAGGTTCTTCATGGGGCTCGACTCCTCCAACGGGTGACCGCATCCGCCCAACATGCCAGGACCATGCCATGAGCCGTGTCGGGAGCCGGCTCGCCGAGATCGCCGCGCTTGTAAACTCACGTTCACGACTCGGCGGCACGGCATCGAGGACGATCCTTCACGCGTCCCCCTGCCGACGTCGGCTCCAGGCGCCCCGAGGCGCTCAAAAGGGGACGTCGTCGCCGGGGAACGGGATGTCGTCGTCGAACGGGTCGGCGTCCGCCGCGGCGTCGTCGCCGAAGGCCGCGTCGTCGGGGAACGGAGCGTCGTCGATCGGCGCGGCGTCGCGGCCGCTGGACGATCCCCCGCGCCGCGGCGGCGCCTGGTCGCCCGAGCCCTGGCCCTCGGCGCGCTGGCCCTCGGGCGGGGGCGCGTCGGACGGCTCGACGAGCTGCTCGTCGACCCAGTAGGTCTCCTCGTCGTCGCCGCGGACGCCGTAGCGCATCCCCACGCCGAACTTCGACTCGCCGACCCAGAAGACCTCGCCGAGCTTGCCCTTGTCGCGGCCCTTGACGATCTCGACCCGCGCGCCCTTGGCGAGCGGCGGCTTGGCCTGGCGCGGGGGCGGCGCGGGCGCGGCCGACTCCGGCCCGAGGCTCGCCTCGTCGACCCAGTAGGTCTCCGCGTCGTCGCCGCGGACGCCGTAGCGCATGCCCGGGCCGTACTTGTTCTCGCCGATCCAGAAGATCTCCCCCCGGACTCCGGCTCCCTTGCGGCCCGCCACGATCGCGACCCGCGCTCCCTTCTCGAGCTTGAGCTCCTCGGCCATGCGGGGACTCTACCGGCCTTTCACCGAACGTCCATCGGCGGCATGCTCCGCCCCATGGGGTTCGACCTGGACCGGATCGGGGGCCCGCGGGCGCTCGACGCGCTCGTGGACGAGGTGCTCGCGGCCGGGGACGAGGCGCTGCGCCTCTACCGAGCGGGCGCGGCCAACCGCACCAAGCAGAAGCCTGACCGCAGCCCGGTCACCGAGGCGGACGAGGCGGTCGAGCGGCGCCTGCGCGCGTTCCTCGCGGAGCGCTACCCGGAGCACGGCTTCCTGGGCGAGGAGACGGGTGGCGCCGGGGCCGACGCGGCGCTGCGCTGGGTGGTCGACCCGATCGACGGCACGCGCGCGTTCATCCGGGGCATCCCGACGTGGTCCATCCTCGTCGGCCTCGAGCACGAGGGCGAGCCGGTGGTCGGCGTCGCCTACCTACCCGCCGGCCACGACCTGTTCGTCGCCGTGCGCGGCCACGGCGCGTGGGACAACGGCCGGCCGATCACCGCGCTCTCACGGGTCGCCGCGGTCGAGGAGGCGGTGGTCACCCACGGCGCGCTCTCGCAGTTCACCGACCTCGGGCTCGGCTACCTGCTGCCCCGGCTCGGCAAGGGCACCTATACCCAGCGCGGCTTCGCCGACTTCGACGGCTACCGCCAGCTCCTGCGCGGGCGCGTCGACGCGATGGTCGACCCGGGGGTCGCCCCCTGGGACATCTGCCCGGCCGCGGTGCTCGTGCGCGAGGCGGGCGGGCGGCTGACCAGCCTCGACGGCCACGACACGATCCACGGCGGCGGCTCGGTCGCCTCCAACGGCGCCGTCCACGACGGCCTGCTCGCGCTGCTCCAGGCCCCCGAGGCCTGATCGCGGCCGCGGGTGGTAGGCTCGCCGCGATGACCGACATCCGGATCAACGGCGAGCGGCTGTGGGACAGCCTGATGGAGATGGCGAAGATCGGCGCGACCGACAAGGGCGGGGTCTGCCGCCTCGCGCTGACCGACGTCGACAAGGCGGCTCGCGATCTCTTCGTGCGCTGGTGCGAGGAGGCGGGCTGCGCGGTGACCGTCGACCGCATGGGCAACATCTTCGGCCGCCGCGAGGGCACCGACCCGTCGCTGCCGCCGGTGATGACGGGCAGCCACATCGACAGCCAGCCCACCGGGGGCAAGTTCGACGGCATCTACGGGGTCCTCGCCGGGCTCGAAGTGATCCGCGCGCTCAACGACGCGGGGGCCACGACCAAGGCCCCGATCGAGGTCTCGGCCTGGACCAACGAGGAGGGCTCGCGCTTCGCGCCCGCGATGGTCTCGTCCGGGGTCTTCGCCGGCGTGTTCGACCTCGACTACGGCCTCGGACGGAAGGACCTCGACGGCAAGACGATCGGCGAGGAGCTCGCGCGGATCGGCTACGCGGGCGAGGCCCCGGTCGGCAAGCCGGTGCGCGCCTTCTTCGAGGCCCACATCGAGCAAGGGCCGATCCTCGAGGCGGAGCAGAAGACCATCGGCGTGGTCACCGACGCGCAGGGCCAGCGCTGGTACGAGTGCACGCTCACCGGTCAGGAGGCGCACGCGGGCCCGACGCCGATGGCGACCCGGCGCGACGCGCTGGTCGGCGCAGCCCGGATCGTCGAGGCGGTCAACCGCATCGGGCTCGAGAACGCCCCCCTCGCCTGCGCCACCGTCGGACTCGTCGAGGTCTTCCCGAACTCGCGCAACACCATCCCCGGCAAGGTCTTCTTCACCGTCGACTTCCGCCACCCCGACGCGGACGTCCTCGCCCGGATGGACGCAGCCCTGCGCGAGACGATCGAGCGGGTCACCTCCGAGATCGGCCTCGGGGTCGAGCTCGAGCAGATCTGGTACTCGCCGCCGGTCCCGTTCGACCCGGAGTGCGTCGACGCGGTGCGCCGCGCGGCCGAGCGCAACGGGCTCTCGCACCGCGACATCGTCTCCGGCGCCGGCCACGACGCCTGCTACGTCTCCCGGGTCGCCCCGACCGCGATGGTGTTCATCCCCTGCGAGGACGGGATCAGCCACAACGAGATCGAGAGCGCGACCCCCGAGGACGTCGCCGCCGGGTGCCAGGTCCTGCTCGAGGCGATGCTCGAGCGGGCAGGGTGAGGAACCCCTCGTGATCTGACCGGCGATCCGGGCTACGTTCCGCGCCCCATGGCCGACCACCACGACACCCCGGGCGAGCCGCCGACCATCCGCGACGAGGCGGCGGACTCCCCCATGTGGCTGCCCGCGCTCGGGCTCACCCTCCTGCTCCTCGGCACGCTCGTGATCGCGTGGAGGAGCAGCGCCACGCCCGCGATCGAGCTCGAGGGCGAGGCGGCGGAGGCCGCGGAGGCCGCGGACGACGCCGCGGACGACGCCGCGGACGACGCGGCCGAAGACAACACGGACGACGACTCGCCTCGATGATCGAGCGAGCAGAACTCAAGACGGAGACCTTCGAATGAGCCACAAGCCCATCCGGCGCGTGGGCGTGGTCGGGTCCGGCGTCATGGGCAGCGGCATCGCCGCGCACATGGCGAACGCCGGCCTGCCCGTGCTCCTGCTCGACATCGTTCCGCGCGAGGAAGGCGCGCCGCGCAACGCGATCGCGGCCGGCAACCTCAAGGCGACCGCCAAGGCCAGGCCGGCCGCGTTCTTCCACCCGTCGAACGCGAACCTGGTGACGGTCGGCAACATCGAGGACGACCTCGCGAAGCTCGAGGGCTGCGACCTCATCATCGAGGCGATCATCGAGCGCCTCGACATCAAGCGCAGCTTCTTCGAGAAGCTCGACGCGGTCGTCAACGACGACACGATCGTCGCCTCGAACACGAGCGGCCTGCGCATCGCCGACATGATCGAGGGCCGCGACGCGAAGTTCCGCGAGAACTTCCTCGTGATGCACTTCTTCAACCCGGTCCGCTACATGAAGCTCCTCGAGCTCGTGCCGGGCCCGGACACCACCCCCGAGGTGATGGCGCGCGTGACCCGCTTCGGCGAGGACGTGCTCGGCAAGGGCATCGTCGTCGGCAAGGACACCCCGAACTTCGTGGGCAACCGCATCGGCGTCCACTCCATGATGTCGACCATCCACCAGATGCTCGCCGACGGCCTCCTCCCCGAGGACGTCGACGCGATCACCGGCCTGCCGATGGGCCACCCGAAGAGCGCGTCGTTCCGCACCGCGGACATGGTCGGGCTCGACACGTTCGCCCACGTCGCGCGCAACTGCTACGACGCGCTGCCGGACGACGAGGAGCGCGAGGTCTTCAAGCTCCCCGCCTTCGTCGACGGGATGGTCGAGAAGAAGATCCTCGGCAACAAGACCCGCGGCGGCTTCTACAAGAAGACCAAGGCCGGCATCGAGACGCTCGACCTCGAGACGCTCGAGTACCGCGAGCGCGGCGGCGACCCGGACATCAAGAAGGCGTGCAAGTCCATCGGCAAGATCGCCGACCCGGGCGAGCGCGTGAAGAAGCTCGTCGCGACCGAGGGCAAGGTCGGCGACTTCGCGTGGAAGGTGCTCGGCAAGAGCCTCGCGTACGCGGCGCGCCGGATCGGCGAGATCACCGACGACGTCGACGCGGTCGATGACGCGATGCGCTGGGGCTACAACTGGGAGCTCGGCCCGTTCCAGACCTGGGACGCGCTCGGCTTCGTCGAGACCCTCGAGCGCATGCAGGCCGACGGCATCGACGTGCCCGCGTCGGTCGTGAAGATGAAGGAGTCCGGCGCGACCTCGTTCTACCGCGAGGACGGCGCGGTCTTCGACCTCGCCAAGGGCGAGTACGTCGCGCGCCCCGCCGATCCCCGCAACGTCACCTGGACGGTGCTCGCGGAGAAGAGCGCACCGGTCCTCGAGACCAAGGGCGCGGGCGGCAAGGCCTACGACCTCGGCGACGGCGTCCTCGGCGTCACCCTCACGACGCCGTACAACACGATCGACGTCGGCTCGGTCGACATCCTCTGGGACGCGGTGGCGCGCGCGGAGGCCGACTTCGAGTCGATGGTCAT
The DNA here is from genome assembly GCA_030426845.1 of Polyangia bacterium. Classification (GTDB taxonomy): domain Bacteria; phylum Myxococcota_A; class Polyangia; order Polyangiales; family Sandaracinaceae; genus JAUHXR01. The sequence goes on along the minus strand of JAUHXR010000017.1, from coordinate 35,838 downwards.
CTTCAACCAGGGCGCCAACTTCGGCGTCGGGGCGAACCTCGCCTCCGTCGTGATGGCGGCGATGAACAAGCAGTGGGACGACATCGGCCGCCTGGTCGATCGGTTCCAGGGCGCCTGCCAGCGGCTCAAGTACGCCACCGTCCCGGTGGTGTCCGCGCCGTTCGGGATGACCCTCGGCGGCGGGCTCGAGCTCGTCCTCGGCTGCGACGCGGCCCAGGCGGCGGCGGAGACCTACGCGGGCCTCGTCGAGGTCGGCGTCGGCCTCATCCCCGGCGGCGGCGGCAACCTCAACCTGCTGTGGCGCGCGCTGGAGGGCTACCCCGAGGGCGCGACGGTCAACACCTACGACATCGTCACGCAGGTCTTCAAGAACATCGCCATGGCGAGCGTCGCCACCAGCGCGGTGGAGGCCCAGCACAAGGGCTACCTCCGCTGGAGCGACGGCGTGTCGTTCGACCGCGCGCGGCAGCTCCACGAGGCCAAGCAGAAGGCCATCGGGATGGCGCGCAGCGGCTACCACGCCCCGGCGCCGCGGGCCCACGTCCTGCCGGGCGAGAGCGGCATCGCGACCCTCGAGATGATGGTCGACACCCTCGTGGCGGGCGGCTACGCGACCCCGCACGACGGGCTGATCGCCAAGCGCCTCGCGATCGTCCTCTGCGGCGGCAAGGGCGGCGCGGCCGGCCCCGTCACCGAGGAGCACATGCTCGCGATCGAGAAGGAGCAGTTCCTGTCGCTCTGCGGCGAGGCCAAGTCGATCGAGCGCATGCAGCACATGCTCATGAACAACAAGCCGCTCAGGAACTGATCCCCGAGGAGCCAACCATGACCGAAGTCGTCATCATCGATTCCGTTCGCTCCGCCGTGGGCCGCGCCCACAAGGGGAGCCTCCGGCACACCCGCCCCGACGACCTCGCCGGCGAGGTCATCCGAGGGCTCATGGCCCGCAACCCCAAGGTGGCGCCCGAGCTGGTCGAGGACGTGGTCCTCGGCTGCGCGATGCCCGAGGGCGAGCAGGGCCTCAACATCGCCCGCGTCGCCGGGCTCCTCGGCGGCCTGCCGGAGGAGACGAGCGCGTTCACCATCAACCGCTTCTGCTCGAGCGGCCTGCAGGCGATCGCCAACGCGGCCGGCCACATCCTCCTCGGCTCGCACGACGTCGCGGTGGCCGGCGGCGTCGAGTCGATGACGATGGTGCCGATGACGGGCAACAAGCTGAGCGCGTCGCCCCTCGCGATGGAGCGCGCGGCCTCGGTCTACACCCCGATGGGGATCACGGCCGAGAACGTCGCTACGCGCTTCGAGATCAGCCGCGAGGACCAGGACGCGTTCGCCCTCGCGAGCCAGGCCAAGGCCAAGGCCGCGCTCGACAGCGGCGCGTTCAAGGACGAGATCGTGCCCGTCACCTCGGTGTCCTACCGTGGCGACGAGCGGGTCGAGTCGCCGTTCACGGTGGACGAGCTCCCCCGGCCGGACACCACGGCGGAGGGCCTCGCGTCGCTGCGCCCGGCGTTCTCCGCCAAGGGCTCGGTCACCGCGGGCAACGCGTCGCCGCTCTCCGACGGCGCGGCCGCGTCGCTGGTGATGAGCCGCGCGAAGGCCGAGGAGCTCGGCCTGGACTGGCTCGCCACGATCAAGAGCTTCGTCACGGTGGGCGTCGACCCGGAGATCATGGGCATCGGGCCCTACCCCGCGGTCACCAAGCTGCTGGCCAAGACCGGGCTCTCGATCGACGACATCGACCTCATCGAGATGAACGAGGCGTTCGCGAGCCAGGCGGTCTACTGCCAGCGGATGCTGAAGATCCCGGACGAGAAGCTCAACGTGCACGGCGGCGCGATCGCGCTCGGGCATCCGCTCGGCTGCACCGGCGCCAAGCTGACCGCGACCGCGCTCCACGAGCTCAAGCGCCGCGGCGGCAAGCGCGCCATCGTCACGATGTGCATCGGCGGCGGCATGGGCGCGGCCGGCCTGTTCGAGCGCGCCTGACCGTCCGATCGGGTCCGGGTGAGCCGCGCCTGCTCTCGGCATGCGCGGCTCACGCGCGTCTGGCGCCCGATCGTGTGAAGTTCTGTACGGCTCGCCGCGGCCCCGTTGCGGCGCCGCGCCCCGATCCCCAGAGTGAGGCTCGTGCCGCGTGAGCTCCGCATCGCCCTCTTCCTGGTCGTCCTCGTGGCCGTCCTGGTGGGCACGATCACCTACGTGCACCGGCGGACCTCGAGCACGCTGAACCTCTCCCCCGCCGCCCGGCGCGGGCTGCTCGCCGGCCTGATCGGCTCGGCGGTCGCGATGCTCGTCGCGCGGTCCTTCGGCGCCGAGATCGGGCCGACGGCGACGCGGTGGCTCGGCGGCCTCGGCGCGACCGGGGTGATCGGCATCTTCATCTCGACCGTGCTCGTGGGGGTCGTCGACCTCGTCGCCTTCCTCGGCCGCCGCGCCCGGCGCGCCCCGCGGCTCGGCGTGGTCGGAGCGCCCGGCGGGGACGACGCCTTCGAGGACGACACCTTCGAGGGCGACGCCTTCGAGGACGAAGCGTCCGAGCCGGCCCCGGACGAGCGGAGCGACCGGGGATCGCCCGATCCGGGCTCGCCCGATCGCGCGGTGTCCCAGCCCGCGGTGTCCCAGCCCGCGGTGTCCCAGCCCGCGGTGTCCCAGCGCCCGGTATCCCAGCGCGCGGAACCCGAAGACGCGGTGTCCGAACCCGCTGAGGGAGCAGACGCCCCGACCGACGAGGCGAGCCCGGCCCTGGGTCGCCGCGCTCTGCTGCGCCGGTCCGCCACCGGGGTCGCCCTCAGCGTCGGCTTCGGCAGCTCGCTCTACGGCGCGGTCTTCGGCCGCCACGACTACGAGCTGAACGAGATCCCCGTCCCCATCCCCGGCCTGCGCCCCGCGCTCGACGGCTACCGCATCGCCCAGATCAGCGACATCCACTTCGGCAGCTTCGTCGGTGACCCGGAGCTCCGCGCCGCGGTCGACCTCGTCCGGCGCGCGCGGCCCGACCTGATCGTGATGACCGGGGACCTCCTCGACCACGACGCGGCCTACGCGCCGTGGCTCGGCCGCCTCGTCCGCGCCTTCGACGAGCTGGGCGCGCGCGACGGGGTGGCGATGATCCCGGGCAACCACGACTACTACGCGGGCGTCGATCAGGTGCTCGGGGTCTGCCGGCAGGCGGGGGCCCGCGTGCTGCGCAACGACGGCGCCGTCCTCCAGGGCGGGCTCGCGCTCCTCGGCGTCGACGACGTCTGGGCGCGGCGCAACGGCTACGGGGGCGGCCCCGACCTCGAGGCCGCGCTCGCGACCGTGCCGCGCGACCTCCCGCGCGTCCTGCTCTGCCACAACCCCTCGTTCTTCGAGGACGCGCGTGGTCAAGTCGCCTTGCAGCTCAGCGGCCACACCCACGGCGGCCAGGTCAACCTCGGGGTGCGCCCCGCGGACTTCGTCCTGCCGTACGTGCACGGCCTCTACGAGGAGCACGGCTCGCGCCTCTACGTGAACCGCGGCTTCGGCACCGCGGGCCCGCCGTCGCGGGTCGGCGCGCCGCCGGAGATCAACGTCACGGTGCTCGTCTCGGCGTAGCGGGGCTCACTCCGCCGGCTGGGCGGGGGCGCGGACCGGCGGGAGGTCCAGGACGATGCGCCAGCGGCCATCCTCGCGCACGAGCTGGACGTCGGCCGACCGTGTGCCGCTCGGCTCGCGGACCTGGACCGTCGCGCTCGCGCCGTCGATCTCCTCGCGCATCCCGCGCGTGCCCTCTCCGACCGCGAAGCTGCGTCGGGCCCGCCCGCGCACGAGCATCTCCCACGGCTGCAGGTCGCGGCCGCCGAGGGAGCCGGCGAGGCGGGCCCGCTCGGTGAGCGCGCGACGCGCGGGCAGCGCGAGCAGGCCGTAGGCCTCTCGAAGGGCCGCCGGCTCGCGCTCGCTGCGCTCCATCGCGTCGAGGAACAGGCGCACCGTGCCCGCCGGCGTCTCGTCGGACGCCTCCTCCGTGCACCCCGTCGCGGCGAGTGTCACCGCGAGGGGCGCCGCGAGGAGCCAGCGCGGTGGGCGACCCATGACGGGCCGGTGTAGCACCCCGTCAGCCGGCGATCAGCTCATCGTCGCCGTCGTGCTCGGTCGGCAGCGCGCGCAGGTCCGGCCCGACCTCTCGGAAGTAGGGCGCGTCGCCGTGCTGCTCCGGGACCGCGATCGCGTCGAACCAGCGGACGAACCGCCCCAGCGTATCGCGCTGCCCCGGCGCGAGCGCGAACGGGTCGCCGCAGATGTGGCCGGAGAGCTCACGGCCGAGCGCGATCTTGCGGAGCTGGAGGACGTCGAGGTCGAGCTGGACCGCGTCGTAGTGCCCCTGGCCGTCGCTCATCGGGCGGCCGACGTAGCGGGCGGGCACCCGGACCTCGCGCCCGTCGATCCGGAGGATCGCCTCGTCGCACGCGGCCCAGCGCGAGGCCGCGGCCGGGGCGTCGACGATCGCGCTCACCGAGACGTGGTCCACCGCGGGCCGGGCCCAGAGGTGTACGCCGCCCCAGCCGAGGGAGGACCGCGCGTTGGCCCACGGGAAGCGTAGCTCGAGCGCAGGGTGCTCGCGCTCCTCGGGGCGCACGGTGAGGTCGCCCTCCACCGCCATGCCTTCGGGCAAGGTCGCGGCCCAGGCGGGGGGCGACGCGCGACCGGTCAGGCCGCCGCAGCTCCCCAGCAGGCCCGCCAACAGGCCAATCACCGCGATCCGTCCCCTCACTGCGCCTCCAGCATACGGCGACCTCGCCCGCTTCTCGACCCCGCCGCTCTCTCCCGTCGACCCGGCGCCCGACGGGCGCGAGGCACAGACCCGCGCCGCCCCGGGCCCCTTGGGTCACGCGCGTGACGTGACGCGCGACGAGGTTGACCCCCGCGCGCGCCGCGCGCAGGCTGACCTCACCCCCATGACGTTGCTTCGATCGACCCTCTTCGCCCTCGCCGTCGCGGCCCTCGCGCCCGGCTGCGACTGCTCCGGCCCTTCCGGCGAGCCCTGCACCAGCGACGACGACTGCGAGGCCGCCCAGCTCTGCGTGGACGGGCGCTGCCAGGACCAGGACGACGCCGGCCCCCGCGAGGGATGCGTCGACGAGGACGGCGACGGCCGGTGCGCGGCCGATGACTGCGATGACACCGACCGGGCGCGCGGCGGGGCGGACATCTGCGACGGCGTGGACAACGACTGCGATGGGATGACCGACGAGGGCGTCCATCCCCTCTGCTCCGACTGCGCGCCCGGCTGCTCGGCCGAGGCGATCCCCGGGCCCGGCGGCTGGATGCCGGACGGCGAGAACTCCGAGGGCGTGATCGTCGACGGCGACGGCGCGCTGACCCTCGGCCGCGACTCGGTGATGGCCTTCTCGATCTGGGTGGCCAACGACGGCGAGGCGACGGTGAGCAAGCTCGACTCGCGCACCGGCCAGGAGCTCGCGCGCTACCCCTCGGTCGGCACGGCGGTGGTGGGCGGCGGCGACGTGCGCCCCGGGACCCACAACCACCCCTCGCGCACCGCGGTCGACCAGAACTTCGACGCCTACGTGGCCAACCGCGCGCACATCCAGCGCGGCGGCGGCGACTACCTCGAGTGGGGCTCGATCACGAAGTACGCGAACCGCGAGCGCGACTGCGTCGATCGCAACATGAACGGGATGATCGACACGAGCCGTGACCTCAACGGCGACGGCGTCATCGACCCGACGGGCCCCGAGTACGTCGGCCCCGACGACGAGTGCATCCTCTGGACGTCGAGCATCGAGGGCCCCGGCGGCACGCCGCGCGGGCTCGCGATCGGCCTGGCCCCGCCCGACGGCCTGGTCGGCGACATCTGGGTGGGCCAGTTCCACGCCCAGCGCGCGTGCCGCCTCGACCCCGCGACCGGGATGATCCGGGCGTGCATGGACATCGACGGCTACGCGACCTACGGCCTGGTCGCGGACGGCAGCGACCGCATCTGGGCCGTCCACCGCGGCGGCGGGCGCCGTGACGTGCTCGGCTACATCGACGCGACGGCGATGACCTTCCAGACGGTCGCGCCGCTGCCCGGCGACGCGAGCTGCGCGACCCCGTACGGCGTGACGGTCGACGCGACGGGCGAGGTCTACATGGCCAACCAGTGCGACCCGTCGGTCTGGCGCTACAGCCCCGGCACGGACACGTGGACGCCGATCGACGTGGGCGCCGGCGCGTTCACCGGGACCTCGCGCGGCGTGGCCGCGGACGAGCAGTCGCTCTGGGTCGCGAGCAGCCACACCGGTGACGCCTTCGGCGGCTCGGGCAACGACAACCGCGTGCTCCAGTACCGCCTCAGCGACCTCTCCCTCGTCGCGACGCACACCATGCCGAGCGGGCAGCAGCCGGTCGGGGTGGGCGTGAGCTTCGACGGCTCCATCTGGGCCATCTGCCGCGGCAACGACCTCGCCGGCCGCCTCGACCCCGCGACCGGCACGTGGAGCGAGCACCCGACGGGCCGCAGCCCCTACACCTACAGCGACTTCGTCGGGTTCGGGCTCAACGTCTTCGCCGAGCCGCGCGGGCGCTACAACTTCGTGGTCGAGGGCTGCGCGACGGGGACCCAGACGTGGACCGGCGCGAGCTACCGCGCCGAGATCCCGGCCGGCACCTCGGTCTCCGTGTTCGCCCGCAGCGCGGACGTGATCACCGACCTCGCAGCCCAGCCGTGGATCGGACCGTTCGACGCCAACCCGGTCGACTTCACGATGGCCCCCGGGCCCGTGCCGCCGGGTCGCTACCTGCAGGTCGAGCTGCGCCTCGCGACCACCGATCGGATGGCCGCGCCGCGCGTCTTCGCGATCGACGTGGCGGGCGCCTGCGAGCCGGTGATCGAGTAGCGGCACGCCCCGCTCGCGCCCCCGGACGGCGGTTGACCCCCTCGGTCGGTGGGATAGGATGCGCCGGCCGTGAGCGACGACGATCCCACCCTCGGCCTGCGCCGCGTCCTGCGCGACGACGGCAGCGCCCAGCCGGACACCGACCCTTTCCTCGCGGACGACGTGCTCCTCGGCATGCTCCGGGAGCTGCTCAAGATCCGCCGCATCGACGAGCGGATGCTCGGCAAGCAGCGCCAGGGCAAGGTCGGCTTCTTCGGGACGATCACGGGCCAGGAGGCGACGCCGATCGCGACCGCCTTCGCGACCGAGCCGAGCGACTGGATCTTCCCCGCGCTCCGTGAGTCCGCGATCATGATCTGCCGCGGCTTCCCGCTCGGCACCTGGCTCGCGCAGGCCTATGGCAACGAGCGCGACGTCCTCAAGGGCCGGCAGATGCCGAGCCACATGTCGGGTCGCGCGACGAACCAGGTCGCGTGGTCGAGCTGCATCGGCCCGCAGATCCCGCAGGCGGTCGGCGCGGCCTGGGCGATGAAGCGGCGCGGCGAGCGCGCGATCGCGGTCGGCTTCATGGGCGACGGCGCGACGAGCCAGCCCGACTTCCACGCCGCGATGACCTTCGCCGCGAAGTGGAAGGTGCCTTGCGTGCTCATCTGCCAGAACAACCACTGGTCGATCAGCGTGCCGACCGCCAAGCAGACCGCGTCGGCGACCATCGCGGTCAAGGCCAAGGCCTACGGCATGCCTGGCGTGCGCGTCGACGGCAACGACGTCCTCGCGGTCTACGGCGCCATCAAGGAGGCGGCTGACCGGGCGCGCGCCGGCGGCGGCCCGACCTTCATCGAGTCGGTGACCTACCGCATGGGCCCGCACAGCTCGAGCGACGACCCGACGCGCTACCGCAGCGCGGACGAGGTCGCCGAGTGGGCGAAGAAGGATCCGATCGACCGCTTCGAGCGCTACCTGCGCAAGGCCGAGCTCCTCGACGACGCGCGCCGCGCCGAGATCGTGGCGAGCCTCGAGGCGGAGATCAGCGCGGCGATCGACGAGGTCGAGGACCTCGGCCCTCCGTCGCGCGAGGTGATGTTCGACGACGTGTTCGTCCAGCCCCCGTGGCACCTGCGCGAGCAGCGCGACGAGCTGCGGGCGCTCCCGCACGCACCCTCCGGTCACTAAGAGAGCAGAGGGCCGACCCGACGGACGGGGCGAGCTCTCGGGAGACACATCCACATGGCAGACAAGACCTACGAGGCAGTGGTCATCGGCGCCGGCCCCGGCGGCTACCCCGCGGGCATCCGCCTCGGCCAGCTCGGCGTCAAGACGCTGGTCGTCGAGCGCGAGTACTACGGCGGCGTGTGCCTGAACTGGGGCTGCATCCCCTCGAAGGCGCTGATCGCGGCCGCGAACACCTACCAGGACCTCGCGAAGGTCTCGACCATGGGCATCTCGGTCGGCGACGTGTCGATCGACGTGGGCAAGCTGCAGGACTGGAAGGACGGCATCGTCCAGAAGCTCACCGGCGGCGTGCAGAGCCTGATCAAGGCCAACAAGTCCGACACGATGATGGGCTCCGCGAAGCTCGTCGCGAAGGATACGGTCGAGATCACCAAGGCCGACGGCAGCAAGGAGACCGTCAAGGCCACCAAGGGGATCATCATCGCGACCGGGGCTCAGGTCATCCAGATCCCGGGGATGGAGCTCGACGGCGAGACGATCATCAGCGCGCGCGAGGCGGTGAGCCTGCGCGAGGCCAAGGGCACCATGGTCGTCGTCGGCGGCGGCGTCATCGGCATGGAGCTCGGGATGGTCTACCAGAAGCTCGGCATGCAGGTGATCGTCGTCGAGCTGCTCCCGGGCATCCTCAACGGCGTCGACCGCGACCTCGTCCGCGTCGTCGAGAAGGCGTTCAAGAAGAGCGGCGGCCAGGTGCACGTGGAGCACAAGGTCGAGAAGATCACCAAGTCCGGCAAGAAGGCGACGGTCACCGTCGCGAGCAAGGACGGCAAGACCTTCGACATCGAGGCCGACAAGGTCCTGATGGCGATCGGCTTCAAGCCCAACAGCAAGGGCCTCGGCCTCGAGGACGTCGGCGTGAAGACCGACCAGCGCGGCCACATCACGGTCGACGATCAGCTCGAGACCAACGTGAAGGGCATCTACGCGATCGGCGACGTGAACGGCCCGCCCTACCTCGCGCACAAGGCCACGAAGGAGGGCGAGATCGTCGCGGAGATCGTCGGGGGCCACAAGGCCGCCGTCGACTGGCGCGCGATGCCGTCCGCCATCTTCACCGAGCCGGAGATCGCCACCGTCGGCCTCAGCGAGGAGCAGGCGAAGGAGGCCGGCCGCGAGATCAAGGTCGGCAAGTTCCCGTTCAGCGTGAGCGGGCGCGCGATGGCCGTGCGGCACACGGACGGCTTCATCAAGACGATCGTCGACGCGAAGACCCACGAGGTGCTGGGCGTCGGCATCGTCGGGCCGGAGGCGAGCGACCTGATCAGCGAGGCGACGCTCGCGATCGAGATGTGCGCCTTCGCGGAGGACGTGCACCTCACGGTTCACCCGCACCCGACGCTCGGCGAGGCGGTGATGGAGAGCTTCAAGCACGCCCTCGGCGAGGCCGTGCACGTCATCAACCGGTAGCGGCCCCTTTCTGGCGCGCTCAGGGCGCGGGCCCCCGCCGACGCGGGAGGTCCGCGCGGCGCGCGCGCCGACCTGCGGTACTCTTGCCGCGCGGGGGAGGTGCCGATGCCGATCGAGGTCAGTCACGCGGGGCCCGTGAGCGGGCTCGAGGCGGTGGTCGTGGGCGGCGGGATCGCCGGCCTCGCGGCGCGCCTCGCGCTCCTCAAGCAGGGCATGGCGGTCTCCACCATCGACCCGGCGGTCCTCGGCGGCGGCGCGATGGGCGGGCACCACCACGTCACGATCTGGGGCAACGGCTTCGACGCGCTCCGCGCGCTCGGGGTGACGGGGCTCGAGCAGGCGGGCGTGGCCATCCTCAGCTTCGAGCACCGCTCGAGCGCCGACGCGCTGCTGTGGCGCGTGAGCACCGACGACCTGCCGGGCCAGACGCGCCAGATGCCGCTGACCGCGGTGCGCGACGCGGTGAAGGCCACCCTCGCGGACCTCGACACGACGGCCACGCCGGCACCCCCTCGGGGCGGCGTCTGGCCGACCCCGCACGCAGGCGACTACCCCGGCCTCTTCGATCGCTTCTTCGACGACGGCGAGCGGGTCCGGGTCTGGGCGCGCAAGCGCGACGCGAAGGTCCCCGAGGTGGAGCTGACCTGCGACCTGCTCCTCGGCGCGGGCGGCAAACGCGACCCGGTGCGGGCCCAGCTCTTCGACGACGCCCCCGTCCGCGACCTCGGGCAGACCCTCTTCCTCGGCTTCCTCGAGGCGAGCCGCCCGGCCCACGGCCCGGCTCGCGCGCGGTGGTGGGGCGACGTCCCCGCCGGGTCCACCCGGGTCGTCGGCTTCCTCGACGACGCCTGCTGGATCGACGCGGTCGCCACCGACGAGGGCCTGTTCTGGATCGCGGCGATGCGGGGACCGACGCGGTCGCTCGCTGACCTCTTTGGCGTGCTCGACCGCTTCCCGGATCCCCTCGCGGCGGCGGTGCGCGGCAGCGTGTGGGCGCTCGATCCCACCCTCGAGCTCGCCAACGCGCAGCTGACCGGCTGGCCGCTCGAGGACGTGATCCTGCCTCCGCGCTGCACCCGCGGCGGGGTCGGCCTCCTCGGCGACGCGGCCCACGGGGTCACGCTCATCCTCGGGCAGTCGGTCGCGATGGCGCTCGAGGACGCCGCCGTGCTCTCCGACGCGCTCTCCCGGCCGAAGGTCCGTCCGACCCCGACTGGCCGGCGCGTCGCGCTCCGCGAGGCGCTCGCGTCCTACGGGCGCCGCCGCGTCGCGCGCCCGACCTGGGTCAACCAGCTCTCGACCGTGATGCCGCGCATCGCGCTCGCCGACTGGATCCCGATGAGCGTCCGGCACCGGGTCGACGCGGCCCTGACCCCCGCGGCGACCGTGCTCGGCGCCGACACCCTGAACCGCTTCGACCCCGAGAGGCCCATGTGAAGGCGTCCTCCGCGCCCCGCCCGGACTTCGGGGATCGCTTCGAGATCCAGGGTGAGCTGGGGCGCGGCGCGATGGGGGTCGTCTACGACGCGGCGGACGGTGAGCTGGGGCGGCGGGTCGCGCTCAAGACTCTTCCGTCTCTCTCGAGCGAGGAGCACCGCCACCTCCGCCACGAGTTCCGCCTACTGCGCGACGTGCGCCACCCGAACGTGGTGGGCCTCCACGAGCTGTTCGGCGACGAGAGCGGCCGGACGTGGTTCACGATGGAGCTCATCGAGGGCGCGCACTTCCCGGAGGCCTTCGCCGCCATCCAGGCGCGGGGCGACGACGAGGGGATGCGCTCGCTCGTCGTGCAGGTGGCCGAGGCGATCGACGCGATCCACCGCACCGGGACGGTCCACCGCGACATCAAGCCGACGAACATCATGGTGCGGCCGGACGGCACCGCGAAGGTCCTGGACTTCGGCCTCGCCGACACGCGCCGCCGGCTCCAGCTCGACGAGCGCACCGCGGGGACGCTCGCCTACCTCGCGCCCGAGGCGCTCTTCGGGAGCGCCACGCCGGCCTCCGACTGGTACGGCCTCGGCGCGGTCCTCCTCGAGGCGGCGTCCGGCGCGCCGCCTCGCGCGTCCCTCGGCCTGGCGCCCGAGCCGGCCGAGATCGATCGCGCGCTCGGCTCCCGCACCCCCGAGTGGCTCCGCGACGTGGTCCTCGCGCTGCTGCGCGCCGAGCCGGCCGAGCGCGCGGGCCTCGCCGCGGTCGCGAAGCAGGCCCGCGCCTCGACCCGGAGGAGCCGCCCCGGCCACGCCTTCGTCGGGCGCGCGCGCGAGCTCGCGACGCTGCGGGCGCTCTTCGAGCAGACCCTCGCGAGCGACACCACGCGGATCGTGTCGCTCGTCGGCGATCCCGGGATCGGCAAGTCGCGGCTGCTGGAGCGCTTCCTCGGGACGCTACCGCGGAGCCGCGAGCTCGTCGTCCTCGCGGGCAAGTGCCACCACACCGAGCACATCCCCTACCGCGCCCTCGATCCCGTCCTCAACGACCTCGACCTCGTCGTGACGAGCCGCGCCGCGCGCGAGCCGCGCTACCGGGAGCTCGCCGAGCGCTGGCAGGCGGCGACGCGGCAGCGCGAGCAGTCCGACATCGAGACCCAGGTGCCGACCGAACACCGGCGCGTCCTCGTCGACACCTTGCGCGCGATCGTGGACGCGCTCGCCGCCGACACGCAGCTCCTCCTCGTCCTCGACGACGCGCAGTGGGGCGACGCCGAGAGCGCGGAGCTGCTCCTCGAGCTGCTCCGCGAGCGCCCCCGCGCGCTGGTCGTGCTGGCCCAGCGGCGTGAGGCGGAGCCCGGCCCGTTCCTCGACGCCCTCGCCGGTGAGCCGCTCTGGGATCAGCGGGAGGTGGTCGACCTCGGACCGCTCGCGGACACCGAGGCGCGCGCGCTCGCGACCCTCCTGGCGCCGGGCCTCGACCCGGACGCGGCGCGGGCGGTCAGCGACAAGGCCGGCGGCCTGCCGTTCGCGGTCGAGAGCTGGGCGTACACGACCCGCACCGGCCAGGTGCCGTCGTCGTTCGACGCGCTGCTCGGGGCCCGGGTCGGCGGGCTCGCCGCGCCGGCGCGGGATCTCCTGCGCCTGCTCGCGCTCGACCCCGAACCCGTCCCGCGCGCGGTGGCGCTCGAGGCGGCGCGCTTCGGCGCCGAGGGGCTGGTCGCGCTCCGCGAGCTGGAGGCGCTCGGCCTCCTCCGCTTCTTGCCGGGCGAGGCGCAGGTCGGGCTCTACCACGAGCTGCTGCGCGAGGGCGTCGTCGAAGAGCTGCGTGGCGACGAGCGGCGCGAGCTCCACGCCCGCATGGCGAGCGCGATCGAGGAGCTGGCCCCGCTCGATCATCCCCGGCGGATGCATCACCTCGCGGGGGCGGAGCGCTTCGCCGAGGCGGCGGAGGTCGCGGCGCTCGCGGCGGAGCGCGCCTCGTCCGAGCTCGCGTTCGTCCGGGAGGCCACGTTCCTCGGCCGCGCGATCGGCTGGTGCGAGGATCCCGCGCGGCGGCTCGCGCTCCGTCGCCGCGAGGCCGCGGCCTGGACCGCGGCCGGTCGGGCGTCGAGCGCGGGGGACTCGTTCCGTGGCGCGGCCCGGGAGGCGCGCGCGCTCGGCCGGCCCGCGACCGAGGTCGAGTCGCTCCGGCGTGAGGCGGCCAGCGCGCTCGTGGCGGCGGGGCGGGTCGACGAGGGCGAGGCGCTCTTCGAGGCCCTGTTCCGCGAGCGGCGGATGCGGTTCCCGAAGAAGGCCTCGATCGCGATCGCGAGCGGCATGTGGCACCGCCTGACCGCCCACGCACGCAAGCCGCGCGAGCCGCGGCCGGTCGCGCCGGAGCGGGCCGCGGAGCTCGCCCTGCTCCAGCTCGCGGGGGCACGGCTGACCGTGTCGCGGATGCACACCGGCTTCGCGCTGATGGGGCGCTTCTACGCGCGCGCGATGCGCGAGGGCGACGCACAGCACCAGGCGCACGCGATCATCTCCGAGGCCCCCTTCCAGGCGGGGCTGGGCGGGATGTGGGAGCGCCGCGCGCTGCGCCTGCTCGAGCGGATCGAGCGCCTCGCGCGCGAGCACGGCCTGCCCGCGGCGCTCACCCCACACCAGGTGCACGGGACGGTCGCGTGGCAGCTCGGCCAGTGGGCGCGCGCGGCGAACGCGAACGAGGCGGCCGGCGCGATCCTGCGCCGGGAGGCGCCGTGGGACACGATGCGCCTCCTCGTCGCCGACTCCTTCGGCTGCTCGGCGCGCGCCTTCATGGGCGACTTCGACACGCTGGGCGATCGGGTGGAGATCGCGCTCCAGGCGGCGGTCGACCGCGGCGAGCGCAACGCCCACGTGCTCCTCGACGCGGGCGACACCGGCGTGCGCTACTTCGTGCGCGGGGACGCGGACGGCGCCGAGCGCCTCGCGCGCCGCGTCTGGGATCTCGTGCCGAGCGACGCCGGGGTCTTCGAGTACTCCGCCGCGACCCACGAGGCGCGCACGCACCTCTACCTCGGGCGCTACGCCGAGGGCGTCGAGGCGCTCGAGCGCGCCCTCCCCCGCCTGCGTCGCAACCAGGCGATCGCCGTGCGCGTGCCGCGCGCGGTCACCTACGACCTGCTCGCGCGCCTGCTCCTCGGGCTCGGCAAGGAGCGGGGGCTCGCTCCGATCGACGCGCGCCTTCGCGAGGCGATCGGCGAAGTCGACAAGACCGGCCTCGCGCCCGCGAGCGCGTGGGCCGAGCGCAGCCGCGCCGCGCGGGCGCGCCTCGCCGGCCACGAGGCAGAGGCCGAGCGCCGCTACGCCCGCGCCGAGCGGCGCTTCGAGGACGCCGACATGCGCCTCTTCGCCTGGGCGTGCGCGCGCGCCCGCGGCGAGGCCGCCGCCGCGCCGGCGAGGGTCGCGGACGAGGACGGCCTCCTCGGGCTCCTCGACCCGCTCAGCCGCTGATGAGCCGCTGATGAGCTGAGCTACCGGTAGCGCTCAGCCCCCGAGCACGCTCAGGAGGTAGGCGCCGAGGACCGAGCCGAGCTCGCCCTGGGTGCGCACGTACTTCTGGAGGGCCTCGAGCACGGTGTCGCTGTCCTTCGGGCCGGTGTGGTCGCGCGCGTGGGCGTACATCGGCAGGATCGCGTCCTCGACCTTCAGGATCTCCATGAAGTGCGGCAGCCCGCGGGTGTGCAGCTCCTGATCGAGCGCGCGCAGCGGCGCGAGGTCCGCGAGCTCGTCGAGCTCGAGGTCGAAGGTCGCGCAGTCGTGACCCACCGCGACGCGCTGCTTGGTCGAGCGCACGTTCTCGAGCAGCGCGTTCACCGCGTGGCGCGCCGACTCGTTCGCCGACTCCATCGTGACGATGCGGGTGAAGGTGTCGAGCCAGGTCCCGCAGAACACCGCGCGGCGCCAGTGGACGGCGTAGTTCCCCGCCTGCTCGGGCCACTTGCCGGAGAGGCGCGCGTCGTTGACGAGGAACGGCGTCGCGTTGCGGCGCACCCCGTGCGGGGGCTGACCGTCCATCGCGAGCTCGATGTTCTCGTCGATGTGGAAGTAGAGGGGGTCCTCGGGGAGCACCGCCGCGCCCTCGAGCCCCGCCTTGATCTGCGCCCACACCTCGCGCGCGATCTCGTCCGGAGTGCAGAGCCACGCCGGCTTCTCCACCACCATCCCGGGGACGTCCCAGGCGCCGAGGATCACGCTGAGCACGCCACCGTACGTGGTCGTGCGCTCGGGCGCGGTCTGCCGGAACTGCATCTGCGAGACGCTCGAGAGCGCCCAGCGCGAGTTCGGGTAGTACATGTGCCCGCGGAAGAAGTGGTAGTCGCGCGCGAGGAAGAACTGGATGCCGGCGTACTGGCGGAACGGCAGCTCCACCGGCTCGCCCTGACCGAGGCCGAGCCGCGTCTCGACGTGGTTGGCCGCCACCGCGAGCTGGTCCTCGGGCGACGCGCCCTGCCCGGCCGCCGGCGCGACGGTCTCCTGCGCGTGGGCCTTCAGCGCATCGACCCACCCCGGCGTCGGCGCCGAGCCCTGCGCGAGCCCCTGCAAGTACGCTTGCTCCGACGCAGCGCCGTCCTCCTGCGCGTAGCCGGCCGCGAGGGTGGTGACGAAGTCGAGCGGGCTCTCGGATCGGAGCGTCCGTCGCGCCTCGTCGCGCCAGTTGCCCCCCACGCTGAACCACGCGGCGAGGTCGACCGCGAACACGAAGTAGTCGTACTCGCCGCCGCCGGGCGGCGTCAGGGGCACCGGATCGTCGCCCTGACCGCCGTGCGCCGGCACCCAGCGCACCGCGAGGCCGTCGTCGGTGAGGTCGACCGCGGCGAGCTCGCCCACGCGGAAGTCGACCTCGTGGAAGCCCACCAGGTAGTCGTGCCAGTGGTCGAACCACGCGAGGGTGGTCGGGCCCGTGAGCGTGCCGTCGCGAAAGCTCTCGAGGCGCATCTCGTCGAGGGTGAGCTGGACCATCACCGCCGCGTAGGTCCGCGCGTTGGCCTCGCCGGCGCGCAGCCCCGCGAGCGCCTGCGGCCACTTCCGGATCGCGTCCCGGAAGGCCGCGCTGGTGTCCTCCTCCGTCACGTAGTCGAGGAAGCTCAGGTCCGCGAGGTCCTCGCGGCGGCGCTGACAGCTCGTCATGAACTTCAGCAGGCGGAGCTGGCTGCGCACCAGGTCGCGCGCCGGCAGGTCCATGTTCTCCCGCTGCATCGAGTCGAACACCTTCATCAAGAGGGTGGCCGACATCGAGCTCGAGCGCGGCAGGACCGCGGGCGGCGTTCCGTCCTGGGTCGCGACCGCGTGGAGCTGCACCGAGGCGAGGTTGTCGCGCACCGTCGTGCGGGTCGCGCGGGCCGCGGTGCGGCTCACCCGCGAGCGCTCCTCGGGCGGCAGGTGCTGCTGGAGCGCGACCTCGGTGTGGAATCGGAAAGGGTCTTTCGGCACGAGCTCGATCAGCGGGATGCGATCCATCGTGTCGAAGAGGTTCCGGTAGAACGACGGGAAGAAGCGGTAGCCGTGTTCGCCCGGCAGCAGCTGCTGCGCGAGGCGGATCTGGAGGTAGTTGCAGCCGATCTGGTACGCGGGCGAGGTCGTGTTCAGCCGGACGACGGCCGCGAGGATGAAGTGGTTGCGCCCGTTGTCCGTCGGCAGCCGCATCGAGCACACGAGCGACGAGGGGCCGACGTTGTCGTTGCCGTCCGGCCCGTGAGCGAAGGTGCTGTCGGGACCCGGCGGGGTGTAGCGCGCGACGACCTCCGCCTCCGCGTGCCCGAGCGCGGACGCCAGCCTGAACGCCTCGTGCTGCGCGCGGGCCGCGGCGAGGTCGTACTCCTTCGCGCCCTTGTAGGTGACGACGACGTAGAACGCCTCCTCCGTCTCGGACCCCTCGACCGTCCGCGCGAGCTCGAGGGCCATCCGGTCGCGGCCCTCGCGCGAGGCCTCCGCGAGCGCGAGCTGCTCGGCGGACGGGCCCGCGGGCAGCGGGTCACCGCTCACCGCGGCCGCCCAAGCGGCCGAGGCGACGGCCTCGCGGTGCGCCTCCGGGTCGCCGCTCGACGTGGCCGCGGGCGCGGTCCACTCCTGCTCGCCCGTGTAGACGAAGACCGGCCAGTCGAACGCGTAGAACGGCTCGCCGCCGAGGTGGCTCTCCTCGATGGCGTCGTCGTAGCGGAAGTCGTTGAACGACAGCGGCCCGCGCGCGCGCAGCGTCTTGAACGGCACGTCGGACTCGTCGAACCGCCCGTCCGCCAGCGGCGGGTGCGCGCGCCGGAACTGCGAGGCCGCGACCCCGCCGAGGACCGGGCGGCCCGGGAAGCGGGGGTCCCGCTTCTTGTCGACGACCGAGACCGCGAAGCCTCGCTCGGCCAGCTCGTGCGCCGCCGTCAGCCCGGCGATCCCGGCGCCGACCACGCAGACCTTCAGCCCGTGCTTCCTCATGACTCCCCTCCCCGCCGCGCGCGCCAGCTCGCGAGGATCGGCAAGATCCCCGGGGCGCGCACCGCGCACTGGATGAAGACCCGCAGCGCCTCGTCGAGCGCCACCAGGTCGTCGAGCCCCCCTCGGAGCTCGACCGATCCGTCCATCACCGCGTCCTCGATCGACGCCCGCCCCGCGAGCAGGCCGTCGATCGTCTCGCCCGACGCGCGGCCCCACGCCACGCACCCGGCGCCGTCGTCACGCACGCGCACCCGCCCCGCCTCGACCGCGACCCAGAACGGCGCGCCGTCGACCTCGATCTCGATGACCCGCTCGCCCACCGCGCGCCCCAGCCGCGACGCGAGCGACGGCACCTCGGCCTGGAGCGTGTCGAGCGCGCGCGCGAGGTGGGGGCGGAAGCGGTCAGGCACCGAGGAACTCGAAGATGGTGGGGCAGCGGAGCTCCACGCGGTCGCCGGCCACGTCGGCCTCGACCGCGAGCTCGCCCGCGACCTCGTTGATGATCGTGACGCCGAAGTCGTCGTCGTTCGGGAGCACGACCTGGGCGACGTCGACCGGGGTGAACTCGGCCTCGAGCCGCGTGTCGTGGCTCCACGCCTCGATCGTCATGCGCGCCGGCACGTCGGTCGCCGTCCCGCGCGCGATCAGCCCCATCACCGGCGGCACCTTGAGGACCCGGTCGGCGCGGAGCAAGCCGTGGTGCCGGATGCGGATGTTCGCGTCGCGGAACGCGCGGTGCACCCGGCGGCCGCGCCAGAGGAACAGCGTCTGCATCCGCGTCCGGTTGAGGGCCCGATCGCTGAGCCGCGCGAAGACGAAGCTCCACGGGTTCGACGCCTCCTGCGGCAGGCCGAACCCCCACTCCCAGGCGAAGTCGCGCCCCCACCGGAAGTGCCCCCAGTTGTGGTCGTGGTACGCGGGCGTGCCGTCGAGCACGTGGCGAACGCCGTCGATCGTGACCTCGCCGTGCGCCACGAGCCGGGGGATCACCACCCAGTGAATCGGCGGCCCGTCGCCCGTCGTGACGTTGTAGATCGGCGCGGGCATCGACACCGGCCGCAGCTCGAGCTGGGCGCGGACCGGGACCGACCGGCACCGCACGTCGAGGCGGTAGGCGCCGTCGGCGTAGCGGAGCGTCGACTCCCCGAGGCGCGCGTCGACCCGGCCCGCGCGGATGTCGACCTCGTCCGCGGGGATGGTCTCGACGTCGCCGAACCAGCGGTCGTAGCGCGCGAGGGTGGTGAGCCGGACCACCGGCGGCCCGTCGCTCGCGACCGGGTCGACCTCGCTCACGTTGAGGAGCAGATCGAAGTCGCGCCCGTAGACGCAGAAGTGCTGCCACTCCTTGAAGCCCGCCGGGCCGCCGACCCGGGACGGCGGCCGACGGAACCAGTCCGTCCGCTGGATCGCCTGATCGAGCCAGCCCGGGATGGGCGCCGCGCTCACCGCAGGAGCCCTCGCGGCGGCGGCTCGGGGTCCGGCGCTGGCTCGCTCGAGGCGCGCTCCTCCGCCTCCCGCGCGACGGCCGCGAGGTGCGACCCGAGGCGGGACCGGAACGCGATCGCGCCGAGGATCGCGTAGGTCAGCGTCTCGTCCGACGGCGCCGCCTCCCCCACGCGGCCGGCGGGCGCGTGCGCCTCGAGGAGCTGGTCGAGGCGGCCGCTCCACGCGCGCAGCCCGAGCAGCGCCTGCAGGAGGAGGTTGCGGTGCGCGAAGTCGGTCGGCCGCCGCTGGAGCGTGGAGTCCGCCGTCACGACTGCCCCCCGAGCATCCCGTCGATGAAGAGGTCCTCGAGGGTCGCCTCCATGCTGGGCGACGACGCGGCCTTGACCATCGCCTCGAGGATCGCGGTCGGGAGCACGGTCTCCGGGTCGTCCTCGAGCGCCCGCACCGTGAGCGCGTCCCAGAGAACGCGCGCGCGCACGACCAGCTCGGAGCCCGCGAGGCGCTCGCGCCACTCGGCGCCCTCCTCCGTCTCCGCGTACGCGCGCCCCTCTTTGACGAGCGCGTAGAACAGCGCCTGGGCCGCGATGGGGTGCTCGAGGATCGCGCGCTGAAGCGCGCGCAGCGCGTCCTCGAGCTCACGCTCCTCGGGCCCGTCGTGGATCTCGACGCGCTGGGTCACGCCGCTACTCGTCGCCCGACACCTGGCGAACGTCCTGCTCGTCGGAGAGTGGCGGCTCGCCGGTCAGCGACACGAGCATGAAGATCGGCTCACCGCCCGCGCTCGGCTGGAGACGCGCGACGAACGTGCCTCGCTCGCCGAAGACCCCCGCCTCGACCACGCCGTCGGTCACGTCGAACACCCGGACCTCCTGACGGTCGAGCGTGTAGAGCGTCAGCGTGCCGCTCAACCCGCCTCCCGCGCTCAGCGGCGGCCGCGGGGTCCGGGCGAGGAAGAGGACGGTGAGCGGCGCGTGCCGGCCGTGGGTGATGCGGGTCGGCACCGTCCCGTGCCAGACGTCGCCCGGGTCGCGCGCGATCTTGTTCGACTCCTCCGCTGGCAGCTCGACGAAGATGCGCGCGCTCGCGCCGGGCTCGAGGTCCACGTAGCGCGGCAGGAACTTGAGCGGCACCGGGAGGGTCTGCGTGGCGTCGTCCACCCGCGTCAGCGTCATCGGCTGGTCGAGGAACTCGACGCCCAGCCGACCCCCGCGTCGATTGACGAGCTCGAACTCACCGACCCGATGCGCCAGCTTCCCGTAGTCGCCGTCGGGCTTCTCCGCGAGCGGCTGCGCCGCGAGCTCGAGGCGGATCGGCGCCAGCGGCTGCTCGCGCGGCTCGCGCCGATCCTCCCGCTGCCCGCGGACCTCGGCCGAGCGCCGCAGCGCCTCGATCACCTTGCGGTTCGCGCGCGCGTTCAGCTCGAGGAAGGTCTTGACCGTGTGCATCCCGAACGCTGCGTAGTCGTAGGCGATCGAGTGGTCGCCCTCGCGGAAGCCGTCCTCCGCCCGGTCCTTGAGCGTCGACTCGAGGCGCTCGCGCGTCTCCTCGGCCCGGTGACGGGCCTCGAGCGCGTCGGCGAGCGCGCTCACCGCCGTCCCCTCGAACGCGTGGCGCGCCTCCCGCTCCGCGTTGCCGCTCTGCTCCTCGGGCGGCTCGCCGAGCGCGCGTCGCGCGAGCTCGGAGAGCGCGAGCGGCCCCCTGAGCAGATCTCGGATGTCATCTTCAATTGCCATCTACCGGCCCCGCCCCAGCACGTAGGTCGTCAATCCTGCCAGGAAGTCCCGGTGCACGGAAGCGCCCAGGTCCTCGAACGCCCGCTCGAGGGTGCGCGCCGCCGCCTCGACCCGACGCCGCGCCGCGCGCCGCGCGTAGTCCACGCTCCCCCGCGCGTCGATGAGGGCCCGCAGCTCGGCCACCTCCTCGGGGCGCTTCGTGGCGTCGGTCGCGTCCTCGGCCCGCGGCGGCCGCGGCTTGGCCAGGATCGAGCGGGCCCGCGCGCGCTCCGCCTCGCTCGCGCCGCGCAGCGCGTGGACGAGGATGAGGGTGTGCTTGCCCTCCCAGAGGTCGCCGTCGATCTCCTTGCCGTAGGCGCCCTCTTCCGCCTCCAGGTTGAGGACGTCGTCCTGGATCTGGAACGCGGCGCCGAGGAGCGTGCCCCATCGCCGCAGGCGCCGCTCGAGCTCCGGCGGCGCGCCGCCGAGCACCGAGCCGATGCGGATGGGCGTCAGGAACGTGTACCAGGTGGTCTTCTGGTGGACCATCCGCAGGTAGTCCGCGTCGCGCAGGTCGTAGGTCGCGTGGCGGATCCAGCTGAGCTCGAGCGCCTGCCCCTCGGCGGTCTCGCGCGCCATGTCGGCGATGCTCGCGAGGACCCGCAGCGCCGGGCCGAGGCCCACGAGCCGGGTGTTGTCGAGGAGCGGCCCGAGGCAGAGCGCGAGCATCGCGTCGCCGACGTTGATCGCGGCCGGCGCGCCGATCTGCGTGTGGAGCGTGGGCTGCCCGCGGCGGCTCCACGAGCCGTCCTCGACGTCGTCGTGGACGAGGAACGCGTTGTGATAGAGCTCGAGCACGGCGGCGGACGGGAGGATCGCCTCGAGCCGGCCGCCGAGCGCGCGGCACACCGCCACCGCGAGCGCGGGCCGCATCCCCTTCGCGTAGCGGAAGGGGTACTCCCGCATCGGCGCGTAGAGCTCCTCCTCGTAGCGCGTGCCCCGCGGGATGATCCGGTCGATCTCCTCGAGCACCAGCCCGCGCACCTCCCCGAGGTAGCCCTCGAGGTCGCGACCCTCGAGCGGAGCGGACTCGGGCGCGCGACGCACGGACGGGCTTTGGCCCCCCGACCCCGATCGCGCAACGCGATCCGGCTCGGCGCGGGCGACGGGTCAGTTCGGGCGTCCCTGGGCGATCCAGGTCTCGACGAGCTGGATGTCCTCGAGCGGGACCGGCGGCAGGCCGAGCGGCATGCCGGTGAGTCCCGGAACCGGGGCGCCGCGCACCTCGGCGTGGCGCGCCATCAGCACGCGCACGAGGTGCGGCGTCCCGTCCTCCTCGGCGAACAGCGAGCGGCGCTCACCGTCCGCGTCGAGGTAGCCCGAGCTCACCGACGGGTAGTCCATCAGGCTCACCCCGCGGGGCGGGTAGCCGAAGCCGCCGGTGTTGCCCGCGCCGCCGTCGCCCTGCGCGAAGTCGGGGTCGGCGTGGCAGTGCCAGCAGGTCCGCGACAGCACCCGTTCCGACACCTCGGCGAAGCGCACCGGGCGCTCGAGCAGCGGGAGACGCGCGAGGGGCGCGGCGTCCGGCGGCGCCTCCAACCGAGCCCCGAGGATCGCGTCGGCGACCGCGGCGCGCTCCGCCGCCGACAGCTCGGGGCGCGGCATCGAGGTGCCCGGCCGACGAGCCTCGGGGTCGGCAAGCCAGGCGAGGAGCGCTCGCCGCGTCATGCGCGCGCGGGTGTGCCGCAGATCCGGAGCGAGCGCCTGGGCGGCGGACGACACCGGCGGCGCGGCGGCGCGGTCGCCGAACGCGTGGCAGCCGTAGCAGCCGCGCGCGTCGAGGAGCTCCAGGCCGGCGGTCACCGACACCATGTCCGGGGCCGGCGACGGCGGGGTGGCCTCCGGCGGGCCCGCGAGCGCCGCCGCGACGTCCCACGCGTCACGCTCGGACAGCGGCAGCCGCGGCATGGTCGCGGGCAAGCCCGGCCGGACGTCGTGCGGCGCCTGCAGGAACGACGCGATCCACGCGGAGCGCAGGTGACCCTCGAGGCCGACGAGAGACGGCGCGTGGTTGAGGCTGACGAGGCTGCGTCGCCAGCGGCGCAGGTCGGCCGCCGGCGCCTCGAAGTCGCCGTCGAGGATCGCCCGGTGGCAGCCGACGCATTGCCGCTCCTGGGCCGGCGGCGCGACCCCGGGCGTCTCGTGGCACCGGCTGCACTCGAGGGCCACGATGCGCGCCGCGCCTCGGGCCGCGTCGGGCGCCTCGGGCTCCGGCGTCGCGACCGCGGGCGCGGCCCCCGACGCGGAGGCGGGCGGGTCGGTGCACGCGGCGAGGATCATCGCCAGCGCCGAGGCGAGCGACGCGGCGCGCGTCACGCGGCGGGCGACACGGACGACGAGACGGACGGCGGACAAACCATCGGCGCCGCGTCGGCGGCCATGCGGCGGCAGCGCTCGACCGCGCGCGCGTGCTCGGGGCTGCCGGTCTCGCTGATCCGCGCGAGGGCCGCGTAGCCGTGCGCGTCTGGCATCAGGTCACGCTCCGCGAGGGGCGCGAGGATCGCGCGGGCCTCGTCGCGGTGGGCGTCGAACCGCGCGAGGGCCTCCGCGTAGCGGACCTGCGCGCGGAGGTCCCCGGGGCGCTCGGCCGCGAGGGCGCGGAGCTGCTCGCGCGCCCAGCTCAGGCTCCGCTGCTCGCGCCCGCGCACCACGTGGCGGCGCGCGACCCGATACGAGACGGGCGTGCGTCCGTCGAGCCGGACCACCGCGACCGCGGTGATGGTGCGGGCCCGCGCGATCGCGGCCTGGGCCGACGCGTCTCGTCCGACCTCGCGGACGTGGCGCTCGAGGCGACGCCTCCCGGTGCGCGCGGCGCGGTAGGCGTCGGCGGGGCGGCCGACGTTCAGCAGGCGCTCCGCCCGGGCGACCGCGGCCACCGCGTCGTCCTTCGACAGCTCGATCACGTGCAAGCAGGCGCGCGAGGGCGCGGGCGCGCCGAGGGCGAGCCCCAGCGTCGCGGCGGCGGCGCCGATCAGGATCTTCTTCATCGATGTCCTCCCGCCGCGTCAGACCGTGGCGAGGCGGGGAGGTTCCGAGGAGATCGACGAGGCGATCGACGAGGAGATCGACGAGGCGATGACGCGGAGATCGACGAGGCGACGACGCGGCGCGACGACCGCGGGGCGCCGCGCCTCACAGCCGGGCGAGGGTCCCGACGAGGCCGAGCGCGGAGGCGACGATCCCGAGGACGCACACCACGAACGCGAAGGCCCCCGCGTAGAACCACGGGAGGACCACCCAGCGCTCACGCCCCACGAGGAGCCAGTGGTGATCGAAGGTGCGCCAGTACCAGCCACGCGGGAGCGCCGAGCGCCGCGAGAGCGTCCACGCGAGCAGGCCGAAGTAGACGACCTCGATCGGCGTCCCGACGACGCCCCCGAGGAGCATCACGTTGCGCCCCGCGATCATCACCAGCTCGGGCGGCGCGGTCAGGGCCACGGCGAACCCGCCGAGCAGCGCCGCGATCCCGAGCGCGAGGGCGATCTCCCGCACGCCCCAAGGTAGCAACCCGCGCCGCGATGTCGCCCGTTCCCGCGCGCGGCCGCGCGAGCTTTGTGGTGGTTCCGAGGGGCCGGGCGCTCTAGATCCTCGCCATGCGGCGCACGGTCCACGTCCATCGCCTCGGGTCGATCGCCTACGGCGACGCCCTCGAGCTGCAGCACCGGCTCCAGCGCGCGCGCACGCGCGGCGCCGTCCCCGACACCCTGCTGCTGCTCGAGCACCCGCCGACCGTGACCCTCGGCCGCAGCGCGCGGGACGACGGCAACCTCCTGCTCTCGCGCGACGCCCTCGCGGCGCGCGGCTTCGACGTCCACGAGGTGGGGCGGGGCGGCGACGTCACCTACCACGGGCCCGGTCAGCTCGTCGGCTACCCGATCGTCGATCTGTCGCCCGACCGCCAGGACGTCCGCCGCTACGTCACCGACCTCGAGGAGCTGATGATCCGCGTCTGCGCGGACTACGGCGTCGAGGCGGGCCGGGTCGCCGGGATGAACGGCACCTGGATCGGCGACCGCAAGATCGGCGCGATCGGGGTGCGCATCAGCCGCTGGATCACGATGCACGGCTTCGCGCTCAACGTGCGCACCGATCTCTCGCACTTCGGCGTCATCGTCCCTTGCGGCCTCGTGGGCAAGGACGTGACCAGCTTGGAGCGCGAGCTCGCCGAGCCGCCCACGATGCAGGAGGTCGAGGATCGGCTCGAGGCCCACTTCGCGGAGCGCTTCGACGCCGACCTGGTCCACCCCGCGGGCGGCCCGCTCGACGGGCTCGACGAGGCCGCCTACGCGCCCGAGCCGTGGCGCGACGCGCGGCCTGGCTGACGCGCCGGCGCCGAGAGCGGCGAGACCGCCGACCGCGCGCGCCGGAGCAGCCACCCGCCGACCGCGCCGACGGCGGCCGCGAGGGTGAGGATCGGCGCGCCGAGCACCGCTCCGAAGTAGGCGAGCACGTAGAGCGCCCCGCCCGCCATCGCCTGCTCGATCGGCACGCCCGGCGCCGGCGTGCCGCTGAGCACGCTCACCCAGTCGCGCAGCCCGAGCGCTTCGAGCGCTCCGTAGAGGGCGAGGAGCGCCCCCGCCGCCGCGAGCATCGTCGCTTCCGTCTTCATCACCGCACCTCCACGCGCATCGCGACCGACCGGCTGGGAGCGGGCCCCACCGCGTCGAAGAGCGGCCCCTCGGTGAGCGCGTAGAGCAGGACCGCGTCGCCCACCTGATTGCTCGCCGCGTAGCGGATGACCCCGCCCTCCTCCACCGGGAAGGCGGCGAGCGCGAGCGAGGCGTGGAGGGCCCGCGTCCACGCCTCGTCCTCGAACGCCGCCGCGCCGAGGATCGCCATGCCGCTCGCGCCTGCGCTCGCGTCGACGAGCGGGACCACCGGCCCCGAGTCGATGTCCGCCGGGCCCTGCCAGCCGGCGGGCCACTCGCGCGCCCAGCCGAACCCAGCGACCGACGCCCCGAGGTGCTCACGCGCGAGCTGGTACTGCGCCCGCCCGAACGCGGGATCCACGAGGGTCAGCATGTGGGCCGCGAGGAAGATGCTCGAGCCCTCCGGGCCGTCGAGCGGCGTGCCGTCGAGGCGGTAGCTCGAGACGAGCAGGCCGGTCGATGGGTCGATCAGGCGCTGCTGCGCGGTCTCCACCCAGCCGTGCAGGAGCCCCGCGTGGTCGTCGCCGGTGACCGAGTCGCTCACCCGGATCGCGGCGAGGGCTACCGTGTTGCAGAACGTCCAGCACTCGTCGGGGTAGCTCTCCGCGCTCAGCACCGGGCCTCGCTGGAGCTGCGCCTCGATCTGCGCGACGCGCTCGGCGAGCGGCGCGTCCCAGCGCGGGTCGCGCGCGAGGTGCTGGCGCGCCGCGAGCATGAGCGCGATCTCGCCGTCCACGAAGACGCTGCGACCGCTCGGGTCGAGGAACGGGCGCGCGCCGGCGTAGGCCATGAGGAAGTGGGCCTGGCCGCGCTCGCGCTCGAGCCGCAGCGTCTCCTCGAGCACCTCGTCCACCGCCGGGAGCACCCGGGCTCGCGCCTCGGGGCGGGCGAGCGCGTGGTTGACCAGGGCGAGCACGAGGAAGGTGCGCCCCATGAAGTCCCACTCCGCGTTCGCCCCACGCATCCGCGCGAGCCGAGCGTCTCGCAGCGCCGGGTCCTCGAGCAGCGCGAGCTGGGCCTCGAGGAGCGCGTCCCGCGTCTCGGCGCGCCCCTCCGGGCCCGCGCGGTCGTCGAACAGCCGGTGGACATTGGGCACCCAGAGGAGGCTCGCGACGACGAGCGCGGTGAGGGCGCGGAGGGCGGGCTTGGCCATGGCTCCAAGGTGCGCGGCGCCTCGGGCGGGAGCTTCGCCAGGATGTGGCGATTTCGCGGAGGTCCCGGGTCGCGGGGGTGGCGGCCCGCGTGCTAAGCCCGCGGCCATGGATCTTTCGTTCTCCCCCGAGCACGAGGCCTTCCGCGAGGAGGTCCGCACCTGGATCGCGTCGGCGATGCCGCCCGAGATGGCGGCCAAAGCCGCGGTCGACGCCAACTTCTCGATGGACGAGTCCATGGAGTGGCACCGCATCCTCGCCCCCAAGGGCTGGGTCGCGCCGCACTGGCCCGAGGAGCACGGCGGGCCCGGGTGGGACGCCGCGCGCCGCTTCATCTTCACCGAGGAGCTCGAGAAGCTCGGCACGCCGCAGCTCAGCCCGTTCGGCCTCTCGATGGTCGGCCCGCTCCTGATGCAGTTCGGCACCGACGCGCAGAAGGCGCGCTACCTGCCGAAGATCCTCAGCGGCGAGGAGGTCTGGTGTCAGGGCTACTCCGAGCCCGACGCCGGCTCCGACCTCGCCTCGCTCCGCACGACCGCCGAGGACAAGGGCGACCACTTCCTCGTCAACGGGCAGAAGACCTGGACGACCTACGCCCAGTACGCCGACTGGATCTTCTGCCTCGTCCGCACCGACCCCACGGTGAAGAAGCAGGCCGGGATCAGCTTCCTCCTCATCGACATGAAGTCGCCCGGGGTCGAGGCCAAGCCGATGCTCACGAGCGGCCACACGCCCGCCTTCGCCGACACCTTTTTCGACAACGTGAAGGTCCCGAAGGAGAACATCGTCGGCAAGATCAACCAGGGCTGGACGATGGCCAAGGCGCTCCTCGGGCACGAGCGCACGCTCATCGCGGCGGTCGGCCAGTGCGGCCGCGCGATCCACCGCGTCAAGCGCATCGCGGCCAAGCAGCAG
Organism: Polyangia bacterium; assembly: GCA_030426845.1. Classification (GTDB taxonomy): domain Bacteria; phylum Myxococcota_A; class Polyangia; order Polyangiales; family Sandaracinaceae; genus JAUHXR01. Next base: position 8,525 of record JAUHXR010000017.1, on the reverse strand, counting down.
CGCGGCGGCCGGCCGCTCCTCGAGGACCCGAGCTTCCGCGCGCGCATCGCCCGGCTCGAGATCGAGCTCGAGGCGCACCGAATGGCGAACCTCCGGGCGCTCGCGAGCGCGCAGCTCGGCCACGCGCCGGGCCCGGAGAGCTCCATCCTCAAGCTGCGAGGCTCCGAGATCCTGCAGCAGGCGATGGAGCTCGCGATGGACGCGATGGGCGAGAACGCGCTGAGCTGGTTCAACGAGCCCGGCGTGGTCAGCCCCGACGAGCAGTGGGTCGCCTCGTTCTTCAACTACAGCCGCGCGACCACCATCTACGGCGGCAGCAACGAGATCCAGAAGAACATCATCGCGAAGCTCATCCTCGGGCTTCCGCAGATCGGGAAGGCGTAGCCCCATGGACTTCGAGCTCACCGAGGACCAGAAGATGATCCGCGACACCGCGCGCTCCTTCGTGCAGAAGGAGTCGCCGGTGGAGCGCATGCGCAAGCTGCGCGACAGCGAGCTGGGCTACGACCCGGCGGTGTGGCGACAGATGGGCGAGCTGGGCTGGCTCGGACTGCCGCTCCCCGAGGAGGTCGGCGGCTTCGGCGGCACGATGATCGACACGTCGCTCGTGCTCGAGCAGCTCGGCAGCACGCTCGTGCCCGAGCCGCTCGTCGCGAGCGTCGTGCTCGGCGGGATGGCGGTCGTCCACGGCGCCACGCCCGCGCAGCAGAAGGAGCTGCTCGAGCCGATGTGTGAGGGCCAGACGAGCCTCGCGCTCGCGTGGAGCGAGGCGGGCTCGCGCTACGATCCCGCCGCGGTCGAGGCGCGCGCCGAGAAGTCCGGCGACGCCTGGGCGCTCCACGGCGAGAAGACCTGGGTCCTGAACGGGCACGCGGCCGATCACCTCGTGGTCAGCGCGCAGGCGCCGGGCGGCCTCTCGCTCTTCGCGGTGGCCAAGGGCGCCAAGGGCCTCGACGTCACGAGCGTCCGGACGATGGACGGCGGCCGCGCGGCGCGCGTGCGGCTCGACGGCGCCGAGGGCCGGCTGCTGGGGGAGGAGGGCGCGGCCGCGCCGGTCCTCGACCTCGTGCTCGACAAGGGCGCGGCCGCGGCGTGCGCCGAGGGCCTCGGCGTCGCCAACGCGGTGCTCTGGATGACGGTGGAGTACCTCAAGACGCGCAAGCAGTTCGGCGTGCCGATCGGGGTGTTCCAGGCGCTCCAGCACCGCGCCGTCGACATGTTCGTGCAGGTCGAGCTGCTCAAGGGCACCTCGATCCTCGCCAACGCGAGGGTCGACGAGGACGACGACGACGTGCGGCGCTCGGCCGTCAGCGCGGCCAAGGCGCAGCTCACCAACGGCGGCTTCTTCGTGGTCGCGCAGGGCACCCAGCTCCACGGCGGCGTCGGCGTGACCGACGAGCACGACATCAGCCTCTACTTCAAGCGGATGCGCGTGCTCAACGCGCTCTTCGGCGACGAGGCGCACCACGTGGCGCGCTACATGAGCTCGCCCCGCTTCACCGCCGACCTCGGCTGAGGCCAACCCCACGCCCGGCCCCGGCCGGGCTGGGGTCTCGCGCAAGCCCGCGTGCGCTCGTGCTCGAGCGCGCGAGGTCTGTGCGCCTCCCGCCTCACTCGTCTTCGAGCGGGTCGCCCTTGGGCTCGAGGCGGTTGTTGACGAAGGCGCCGGCGGCCAGGCCGACCATGGCGAGCCCGATCATCGGCTTGTTGCCGATCGCGTCCGCGACCTCGGCCGGGAGCGCCATGCGGATCAGCGCCGCGATCAGCACCGCGCCGAGCGCGACCCCCACCCCCGCCATCTTCGCGAACGAGCTCCGCCGGTTGTGGGCGCGCACGCGCCGGGCGACCTCGTCGAGCTCCGCGTCGGTGACCTCAGCCATGCCCGAACCTACGGCGCCTCGGGGGGGATCTCCCCGAGCAGCGCGCGCGCGGCCGAGGCGAAGATGTCCGCGAGCTCCGCGTAGAGCCGCTCGCCCTCCCCCGCGGTCGCGTCGGCCGGGTAGCCGAAGTAGGCCCGCGGCCCGCCCGCCTCGAGGAAGCTCTGCTTGCCCTCGCGGATCGCGACCGAGAGCGAGCTCGGGTTCGGCTCCAGCCCCGCCGCTACGTCCTCGCGCACGAGGAACGGGTCGGCGGCGAGCACCAGGCTCGTCTCGTAGCTCCCGGCGTGGCACGCGCCCGAGCGGAACTCGTCGCCGAGCCGCAGCGCGTGGGGCTTGCGCGTCACGTCCGGGAAGGTCGCCTTGACCCCCGCCTCGCGCGCCGCGTCCACCGCGCCGCGGAGCGCGGCGAGGTTGCCGGGCTCGAGGTGCGCGTTGCAGACCACCACCCCGAGGAAGCCCGCGCGCGCGGCGGCGAGCATCACGTCGCGGGCGAGCGCGGTGGCGGTCTCGATCGGGAGCGACAGCGTCCCGCCGAAGTCGGCCGCGAACTCGGTCACCGCGTAGGCGAGCGGCGGCAGCACCACCGCCGCCTGGCCCTCGGCGCGCAGCTTCGCGACCGCACGGCGCGCTCCCGTCTCCGAGATCACCACGTCCGTGCTGAGGGGCAGGTGCGGCCCGTGGGCCTCGGTCGCCCCCGCGGGCAGGAGCGCCACCGCGCCCTCGGCGATCACCGCGGTCGCCTCCTCGTAGGTCATCTCCGCCAGCCGGTCCGGGAGCCGCCGCATCGCTACACCCTACCTCCGATCCCCGGCCGGCGAGTAGCTCTACTCCCAGCCCGGATCGTCGTTTCCGTACTCCACCGGGTGACCGTAGACGGTCTGCGCGAACGGCGTCGTCTCGCTGCCGGGGTTCTCGAGGCACCCGCTCGGATCGCAGATCACCACGGTCCCCTCGATGCCGGGGTAATGCACGAACTGGTCTTCGGTGAACCCCTGCGCCCTCACGCCGAGGATCGTCGCGACGTTGATCAGGAGCTGGCGGCCCTCCGCGTTGGAGGCCACCGAGCAGCCGGCCAGGCTGATGATCGTCTGCTCGTCCACGAACGGTCGGAGCCGCGCGAACTCGTCGATGTGGTGGCCGCCGTCCGGCCCGGTGGAGAAGGCGCTGATCATGTCCTTCCCGAAGGACATGCTCGTGAACTGGTCACCCGCCATCAGGCCGTGGTCCAGGAGGAGCAGCTCGCCGATCACGTCGCCCGGGCGGGCGATCGTCTCGACGTAGCCGATCGCGGTATCGAGATCGTGTGCCGGGAAGATGAACGAGTTGTTCGAGACGGGTGGGTACGCGGCGCGGAGGGTCCCCACGCGGCTGATCAGCTCGTCGGGACGCTCCTCGGCGAGCGCGATCTCATCGTCGAGGTACCCCCTCTCGACGTAGTCGGGCTCCGCGAACCGCATCCGACGGATGTACTCCTCGCGGGTCACCTGGTACTCGTGGTTGGGCACGTGCTGGCTGTAGCCGCCCATGGCCTCCACCGCGATGTGGTACGCGTCGCCGATCGCCGAGTCCATGTAGTCGTACCTGAATCCGTCGCGGTCCCCGACCTTCCACACGCGCGGGTCGAGCCCGCCGAACATCGCGATGAAGAGGCGCCGCCCCATCGCTCAGCCGATCAGCAGCAGGTTGGAGACCGCGCAGGACACGTCGCTCTGACGGATGTCCTGCCCGACGCGCTCGATGCTCGACTTGAGCTCGCGCATCGAGGTCTCGGTCCGCTCGATCACGACGGCGCGCTCGAGCAGGTCCGTCGTCACCGCGCTCGTTCGGGTCGAGACGATCTGCGTCGCCGCCTGTGCGATCAGGGTGTCCCGCGTGACGGACCGCTCGGTCTGGGCCGCGGTCGTCTCGAGCACCTGGGCGACCAGCGCCAGCGCGCCGTGCGAGATCACCCGCGCGTCCGCCGCGACCGCGCTGAACGCGCTGGTGGACGAGATGGAGGCGTCGCCGGTGGCGCTGACCTGCAGCGCCCCGCGCACGGTCTGGGTCAGCGACTCCGCGGTCTGCTCGATCGCGCCGCTCACCCGCTCGGTCACCGCGCCCTGCACCTCGCGGGTCACGTCGCCGACGACCTCGGTCGCCTTCGAGCCGGTGATCTTGCTCGTGACCGCCCCCACGATCGCGCTCGCGACGTCGCCCTCGCAGGAGGTCACGCTCGGGCCGCTCACCGACACGGTCGAGCCGCCGCTCACCGTCCGGGTCTCGCCGCCGTCGATCGTGGTGCTCGCGCCGCCCGAGAAGCTCTGGCTCGAGCCGCCCGCGAAGCTCATGGAGCAGCCGCCCGCGTAGGACATGCTCGAGGCGCCACCGACGCTCACGCTCTTGCCGCCCGAGACGGACTCCGACATGTCCCCGCCAGCCGAGAGCGCGACCCCGCCTCCGTCGTCGAGCCACAGCTCGTGCTGGCTCGTCTTGAAGCCCGCGCGGAGCTGGCTGCCCGGGAGGTCTACCGGCGGCCGGTTCTGCCCGTTGTAGAGGCTGCCCAGGATCACCGGGCGGTCCGCGTCGCCGCCGAGGAAGCCGACGACGACCTCGGAGCCGACGCGCGGGACGAACACGCTGCCGTGCCCCGCGCCCGCCCACGGCTGGGCCACGCGGATCCACGCCGACGCCTTGTCGTCGCTCTCGGAGTGCCGGTCCCAGTGGAAGCGCACCTTGACGCGACCATGCAAGTCCGTGTGCACCTCTCCGGTGCCCACCACGGTGGCCGTCTCCGGCCCCTGCATCCGCGGCCTCGGCATCGGCGGCGGCCGGTAGGGCAGCTCCTCCGGGGCCACGGTCACCGCGTTGGAGAAGCGCCCCCGGACCAGCGTCGCGGTCGAGCGGAGCACCAGGAAGCGCCCGTCCTCGCCGGTCAGCTCGACCAGGTCGCCGGCGCGCAGGTTGACGGCGGTCGTCTGCAGGGTCCAGCTCGTCCGGCTGAGCGCGAAGCGCTCGCGCCCGAACCGCGCCTGCCGCTCCGCGGTGTGCGCGGTGTACTGGCTCCCGTCGTAGTCGTGGTGGCTCGTGGCCACGTGGTCGTGGACCTCGACGGGAAGCCGCGTGCCGCCCGGCTGCTGGCTGCGCACCGCGAGCCCCGGGTTGGTCCAGTCGTAGCCGGACACCACCGCGTCGGTCGGGCCGAGCCGGCGCCCCACCCGGAGCGGGCCGGCCGACTCCGGCGGCAGGGGCCCGCCGCCGCTGTGCACGGCCAGCCGCCCCTCGCCGCCGTCGTCGAAGGTCGGCCGGTTCCCGTTCGCGTCCGACAGCACGAGGATCTCGTGGTCGCAGTCCTCGTCGTCCTCCGGGTCGGGGTCGAACGTGTACCAGATGCCCTCCTGCGCCATCACGCGCGTCAGGAACGCGAGGTGGCTCTCGCGGTGCTGCACGAGGTACTCGTGCCGCGGGTACTCCTCGGCCAGCTCGAGGCGCACCTCGTAGCGCCGATCGCCCAGCAGCTCGTTGACGACCTGCTGCACTAGCTCGGGCACGGTGACGTCCTGGTAGACGCGCGAATCGCGGGTCTGCCCGAGCAGCCACAGCCCCGCGGCGAGCTCGAGGCGGAGCGAGGTGCCGCCCATCGGATCGCCGACCACGCTCCCGCCGCGCACGAGGCCCCGGAACACCCGCGGCGGCGCGAGCGCGCTCCGCTGGATGCGGACGACCGCGTCCTTGCCGAAGAGGTCGCGGACGTCCTCCACCGCCGCCGCCCCCACGGTCACCGCGCAGGCCGTGACCGCACCGATCCGCTCCTCGAGCTGGACCGACTTGGCCTGCACCGGCCCTTGGCCGAGCCCGTCGATCTCCACCGAGACCGACACGTCGGCCCCGGCTCCGCCCATCAGGTCGCCCAGCGCGCCCAGATCCATCGATCCACCTTTCCAGGCCGCGAGAGCGACCTCCACCGGATCGGGGTACGACCCTCCACGGAGGACCTTCCCGCGGGGACGAGCTTACAGCGCGCTGTCGGTTGGTCGGTCGGATCAGAACGCGTTCGCGCTCGCGAGCATCCCGACCGCCCACGAGAGGAAGTCGGCCTCGGTCACGATCCCCACCAGGGCGCCGTCCTCGACGACCGGGAGGCACCCGATCTTGTGCCGCACGAGGAGCGCCGCTGCCTCGTCCGCCGGGGTGTCGGGATGCACCGTCTGCGTCTCGGTCGTCATGAACTCCCGGGCGGGGACGGCGGTCGCGCCGGCCTTCGCTCCGTCGCGCATCCGGCTGGCCACGATCGCCTGGGCCCGCAGCAGGTCGCGGTGCGACACCAGACCGATCAGCTTTGCGTCCTCGACGACGGGGAGGTGGCGGATGCGGTGGAAGCGCATCGCGCCCGTCGCGAAGGAGATGTCCTCGTCCGGCTGGAGCGTCGCGAGGTCGGTGCTCATGAGGTGGCGTACGGTGGTCTTCTCGGGCATGACCCCGCTCAGATAGGCCCGCGCCCGGCCGCCGCAACCCACCGGCCGACGCCGGTCGTCGGAACGTCCCCTTACGTGGACGGCGCGCTCAGCGCGCGGCGGACGACCTTGCCCCGGTCGTTGCGCGGCAAGGCGTCCACGAAGGCCACCTCGTGCGGGAACTTGTAGCGCGCGAGCTTCGTCTTGGCGTGCTGCTGGAGCGCCTCGACGAGCGCGTCGCTCGGCGCGTGCCCGTCGCGGAGCGCGACGAAGGCCTTGGGCACGGTGAGCCCGGCGCCGTCGTCGATGCCGATCACCGCCGCCTCGCGCACCGCCGGGTGCGTCGCGAGGCAGTCCTCGATCTCGAGCGGGCTCACGAACATGCCGCGCACCTTGAGCATGTCGTCCCCTCGACCCGCGTAATAGAAGTAGTCGCCCTCCCGCCGGAACAGGTCGGCGCTGACCGTCCACTCGCCGCGGAACACGTCGTGGGACTTGCGCTGGTCGCGCCAGTAACAGAGGGCGGCGCTCGCCCCGCGGATCCAGAGCCGCCCGATCTCGCCGTCGGGCACGTCGTCGCCGTCGGGCCCCACGACGCGCGCGTCGTAGCCAGGGACGAGCCGGCCGAGCGAGCCGAGCTTCACGTCGCCCGGGTAGTTGGTGATGTAGATGTGGAACATCTCGGCCGAGCCGATGCCGTCGAGGATCTCGACCGGCCAGCGCGCGGTCCACCGCTCGTAGAGCGACGCGGGGAGCGCCTCGCCCGCGCTCAGGCACATGCGGAGGCTGCTCAGGTCCCTCGTGGGCGCGGACTCGTCGTCGAGCATCTTGCGGATCATGGCCGGCACGTTGGTCAGCACGGTGACGCGGTGGCGCTCGATGTGATCGAACAGGAGCTCCGGCGTCGGCTTGTCCGGGAACAGCACGGCGCAGCCGCCCACCGCGAAGGGGAACATGAGGTTCGTGCCCGTCGCGTAGCCGAAGAAGAGGCGGGAGACGCTCACGAAGACGTCGTCCTCGTCCAGCGCGAGGACGCGCTTCGCGTAGCACTCGGTGTTGAACGGGAAGTGCCGGTGGAGGTGGACCGCCCCCTTGGGCTTGCCCGTCGTGCCGCTGGTGAAGAGCCAGCCAGCCACGTCGTCGCCGTGGGTGTCGTGGGTGTAGGGGTCGGCCGAGGCGGCGGCGAGGACCTCGTCGAAGCGCTCGAACCCCTCGGGGAGCGCGCCCTCCCCGGCCGCGAGGCGCACGCGGCAGCGCGGGTGGCGCGCGAGCGCGGGGGCGAGCCGGTCGAGGGTGCCGACGTCGGCGACCACCGCCCGCGCGCCGGTGTACTCGAGGAGGTAGTCGAAGTCCGCCTCCGAGAGCAGCGGGTTGCCCATGCAGAAGACGCCGCCCGCCTTGAGCGTCCCGAAGAACGTGGTGACGAAGTCGATGCCGTCGAACAGGAGGAAGAGCACCCGGTCCTCGGCGTCGACGCCGCGCGCCCGGAGCGCGTTGGCGCACCGGTCGGCGAGCTCCTTGACCTCGGCATAGGTCCACGTGCGATCCCCGACCTTCACCGCGGCGCGCTCGCCGCGCCCCTCGCGCACCCGCGCGTCGAGGTAGTAGTCGGCCATGTTGAGGCGCTCGGGGAGGCCCGGGTCGAAGAGCTCGCGCATGGCCGCGAGGGTAGCGCAGACCTCCCCGCCGGCGGCGGGGCGCGTTCGATGAAGTTGCGTGAAGGCCTGGAAGCGGCGGGCCCGGGGCCCGGTTATCCTATCCAGCGATGAGCCATCAGGGTCCCCAGCGGAACGAGCAGACGGAGATCGACGACTGGATGAAGGTCCTCGATCGCCTCCCCTTCGTGGGCGCGGTCAAGCGCGACCTCACCGCGCTGCGGCGGCTCCTCTACGACCGGCGCGCCCCCCGCGTCGTCGTCGTCGGGGCACGGCCGGCCGGACGCATGGCCCTCGCCAACGGCCTGCTGAGCGCGGTGGCCTTCGGCCCGGACGGCGCCGCGCCCCCGGCGCGCGACGGCGACTGGGTGCGCGTCGACGCGGACGGACGCCGCCTGGACTGGCTCGAGCTCCCGGCGCGCCCCGACGTCGTGGAGGTGGCCCGCCGCGCCCTCGACGAGAGCCTGCCGGACGTGGTGGTGGCGATGGTCGACGCGACCCGCGCGGCCGAGGACGCCAAGCCGGCCGCCGACGCGGCCAAGGCGCTCGTCGACTACCTC
>JAUHXR010000359.1 GCA_030426845.1 Polyangia bacterium | reverse complement strand
CGGCCGGCACGACGAGGCGAAGCGCGTGCTCGAGTCGCTCGAGGCGCCGCGCTCCGAGGACCTGCTCCCGCGGCGCGACCTCGCGGCCGGCCGGCGCGCGCTCGCGGACGGCGACGCCGGCGAGGCCGGACGACGGCTGGAGTCCGCGGCCGCGCGCGCCGACGCGCTCGGGCTGAGGGCCCTGTCCGCCGCGGCGCACGCGAGCCTCGCGGACGCGTGGGAGGCGCGCGCGATGGAGGGCCTCGCCGAGCGCCACCGCCGCGAGGCGCGCGAGCGCTGGGAGCGCTGCGCGGCCGACCTCGACCCCGCCCTCCTCGACGCGTTCTGGGCTCACCCCGCGCGGGCCCGGGCCGCCCGTCCCGCCCCCGCGACCGGCGCGCGCGAGCTGCAGCTCGAGCGCCTCCTCGCGCTGCATCGCGGCCTCGTCTCCACGACGGACGAGCGCGAGGTGCTCCGCCGCGGCCTCGACGCCGCGATCGAGCTGACCGGCGCCGAGCGCGGCTTCTTGATCGTGCGCGACGGAGACCGCCTCGAGGTGCCGGTCGCGCGCAACCTCGACCGCGAGCGGATCGGCCGCTCGCACCTCAAGTTCAGCCGCTCGATCGCCGAGCGCGTCATGGAGACGGGCGAGCTGGTCGTGACGGTAGACGCGCGATCCGACGACCGCTTCCGCGAGCACGCCTCGGTCCACGCGATGAAGCTGCGGTCCGTCATCGCCGCCCCGATCCCGAGCCCCGAGGGCGCGGCCGGCGCGCTCTACCTCGACAACCGGTTCCTGCGCGACCGCTTCCGCGAGGTCGATCGCGACCTCTTGCGCGCGTTCGCCGACCACCTCGGGATCGCGCTCCGCAACGCGCGGCTCGTGAGCCAGCTCGAGGCGCGGACGGCCGAGCTCGAGGCCGAGCGCGCGCGGGTCGTCCGCCGCAGCGAGGACCAGGCCAGCCAGATCGAGCGGCTCGAGACCGAGCTGGCCCAGCGGCGCGGGCCGAGTCGGCGCTACGGGGCGATGATCGCCGACGCTCCCGCGATGCAGCCCGTGCTCCACGTGCTCGACCGCGTGGTGGCCTCCCCGCTGAGCGTGCTCGTCCAGGGCGAGAGCGGGACGGGCAAGGAGCTCATCGCGCGGGCGGCCCACGACGAGGGCCCGCGCGCCGAGGGCCCGTTCGTCACCGTCAACTGCGCCGCCCTCCCCGACGCGCTCCTCGAGTCGGAGCTCTTCGGCCACGTGCGCGGCGCGTTCACCGGGGCGGACCGGGATCACGAGGGGCTGATGGTCTCGGCCGAGGGCGGCACCCTGTTCCTCGACGAGATCGGCGAGACATCCTTGACGATGCAAGCCAAGCTGCTGCGTGCGCTCGAGGAGCGGCGCGTCCGCCCGGTCGGCGGGAGCGCGTCGCGCGCGGTCGACTTCCGGCTCGTGTGCGCGACCAACCGCGAGCTCTCCGACGAGGTGGCGGCGGGGCGCTTCCGCGAGGACCTCTACTACCGCGTCGGGGTCGTCACCCTGCGCCTTCCGCCGCTGCGCGAGCGGCTCGAGGATCTCCCCGCGCTCTGCCGCGAGATCCTGGCGCGCGCCTCCGAGGAGCTCGACCGGCCGCCCGCCCGCCTCACCGCCGCGGCGGTGCGCCGACTCCTCGCCGAGCCCTGGCCCGGCAACGTGCGCCAGCTCCAGAACGTCCTGCGCCGCGCCGCCGTGCTCACCGCCTCGGACGTGATCGACGTGGAGCACCTCGCCCTGGGCGACGCCACCGCGCGCCCGCCGGTCAGCCGCCGCGAGCGCGACGCGCGGGAGAAGGCCCGCATGCTCGAGGCCCTCGCCGCGACCGACTGGAACGTGACCGCGGCCGCCGCCCGGGCGTCGATGAGCCGCGCGACCTTCTACCGCAAGCTCAAGCGCCACGGGATCCGGTGACCGCGATCGTCGGCCGGACTACACGCGCGACCCGGTTCGGAGCCCGTCGAAGCGGGCTCATGCGGCTCGTGGCGGCTGCCGTGGGCAGCTCCTCCTTTCGGGAGCCAGAGCGGGGACGCGCCTCACAGCGCCCGGGCGAAGGCGCCGTGCTTCGTGTCCGCGAGGTCGTCCCACACCGCCTTGATGCGTGGGACCTTCTGAAGCGCGCGGTGCCCGACCAGCCACAGCTCGCCGTGGGGTAGATCGGCGAGCCGACGGCGGAGCGCGGGGTGGTAGCGCGGCTCCGCCAGGTCGAATCGGCGCAGGTAGGTTTGCGGTAGTAGGGCGAGCCCGACGCCGGCCGTCGCGGCGGTCACCTGCGCCCCCGCCGAGCTCGATCGGAGCACCACGCGCTCGGCTGGGACGTGGGCGTCGACCCACTTCGCTTCGGGCAGATGAGCGAGGTCGGCGCTCCACGCGATCCACGGCACGTCGTGGAGCGCTCGGAGCGTCGGGAGTGACCGCACCCAGTCGCCGCGGCCAAGCGGGACGAGGGGGTAGCGATGGAGGCGCTTGGCGACGAGATCCCCGCTCGTCGGGCGCGAGGTCCGGATCGCGATGTCCGCCTCGCGGCGCGTCAGGTCGGCGTAGGCGACGCTCGCGTCGAGCTCGACCCGGAGCTCGGGGTAGCGGGCGAGGAGCGCCTTCATGGCGGGCGCCACGAAGTACTCCACGACGCCCGGCGGCGCCGTGATCCGAACCACCCCCACCGGCGCCGTCTCGAGGTTGTCGAGCTCACGCCCGAGCCCGTGGGCGGCCTGCTCGACGAGCTCCGCGTGCGTGACCATCCGCGTCCCCGCCGGGGTCGGCGCGAACCCGTCGGAGCTCCGCGCGAAGAGGCGCACCCCGAGCGCCTCTTCGAGCGCGTCGAGGCGCCGGCTGACGGTGGATGGGTCGACCCCGAGCCGAGCGCCCGCCGCGCTCAAGGTCCCGGTGCGCGCGAGCGCCAGCAAGACCTGGAGGTCATCCCATCGATACCTGCGAGGCCCTTGCGTTCTTGCGGGCATGCGTTGCGTTCATAGGCCTTGAGTCGCGTAATCGCAATGACACCCTGGGCGCTACAGGAGGTCCGACGATGTTCAGGGTCATGCGTTTTCTCGCGTTCGTGGCGACGGCGAGCGCCCTCGCCCCCGTGGCGGCCGCCCAGACGGCGGAGGCCGGCCAGGCGACCGGCGTCGAGCGAGCGGCGGCGTCGGAGCTCGACACGCCGTGGGAGGGGTTCTCCGACGTCCGGGTGAGCCTGCTCGCGGGGCTGATCCAGCCCCTCGTGCTCCAGGGAGGGAACGTGGAGCTGGACCTCATGTACGGCCGCCTCGTGGTGGGGTACTCGCACGGTTTCTTGCTCAACGTTCGCGGCGACGCCGTGGTGGGGGCAGCGGCCACCCAGGGCCTGCGCCTCCACCTGCCGTTCAGCACCGGCCTCAGCGTCGGGTACCGCTTCCTGGAGTGGCTCGACGCGCGCCTCGAGGTGAAGCTCCACCAGTTCGACGTGTACCGGGAGGGCAACGACACCGCCCTGTTCTCGTACACCACCCTCACGCTCGGCCTCGGCGTGTACGCGCAGTACCGACCGTTCCGCGACTTCGGCGTGCAGACCAACGAGTGGCTGCACGGGTTCGTGATCGTGAGCAGCGTCCGCTACTGGCCGAACCTCTGGACCAGCCTCGAGCAGAACCGCCGCACGTACACCCACCCTCAGTCCGGGCTCGACGAGATCCACGACGCGGCGAACATCGGCATCGCCAACACGCCGTTCATCGTCAACGTCTCGCTTGGCTACACCGTAGCGTTCTGAGCCCCTTCGTGCGGTGGGGGCGTCACCGTCCCCGGGGGCGCGGGTCTGACGGTGAGAGACATCAGGCGAGGCGCGTGCGAAGCTCGCGCGGGTGGTTAGGTGGACCCTGTGAGCGACTTGATCCTCTGCCCCGTCGACTTCTCCCCGGCGTCCGATCACGCGCTGCAGGCGGCCATGCGCCTCGCGGATCGGCTCGGCGCCGACCTCCACCTGGTGCACGTCTACCAGCTCCCGATCTTCGTCGACCCCGACGGCGCGCTCATCTCGGGCGGGGGCGACGTGCGCACCCACCTCAGCGGCGAGGCGCAGCGCCTGCTCGACGAGCGCGCGGCGCGGCATGGCGAGGTGAAGCTCCACGAGCACCTCGCCGAGGGCCTGCCGCACGACGAGATCAACCGCGTGGCCGAGGAGCAGGGCGCCACGCTGATCGTCATGGGGACCCACGGGCGGACGGGGCTCAAGCGGATGCTCCTCGGCAGCGTCGCCGAGCGCGTGGTGCGGACGTCGCCCATCCCCGTGATCACCATCCCGCCGCCCCAGGACGGGGAGGAGCCGCTCGCGGCGGTGCGCCGGATCGCGTGCCCGGTCGACTTCTCGGACGTCTCGAAGCAGGCGATCGCCCTCGCGCTCGAGCTCGGCGAGCGCCTCGGGGCCGAGGAGGTCGAGCTGCTGCACGTGTTCCAGCTGCCGCTGTCGTTCGTGGCCGACACTGGCCCGCTCCTCGACGCCGAAGTGCTCGCCACCCTGCGCGCGCAGCGCGCACAGGACATGGACGCGCTCCTCGCCGAGCATCGGGACGCCCCGGTGAAGGTGAGCGGCCGGGTCCTCGAGGGCGTGGACTACGCGACGGTCGTGAAGACCCTCGAGGCCGGCGCGCACCAGCTCGTGGTCATGACGACCCACGGCCGCGGCGGCGCGATGCACCTCCTGCTCGGCTCGGTGGCGGAGCGGGTGGTCCGCACCTCGCCGGTCCCGGTCTGCACGATGCGCGCGGCGGCCAGCGCGTGAGCGGGGGTTCTCAAGCCCGCGTCGCTCCTTACAGAAAGCCATCATGAGCGAGGACCTCTACGCCATCCTCGGGGTCGACAAGGACGCGAGCGCGGACGCCATCCGTAAGGCCTACCGCAAGCTCGCGCGCAAGCATCACCCCGACCTGAACCCGAACGACCCCGCGGCCGAAGAGCGCTTCAAGCACATCACGGCCGCCTACGAGATCCTGAACAACGCCGAGAAGCGCGCGCTCTACGACGAGCTCGGGCCGGACGCGGAGAAGATCGGCTACGACCCCGAGCGCGCCGAGGAGTACCGCCAGTGGCGCCGTCGCGCGGAGGCCGCGGCGGGGTTCCGGGGCGCGCCCGGCGGGGCAGGCTTCGATCCGTTCGGCGGCGCCGGCGGCGCGGCCGGCCACGGCGACCTCGAGGACCTGATCGCCGAGATGTTCTCGCGCCAGGCGCGCGGCCCGCGCCGGGGGCGCGACGTCGAGGCGCAGCTCCGGGTGAGCTTCCGCGACGCCGCCCTCGGCGCCAAGGCCCAGGTCGACCTGCCGCAGGCCGACGGAACGACGAGCCGCGTGCAGCTCACGATCCCGGCCGGGGTCGCCGACGGGCAGCGCCTGCGGCTCGGCGGAAAGGGCACACCGGGGCGCGAGGGCGGGTCGGCCGGCGATCTCTACGTGCGCATCGAGGTCGCGCCGCACCCCGTGTTCCGGCGCGACGGGCTCGACCTCGAGCTGACCTTGCCGCTCACGATCGCGGAGGCGCTGGCGGGCGCGCAGGTCGAGGTGCCGACCCTCGACGGCTCGGTGAAGGTCAAGGTGCCTCCCGGCACGCAGCCGGGGCGGCGGCTGCGCCTCCGGGGCAAGGGCGTGCGCCCGGCCAAGGGCGAGCCGGGGGACCTGTTCGCGCAGATCGAGGTGCGCATGCCCGAGGGCGTCGACGAGGAGACGCGCGCGCGCCTCGCGGCCGAGCTCGCCGCGCTCTATAGAGACGACGTGCGAGCGGAGCTCCACCGGGAGGCGGCGCGATGAGCGGCCGGCGCATCGCCAGGGTCGAGCTCGCGCAGCTCCTCGACGTGGAGGAGGGCTTCATCGCCGAGCTCGAGGCGCTCGAGATCGTGCGGGTCGGAGACGACGGCCGCTTCGACGTCCGCGCCGTCGAGCGCGTGCGCGTGTGCTGGACCATGCGCAGCAGCTTCGGCGTCAACGCGCCCGGGCTCGAGATCGCGATCGATCTGCTCGAGCGCTGGCAGGACGAGCGGAGCCGCGCCGCCGCGCTCCTCGCCGAGCTCCGTCGCGAGCGCGAGCGCGACTGAAGGGCTGGGCTGACCCTTCGAGCGAGGGGTCACTTGTCTTCCTTTGTCGATACCGCCTCGACCTGGCGCGCGCTGCGCGAACGCACGCGCGAGCTTGGAGGTCCGCGCCGGGTGCGTAGCTCGGGGGTGAGGCTGAATGATGACGCCCACTGCGAACGTGCGCTCCGACGACCAACCTGCGCTCCGCGCGCTCGTGCTCGGAGAGGCGGCAGCGCGCGAGACGATCACCGCGCGGCTCCGCGCGAGCGGCTTCGAGGTCGCGCGCGCGGCCACCCTCGACGAGGCGCGCCCCGGCTTCGCGGTGGCGGTGATCGATCCCGCGCTCCCGCCCGGCTCCGTCGCGATCGCCGAGCGTCTCCATGGCCTCGAGCCAGCCGCGCCGCTGATCGTGCTCGCGAGCTTCGGCCAGGTCGACGGCGCGGCCGAGGCGGCCGCCCTGGGCGTCACGCACTTCCTCGCCCAGCCGGTCGAGCTCGGTGAGCTCGAGGCCGCGACGCGGTGCGCGCTCGAGCTGTCCCGCCTCCGCGCGGACGCGACCGAGGCGGCGTTCGTGCTCCCGGCCGAGGGCGTGGACTTCGAGGCGGTCGAGCGCGACCTGGTCGTCCAGGCGCTGCGCCGCGAGGGCGGCAACCGCACGCGCGCCGCGCGGCTCCTCGGGATGAACCGCGACCAGATCCGCTACCGCATCGACAAGTTCGGGCTCCGCGGCGCGGTGTAGCCGAGCCCGCGGTAGCCGAGCCCGCGGTAGCCGAGCCCGCGGTAGTCGAGCGCGGGGTAGTCGAGCCCGCGGTAGTCGAGCGCGGCTCCGGCGACCCGAGATCGGATATCGTCGCGGTCGATGGGGGAGCCGGAGGACGAGGCGTTCACCGCCGCGCTGGACCAGGCCCGCGCGGGAGACCCCGCGGCCCTGTGGCGCGCCTCCGAGGCGCTGCGGCCGTACCTCCAGACGGTGGCGCGCGCGCTCCTCGCGGGCCGGCTCAGCGGCAAGGTCGACCCGGCCGACGTCGTGCAGCAGAGCCTCCTCTCGTCGGTGGAGCGCTTCGACCAGTTCCGCGGCGACACGCCGGCGGAGTGGCAGCGCTGGCTCGTCGCGATCGTCCGCAACGAGTCCAAGAACCTCCTGCGGTTCTGGCACCAGCAGCGGCGCCGGGTGAGCGCGGAGGAGCCGGTGGCGGGGAGCCGCGCGCAGGCCGCGCCCGAGGACGGGATCAGCGTCCGACTGCCCGGGGCGGAGCCCAGCGCGAGCCGGCGCGTAGCGGCGCGGCGCGAGGCGTCGCGGCTCCTCGAGGAGCTCGACCGCATGCCGCCGGACATGCGCGCGGTGCTCACGCTCCGCCACTTCGAGGGGCTCTCCCACCTCGAGATCGCCGAACGCCTCGGCATCTCGCCGGAGGCGGCCCGCCAGAAGTGGGTCCGCGCGCTCCGCGGGCTCAAGCGCCGCCTCGGAGAAGGCGCGTGACGGACGCAAACGAAATGGACGCGCTCGACGCGCTGGTCGACGCGCTGGCCGCCGGCGCCGATCCCGACGAGCTCGCCCGCGCGCACCCCGCGCTCGCGGAGGAGATCGCGCTCGTCGCGAGCCTCCAGCGCGCGGCGGACAGCGTCGCGCTCGACGCCGCCGAGGAGGCGTCGTTCGACGGGGCCGAGGACGCGACGGGCGAGGCGGACGACGACCCGCGCGACGGCGCCGCCGTGTCCGTCCCCCACCTGCTCGCGCCCGGCACGCGGCTCGGGGAGTGCGTGCTCGAGGATCTGCTCGGCGCCGGCGGGATGGGCGAGGTCTACCTCGCGCGCGACGAGGTGCTCGGTCGCGAGGTCGCGGTGAAGGTGCTGCGCCCGAGCCTCGCCGACGACCCGGAGTCGGTGAGCCGGTTCCGTCGGGAGCTGAAGGCGCAGGCGAGCCTCAGCGCGCACCCGAACGTCGTCACTGCGCTGCACGCCTCGGAGGCCGACGGCCGGCTCTACCTGGTCATGGAGCACGTCGAGGGGACCGATCTGCGACGGCTGGTGCGCGGCGAGGGCCCGGTCGCGCCCGCGCGCGCGGCTCGCTTGATCGCGCAGGCCGCCCGGGGCCTCGCCCACGCCCACGCGCACGGCATCATCCACCGCGACATCAAGCCCTCCAACCTGCTCGTGACCGCGCGGGGCGAGGTGAAGCTCTCGGACCTCGGCCTCGCGAGCCTGTCGCGACGCGACGCGGGCGAGGCGGAGGCGGAGCGCGCGTGGGTGGACGAGCTGATCGGCTCGCTCGATTACATGGCGCCCGAGCAGGCGAAGGACCCCGACGCGGCGACCGAGAAGAGCGATCTCTACGCGCTCGGCTGCACGCTCTACTTCCTCCTCGAGGGGCGCGCCCCGTTCGCGGATCGGCTCGCGCTCAAGAAGCTCATGGCGCACGCGGTCGAGCCGCCGCCCCCGCTGAGCCGCGACGTGCCCCAGCGGCTGCGCGAGGTGCTGGCGTCCCTCCTCGCGAAGGACCCGAGCGAACGCCCCACGTCGGCCGAGGCCGTCGCCGCCCAGCTCGGCGAGCTCACGCCGGCGTCGGAGCCGACGCGGGAGACGACGGCACCGCCCGCGCGCGGCCCGGGCCCGTGGCGCGCGATCGCGGCCGCCCTCGGGCTGATCGCGGCGGGGGCGATCGGGGTCGCGGCGTGGCTCGGGACCCGCGCGGACGATCCGACGGCGAGGCTCGTCCAGCACGGCGCGGTTCGCGGGCGACTCGACGTCGGCGACCGGTCGGGCGACAAGTCGGGCGTACGGCTCGAGACCTACGTCGTGCCCGTGGAGGCGGGCCGCACCTACGCGTGGACGCTCCGCAGCCTCGAGCTCGACCCGACGCTCA
>JAUHXR010000358.1 GCA_030426845.1 Polyangia bacterium | reverse complement strand
CCCCGGCGCCGAGACCTCACGCCTCAGCCTCCGAGGCCCGCCCCCGGCTCCCAGTCGATAACGAGTCTCAACAAGAAACCAACTCTGACCAGCCGGCCGGTTTAATTTCGTTTCTGGAACCAGAGTTGGTTTCTTATTGATAAGGACTATCAACAAGAAACCAACTTTGACCAGCCGGCCGGCTTTTTTTCGTTTCTGGAGCCGAAGTTGGCTCTCGAGAGATGTCGGCCAAGTTTTTCTCACCGGAGCTGACAACCGGGGCTCGCGGGCTCTCGATACGGGAGTCAGTCGGGCGCGGAATCCTCGCGGCACAGGGTCGCGGGCCGGAGCCTGGTCAGAGAAGGAAGGCCGCCATGGCTGAGATGCTGGACACTGTCCCCTATGTGACCCCGACCCGGTTCTCCGGGGTGGCCGGGGTCTTCTTGGCCCGCGCGCTGCTCACCGCCGCCCCGGCCGAGCGGAGCGCGCGGGTGCAGGGCGCGTTGCACGAGGTGCGCGAGGCGGGCGAGACGCTGCGGGCCGTCGCGCGCGAGCGGATGCGGCGGGCGCCCAAGACGCTGCGGCCCCTCGACTCCGCCCTCGACGGCGGGTGGCTCGGGCTCCGCGAGGCCATCGTGGCCCGCTCGCGGCTCACCGGTCACCCGCTCGCCGAGCGCGCGGGCGCCCTCGCGGCCACCCTGTTCCCCGACGGGCTCGGGTTCCTCCGCGCGAGCTACAGCGAGCAGTGGGCGATGAGCCAGCTCCACCTCGAGCGCATCGAGGAGGAGAACCTCCAGCCCGAGATCGACGCGGTCGGCGCGGGCGACTTCGTGCCGTTCATCCGCGAGGCCCAGGCCGCGTTCGGCGAGGCGCTCGGGGTCGGCGAGACGGGCATCCCGGTCGACGACACCACCGCGCTCTCGCGCGCGACCTCCGCCCTCGCGGACGCGATCGCGGACTACGGGCGCATCCTCGCCGGCGAGGTCGACCGCAACGACCCGGGCAGCGTGGCCCGCTTCCGCGAGGCGGTCGCGCCGATCGATCGGCTCCGCGCGATGATGCGCGCCCGGCGCCCGTCCGACGACGAGCCGACGGCGCAGAACGACACCGTGACCCCGGACGCCGGCGACCCGAACGTCGGCGTCGGCGGCGGGGACATCGACGACCCCGAGGGCGGCCCCGAGCTCGAGGAGCCGCTGCCCCCGGTCGAGCCGGTCGTCGCGACGCCCACGGCGTGACGTGAAGCGAGACGGAGCGCGGCCGACTCCGGGAGGGTCGGCCGCGCTCCTTCGTGGAAGACCCCGCGGGCCCGCTAGACTCACGTCATGCCGGAACCCACGCCGGGACTATCGCCGCCGCGCGCTCCGGACGCCGCGCACGCGGACGGCCGCGTGGCGGTCGAAGAGTCCCCCCGCGCTAGACCCGGAGCTGAGAGGGCAGGCGGTCGCGGCCGAGCTTGCCCCGATTCACCAGGGCCGAGATGGTGGTCCACTCGCTGACGCCGAAGTGGTCGGCGGCGTCCGCGATCGCGTCGTCGCTCAGCCCGTGCTCGTCCGTGAAGGCGTCCAGGGACGCCCAGGGGCACAGGAGCTCCTGAGCGAAGGACCGCTCGAGCTTCTGAAGCGAGCTCTTGCCCGTCGTCACAGGGAGGAGGTGCTCGTCCGCCCCTAGGATCTGCGCGGCTCCGAGTACGCGCGCGAGGAAGAAGCGCTGGTTCTGAACGCGCCGGCTCGGCACGCGTATGTGGGTTCTCCCGGTGCCGTTGCGCATCCCCCCGGCCAGCGGTGAGCGCTCGGCCAGCTCACCCTGGAGCGGGAGGCTCGTCGAGAGAAGGTCGGCGAGTCTCGAGTCCGGGATCGGGCCCGTGCCCAGCCCCAAGCTCGACCTCATCTCGTTGGCGAGTCGGGCTCCGGTCTGCCACGGCAGCTCGGCCCCTGGGTCCGTCGGCGGGCTGGCCTGCTCTACCCAGGAGACGTCCACCGTCGTCGACGACGCTCGAAGGCTCGCGAGCACGCCCTCGGCCTCGCTGAAGTCACAGCCGGGCTCCTGGAAGACCCCGAAGACCTCGTCGCTCGCGGCCGAGCCCGTCTGGTCACGAAGCGCCCTCGCCCGCTGCAACCACGCGTCGTCGACCTCGCCCGGGTTGTGGCCGGCGAGAGCCTGCCAGCGGAGCTCCCGCGAGACGCTCGGCCGCGCTCGCTCCTCGGCGAGCTCGGCGCGCAGCTCACGCAGGTCCGCATAGTCGGGCAACACCGCAGAGAGACGGTCCGCGACGCGCGCCACGAAGTCGTCGACCGCTCGCTCGAAGTCGGCCGCCCGAATGTCCGCCTGGACGGAGTTCAGATACCGAACGCTCGAGACATCGCTGCGCGGCTCCGCGTCCATCCGTAGCTGGATGAAGTCTCCGTCGCTGGTGATCTCGAGCGGCGGCCACGGCACGTCGCCGCCGATCGCAGCGAGGCAATGGGCTCGCTTCCAGGAGTACGAGGGGCGATCCGGCCGCGCCTCCCAACGCAGCCGCCACCAGTTCATGAGGAACCACTCGGCGAGCGGGGCCACCGGCACGTAGATGTGCGGCCGCACGGCGGCAGCGGCCTTGTCCTCGACCTCCGTGAGCACGACGGACGGCTCTCCGTGGAGGTCGATCGTGAGGGGCGACGTCGTGAGCCGCTCGGCGGGCGAGCCGTAGTCGCACGCGATCGGTGCCCCGAAACCCAGGCGAAGGTCAGTCACCGCGTCCGTCCCACCTTCGCGTGACCTCATCATGGAACGGGTCTGAGCGTCGGATCGGATAGCCGTGGTACTGCCCCGCGTCGTCTCCCCCCTGCATGGCCTCGAAGACCTGCCCGGAGTCGTCGACCACCCACATCTGACGCGGGTAGCCGTCTGCGTTCGTGCTCGCGCTCACGAGCCCGCCCTCGATGGCTCGCCGAAGCAGATCCTCGGCGATCGCCTGCTTGAATACACGCGCCTCATCGCACTGCGTCTTGTCGGGCCTCGGCGCGGCCGGCGGGGTCAGACCGAAGTCGCCGGGAGAGCGCTTGTGGTACGGCACCCCCTTGTAGGTCGCCACACGCAGCAGCTCAGCTCGCTCGGTCTCGGTGAGAAGCTGACGGCGAATCGTTCGCTGCGTGTTGCGCCGCATGCGCTCTGCCGCCCTGCCCATCGCGAGTGCATCCTATCGCGGAACCGACCCCCGCGCCGCCCCGCGAGGGCAGGTCCGCCGCCCCACGCTTCCCGGTCGCCGAGCCGCCCGATCGGGGTGTGAGCCGAGACGGAGCGCGGTCGACTCGGGACGGTCGGCCGCGCTCCTGCGTGGAGGCCTACCCATGGGCCCCGCTAGACTCAACCTCATGCCGGGACTCACGCTGCCGCCGCGCGCTCCGGACGCCGCGCACGTGGACGGCCGCGTGGCGCACGCGGGGTCGCGGCAGATCAGCGCGCTGCTGGCGATCCTGCTCCTCGGCTGCACGGGCTCCAGCGCGACGCCCGACGCCGCCGGGATGACCGACGCGGGCGCGGCGCGCGGGCCGCGGTTCACGGAGGTCGGGCGCGAGGCGGGGCTCGTCGCGCGGCAGCAGTCCGGGGCGCCGTGCGGGGACTTCACGGTGCGCTGCGCGGCGAGCCAGATGACGGGGGGCGTCGCGGTGGGCGACGTCGACGGGGACGGGTTCGACGACGTCTACCTCACGCGGCTCGACGCGCCGGGGCTCCTGATGCGCAACCGGGGCGACGGGACGTTCGAGGACGTGACCGCGGCGTACGGGCTCGACGCGCTCGCGGTCGCGAGCAACGGCGCGGCCTTCGCCGACGTCGATCGGGACGGCGACCTCGACCTTTACGTCACGACGTTCGCGGAGGCGCCGCGGCCGCCGCTCGATCGGTTCGTGCTGCTGATGCGCGAGGGGGATCGGTTCGTCGACCGCACGGAGGCGCGGGGCGCGGGGGTCGTCTCGGCCGCGGACCGCTCCGGGTTCTCGGTCGCGACGGGGGACTACGATCGGGACGGCTGGGTCGACCTGCACGTGACGGAGTGGGAGAGGGAGGGCCGCGCCGCGCCGCCGCACACGCGGCTGCTCCACAACGCGGCCGGCGACTTCGTCGACGTGACGCGCGAGGCGGGCGCGTCGGTGGTCAACGACGCGTGCTGGGAGCGCACGGGGTTCTGCGACGTGGTCGCGTTCGCGTCGGCGTTCTCGGACCTCGACGGCGACGGCTGGGCCGATCTCCTCGTGGCCGCCGACTTCGGGCACAGCCAGCTCTTCTGGAACCTGGGCGACGGAACGTTCGTGGACGGCACCGCGGCGGCCGGCGTCGGGCTCGAGGAGAACGGGATGGGCTCGACGGTCGGCGACTACGACGGCGACGGCGACCTCGACTGGTTCGTCACGGCGATCGGCGACCCGGACGCGTCGTGCGGCGCCGGCTCCTGCACGTGGGGGTACTCGGGCAACCGGCTCTACCGGAACGAGGGCGACCGGACGTTCACCGACGTGACCGACGAGGCGGGCGTGCGCGTCGGCGGCTGGGGCTGGGGCGCCGCGTTCTTCGACCACGACAACGACGGCGACCTCGACCTCGTGATGACCAACGGGATCGACCTCGCGATCGACACGCAGGACGATCGGTTCAACGACGACCTGATGCGCTTCTGGGACAACGTCGGCGACGGCCGGTTCGTCGAGCGCTCGGCCGAGGTCGGCCTCACCGACGGCGCGCCGGGCAAGGGCCTGGTCGTCTTCGACTACGACCGCGACGGCGACCAGGACGTCCTCGTGGTCGTCACCGGCGGCCGGCCGCTGCTCTACCGGAACGACGGCGGCTCGGACACGCCATCGCTGCGCGTGCGCCTCGTCGCCCGCGACTCCGCCCCCGAGGGCCTCGGCGCGCGCGTCGAGGTGCGCGTGCAGGACGGCGGCGCGGCGCAGGTGCGCGAGATGGGGTCGGTCAGCCACTTCCTCGGCCAGTCGGAGCGCGTCGCCCACTTCGGGCTCGGCGAGGGGACGACCCGCGTCGCCGAGGTGCGCGTGCGCTGGCCGAGCGGACGCGCGAGCGTCCTGCGCGACGTCGCGCCGGGCGCGCTCACGGTCGAGGAGCCCGAGTGAAGAGCGCGGGTCGAGGCCGCGGCCGCCTCGCCGTCACGGCGCTCCCGGCCCGATGAGCTCGAGGCCGTCGACGACGCGATCGCAGTAGGCGGCGCTGTCGTCGGGGCCTCGGCACATGAGGCCCCAGAACACGCCGTCGCCCTGGAAGAACCAGTGCCACTCGGGCACGCCGTCGCGCATCACGCGGACGCGCACCGCGTCGGTCCCGGCCGCGCGGAGGCGGTCGCGCTCCATCGCGAACGCGCCGGTCTCCCTGAGCACGGCCACCGCGCTGTCGACCCGCGCCTCGAGGGTCCCGCCCCGGTCGACGCGGTTCACGAGGACCCGCTCGCCGAGGGGGCCGCGGTACGCGATGTCCCAGTGGCCCATCTCCATCTCGGTGAGGTCGCCCGGGATCGTCACGCGCGCGACCTCGCCCTCGACCCGTCGCCACGCGCCGTCCGCGCCCTCCGCGGCCGCCTGCGGCTCGGGCTCGGAGGAGCACCCGAGCGCGGCGAGGGAAACGACCGCGAGGAAGAGCGCGCCGAGGGACGCGAACCCACGCGGCGCGGTTGGGCTCCTTCGATTCGATCCTTCCACTCGCATGCCTCTCCCCGTCCCTCCATGCGCCCGCGCGCGCGGAGCCCACGCTACTCGGTCTCGGCTGCGCGTCCACCGCTCCGACCTCGCAAGCCGCCCGATGAAGGAGGCGCCGCCCTTGCCGACATGGACAACCGATCTTGCGCAGTCGTAGACTTCGCTCGTGCCGCCGACCGCCAAGAAGCTGCTGGACGAGGCGCTCGCGCTCCTGGATGACGAGCGGGCGGCGTTGGCGGAGGCGCTCAACGAGAGCCAGGACGGTGTCGCCGTCGAGCTGAGCCCTGCGTGGGAGGCCGAGATCGCCCGCCGCCTCGCGAAGGCTCGGTGAGGTGACGCCGGCTCGCGGGACGCGCTCGAGCACGTCGCGGAGCTCAAAGCCAAATACGGGGGCTGAGCGCTTCGGATCCCAGGGTCACCCCGCGTGGCGGGAGAGCACGGCGGGATCGAACGGGCCGACGATCGCGGCGAGGCGCTGGAGGACGTCGGAGGGGTCGGCGTTGAGGAGCGAGAGCGGGTCCGCGTTCCAGCCGTAGACGCAGCGGCGCAGGAGGAGGGCGTCCTCGAGGGTGAGCAAGTTCTCGTGCACGTCGTGGGCGAACGCGGCGACCTTGCGGTGGAGGCCGTCGCCGCCGTTCGTCTGGAGGAGCTTGTAGCTCGCGAACGATCCCGTGTCGGCGAGCATGAGCTCGAAGTACGGGACGCTCGGGCGCGCGCGGTGGCGCCAGCCGACGCCGATCACCGCCTTGGAGAGCGCGCCGGCGACGGTGGAGAGGGCGGCGACGCCCGCGTTCGAGCGCATGTGCGTCGCGAAGACGAGGCGGCGGACGGGGCCGTCGAGCTGGTGGGTCGGCGGGCCGAAGACGTGGGCGAAGAGCTGGATGAGGTCGTCGGCGCTCACCGGGCTCATGTACCGGGTCTGGTGGAAGCCGCGGCCGAACGCGAGGTTGCGGTACGCGAGGGTGATCCGCGCGACGAGGTCCCGCGCGACCTCGACGGGCATCGCCTGCTGGGCGTGCGCCTCGTGGACGTAGGCGTAGAGGAGCTCGGTCCGCGGGTCGGCGTGCGGCATCCAGGCGCGCGCGCTGAGCGCGCCGGTCGGGTCGGCCTCGCTCGGCGCGCAGAGCGGGCGCGCGGGCGGCTCGCGGTGGTCGGGCGGGTGCGGGGTGATCGTCCCGAGGAAGCGGCGGATCTGCTCGTGGAGGCCGTTGAAGCTGACGTCGTGCCACGCGCCCTCGGCCTTAAGCTTGAGCTCGATGGTGAGGAGGCCGTCCTTGAAGTGGACCTGCTCGATCGCGCGGTAGCGGACGTCGGCGTAGGGCGCGCTCGTGAGGAAGCGCCGGTCCGTCATGAGGAAGTAGCTCGGGTACTTCGCCCCGCGGTGCTCGGTGGAGAAGTCGGCGAACACCAGCGCCTGCTCGCCGATCGTGTGGTCGAGCCCTCCCCCCGCCTGGCTCATCGCGAAGCGCAGGAGGCGCGGGTTGAGGTTCGGGTGGAACGCGGTCCCCGGCGTCGCGAGGCCGGCCGGCTTGTGCATCGTGTCCGTGAGCAGCCGGTGCACGGGGTGCGGCTCGAGGAGCAGGGGGACCGCCGGCGCGTTCATGCTCGACACCCTACACGGGCCCCGCGGGGTCGCGCCTCCCCGAGGACCGGGGCCCCAAGCTCCGGGAACATGCGAGGGTCGGAGCTGTCTGCCGTGCGAGGAGGGGCCACGATGAGAGCAGCTCGAGGTCTGACGGTCACGCTTGCGCTCGGGATGCTCGCCGCCGCGGCGTGTGAGGCGCCCGACCCGGCGCGCGACGGGTTCGTGCTGGTCGACGAGGAGGCGCGCGCGGCGGGGATCGCGGTCGAGGTGGCGGGGGAGCTGCACGACGGGGTCGCGCCGGTGACCGTGCCCGAGGGGGCGCCGGCCGCGCTGCGCGGGCCCGACGGGATCGCGCCGCTGGTCGTCGAGCCGGGCGAGCTGATCGAGGTGCGCGGACCCGACGGCGAGGTGGTGCGCTCGCTCGCGCCGCGCGACGCGGTGGCGGTGCGCGGCGACGAGGCGGCGACGCGGCTGATGGCCGAGATGATGGGGGCCGAGGTCCGGCGCGGGCCGACGGGCGAGCTGGTGCTCGAGGGCCCCAACGCGTTCGTGCTCGCGGCGGTGCTCGGCGCGCAGCCGGGGATTCAGGGCTTCGGCGCGCCGGCCGCCACCCGCGCCGCGACGCGCGACGCGCTCGACGTCGGCTTCCTGATGGAGGCGCCCCGCCAGGCGACGATCGAGACGCCGGCCGACGCCGAGGGAGCGGCGGCGTTCACCCCGGACCCGGCCGCGCTCGTCGGGCTCTACCACCACGGCGAGGTCGGGCTGCTGCTGGACGCGAGCGGCGGCTACGCGGTGATGCGCGGCGGCGAGGTCGTCGTGCGCGGGACCTTCTCGGTCTGCCCCGGCGGGGTGGACTTCGCGCCCGACGGCGGCGGGCCGATCGCGCGGATGCGGCTCACGGGGGAGACGCTCGTCGACTCGGTGGGCGTGGAGTTCGACACCCACTCGATGGATCAGGAGACCGAAAGATGAAGCGACGCACCCTCCTCACCGCCGGCGCGCTGGGTTGCTCGGGGTTGGGCCTCTCGGGGCTGCCCGGCATGATCGGGCGCGCCTTCGCCCAGGTCGATCCCGAGGACAACGGCCGCGACCGGGCGCAGGAGCTGCAAGCCGTCTCCACCGCGTACCGGGAGGCGCAGCGGCGCGGTCAGCCGCTGCTCGTGATCGTGGTGCCCGAGGACGGCGGCGCGCGGTGGGAGCGCGCCCACGCCTTCGGCGAGGTGCTCAACTACGGCGGCGACTCGGTCTACGTCGACCTCGCGCTCGCGCGCGTCGTGTGCTCGAGCATGCGCACGCTCCGCCAGCTCGTGCCCCAGGCGCCGGCCGACGAGCCGTGGCTGGTGGTGGTCGATCCGTCGCAGCATCCGGCGACGCTCCAGGCGCATGACCTCCAGGTGCCGGAGTGGCCGAACCACTGGGCCAACGAGCGGCCGTGGGAAGAGTTCGAGCGGCAGACCCAGCTCGTGATCGATCAGCGCATCGCGATCCTGCGGGCGAGCCTCCACGCCGCGCTCGCGGCCGACGACGCGGCGCTCGCGGCCCGCGCCGCCGTGGCCGAGCGAGCGCTCGGGGCTGCGCTCTCCGCTCGCGTCACCGCCGCCGCGGCGGCCGGTCGGCGCGACGCGGCGCTCTTCGTCCAGGCCCCCGCGATCGCCTTGCGCGC
>JAUHXR010000357.1 GCA_030426845.1 Polyangia bacterium | reverse complement strand
CGGGCTTCACCCCGGCGTCGGCGAGCGACGCGGCGATCCAGGACGCGGTCAGCGGGAAGTCGTAGTCCTTCCCCGCCTCGTCGATGTCCAGGACGTTGAGCTCGAACTCCGCCATGACCGTTCCGTGCTGCCCAGCCCCGCGTCGGCCCGCGTTTCGTCGCGGTTTCCGTGCGTTAGGAGCCACCACGGCCCCCGCTGGAGGGGCGGGGCTTAATCCGGCCCCCCTACCCTGTCAAGGCGCGTCGACCTCGCGCGCGAGGCCGTCGCCGCCCACCGAGAGGACCGTCCATCCGGGCGTGATCCGCGCGCCGTCTGCGCGAACCACCGAACCGCCGGACAGCGGGGCGACCGCGGTCACCAGCCCCCACGCTGGCTCGGTCGCTCCTCGAGCGAGCGAGGTCGTCGGCCACGCGAAGATCGCGCCCTCCGCGCCCGTCTCGCGCATGACTCCACGGATCACCGACGAGCCAGCCTCCTGGGCGAGGAGGCCGCGGGTCGCCGGATCCTCTGACGGCCCCGCCCAGGCGAGGACGACCCGCGGCACGCTGGCCTCGCCGAGGTCCCAGGCCTCCGTGTCGTCTTCGCTCAGCCCGCAGGGCTCCTCGGCCTCCGCATACCGCCCGTCCGGCGCCCCGGCCACGGGGACCCACTCGACCGGGCCGGCCCGGACCGCCCGGAGCACGGTGGCGTCGATGATCCGAGGCGGGCTATCAGCGCTGACACCCCTCGCGCTGGGCCCGGCTACGGAGAGGACCGGGCGATCGGTGTCGACCTCGTCCGCGGGGCCGTCGATCAGGATCACGAGGGCGACCCCCTCGGGCGGCGGCTCGGCGGGCGCGCCCGAGCCAACCGCCACCCGGTAGGTCTCGCTCAGCCCCTCGACCGTCAGCCGACGGCCCTCGCGGCGGAGCGTGAGGTCGCCCACGGTGCGAACCTCCGGGCCGGTCGGCTCCGCCTCGTGGCAGCGCAGGTAGGGGGTCGGCCCGTCCACCCGCGGCGCGGCCTCCTCGCCGCAGTTGCAGCCGGCCAGCGCGACGAGGGCGAGCCACGCCGCGCGCCGGCCACCGATCGCCCACCGCGCACGCACGCGGGCGCTCATAGCACCCTTGCGGGGGGAACGCGCGACCCGCCACACTCCCGTTCCCCATGCTGGAACGAAACCCCGGGACGCCCTTGAAGCTCGACCTCGTCGAGGCGGTGCAGGCGAACACGAGCGCGATCGAGCGCCGCGCCGCCACCCTCTTCGCGCGGCGCAGCGTCAAGAAGCAGTGGCAGGCCGCGTGGCTGCTCAAGGCGATCACGATGATCGACCTCACGACGCTCGCGGGCGACGACACGCCCTCGAACGTGATCCGCCTGTGCGCGAAGGCGCGTCACCCGGTGCGCGAGGACCTGCTCGAGGCGCTCGGCGCCTCGGACCTCCCGATCCGGACCGGCGCGGTCTGCGTGTACCACTCCCTCGTCAAGACGGCGGTGGGCGCGCTGAAGGGCAGCGGCATCCCGGTCGCCGCGGTGTCGACGGGCTTCCCGGCCGGTCTCACCCCGCTGCCCCAGCGCCTCGCCGAGATCCGCGCGAGCGTGGAGGACGGCGCCGAGGAGATCGACATCGTCGTCACGCGCAGCCACGTGCTGCGGCACGAGTGGACCGCGCTCTACGACGAGATCCGCGCCTGCCGCGAGGCGTGCGGCGACGCGCACATGAAGACGATCCTCGCGACCGGCGAGCTCGGCACGCTCCGCAACGTGGCCCGCGCGTCGTGGGTCGCGATGATGGCCGGCTCCGACTTCATCAAGACCTCGACCGGCAAGGAGCCGATCAACGCGACGCTCGAGTTCGGGCTCGTGATGGTGCGGGCGATCCGGGCCTACGAGGCGCTCACCGGCGCGAAGGTCGGGTTCAAGCCGGCCGGCGGCATCCGCAAGGCGAAGGAGGCGCTCGCCTGGCTCGTGCTCATCAAGGACGAGCTCGGCGACCGCTGGCTCGAGCCGGATCTGTTCCGCTTCGGGGCCAGCACCCTCCTCTCCGACATCGAGCGTCAGCTCGAGCACCACGTCACGGGTCGCTACGCGGCCCATCACCACCACCCCATGGCCTGACCCGAGGGCATCACGATGAGCGAACAGTCGGCCGAGACCCGCGAGACCCCTTCTTCGGGAAAGAAGAAGGACAAGAAGGACAAGAAGGGGAAGAAGAAGGATCGGAAGGCGGCCGAGCCCGGCACCCCATCCAGCCCTTCCAGCTCAGCCCCGACCATCGCGGAGATCTTCGAGACGATGGAGTACGGCCCGGCCCCCGAGTCCGAGGCGGTGGTCGTCGAGTGGCTCGAGCGGCACGGGCGCCGCTTCGGCCACTTCATCGAGGGCCGCTGGGTCGAGCCGACCGAGGGCAGCTATTTCGCGTCGATGAACCCGGCGCGCGGCGATCGGCTGGCCGACGTCGGTGAGGGCTCGGCCCAGGACGTCGAGCTCGCGGTGGCGGCGGCCAAGCGCGCCGCGCCCGGCTGGCGGGAGCTCGGGCCCCACGGGCGCGCCCGCTACCTCTACGCCATCGCGCGCCAGATCCAGAAGCACCACCGGTTCTTCGCGGTGCTCGAGTCGATGGACAACGGCAAGCCGGTGCGCGAGAGCCGCGACATCGACGTGCCGCTCGTCGCGCGGCACTTCTACCACCACGCCGGCTGGGCCCAGCTCATGGAGCAGG
Organism: Polyangia bacterium; assembly: GCA_030426845.1. Classification (GTDB taxonomy): domain Bacteria; phylum Myxococcota_A; class Polyangia; order Polyangiales; family Sandaracinaceae; genus JAUHXR01. Next base: position 6,272 of record JAUHXR010000357.1, on the reverse strand, counting down.
AGCTCCCGGACTACGCGCCGATCGGCGTCGTGGGCCAGATCATCCCGTGGAACTTCCCACTCCTGATGATGGCCTGGAAGATCGCGCCCGCCCTCGCGATGGGGAACACGGTCGTCCTGAAGCCGGCCGAGTACACGCCGCTCACCGCGATGCGCTTCGCGGAGGTGTGCATGGAGGTCGGCCTGCCGCCCGGCGTGGTGAACCTCGTCAACGGCCCGGGCTCCACCGGCGCGGCGATCGTCGATCACCCCGACGTGAAGAAGATCGCGTTCACCGGCTCGACCGGCGTCGGCCGGATCATCCGCAAGGCGACGGCCGGGACCGGCAAGAAGCTCAGCCTCGAGCTCGGGGGCAAGTCTCCTTTCGTCGTCTTCGAGGACGCGGACCTCGACAGCGTGGTCGAGGGGGTCGTCGACGCGATCTGGTTCAACCAGGGCCAGGTCTGCTGCGCGGGCTCGCGCATCCTCTGCCAGGAGAGCGTCGCCGAGGCCCTGCTCGCGAAGCTGCGCGCGCGCATGGAGCGGCTCCGGATCGGCGAGCCGCTCGACAAGGCGATCGACATCGGCGCGATCGTCGCGCCGGTGCAGCTCGAGCAGATCGACACCCTCGTCAAGCGCGGGGTCGAGGAGGGCGCGACCCTGTGGCAGCCGTCCTGGAGCTGCCCGGAGGAGGGGTGCTTCTACCCGCCGACGATGCTCAGCGACGTCTCGCCCGCGTCCACGGTGGCCCAGGTCGAGATCTTCGGCCCGGTCGTCGTCTTCATGACGTTCCGGACCCCGACCGAGGCGGTGAAGCTCGCCAACAACACGCGCTACGGCCTCGCCGCGAGCGTCTGGTCGGAGAACCTCAACCTCGCGCTCGACGTGGCCCCGAAGATCAAGGCCGGCGTGGTGTGGGTCAACTGCACTAACATGTTCGACGCGGCGGCCGGGTTCGGCGGCTACCGCGAGAGCGGCTACGGGCGCGAGGGCGGCAAGGAGGGGCTCTACGAGTACGTGAAGCCCCGCTGGATCGAGGACGCCGCCGGCCGCGAGGCGCCCGCGCCCGCGCCGCGCGGGGACGCCAAGCTGTCGATGACCGAGAGCGCGGCCGGGCTCAGCGTGCCGGGCCTGCCGCCGATCAACCGCACCGCCAAGCTCTACGTCGGCGGCAAGCAGAAGCGGCCCGACTGGGGCTACAGCCTGGTGGTGCGCGACGCGAACGGGGCGCCCCTCGGGGAGGTCGGCCGCGGCAACCGCAAGGACATCCGCGACGCGGTCGAGGCGGCCCACGCGGCGCGCGGCTGGGCGAGCGGTACGGCGCACCTGCGCGCGCAGATCCTCTACTACCTCGCGGAGAACCTCGCCGAGCGCGAGGCCGAGCTGACCGAGCGGCTCACCCGGATGCTGGGTGAGCCCCGCGAGGCGGAGCGGGAGGTCGCGCTGAGCATCGAGCGCCTGTTCACCTACGCGGCCTGGGCCGACAAGTACGATGGGCTCGTGCACGCGACGCCCTACCGGAACGTCACCATCGCGATGAACGAGGCGATCGGCGTGATGGGGATCGTCTGCCCGGACGAGCACCCGCTCCTGGCGTTCGTGTCGCTCGTCGCCCCGGCGCTCGCGCTCGGCAACGCGGTGGTCGCGATCCCGAGCGAGCGCCACCCGCTCGCGGCGACCGACTTCTACCAGGTCATGGAGACGAGCGACCTGCCGCCGGGCGCGCTCAACATCGTGACCGGGCTGCGCGACGAGGTGGTCAAGACCCTCGCGGGCCACGACGACGTCGAGCAGCTCTGGTACTTCGGGCCCGCGGACGGCGTCGCGGCGGTCGAGCTCGCGAGCGCGGGCAACATGAAGCGCACCTGGTGCGAGGGCGCGGTCCGGCGCGACTGGACGAGCCACCGCGAGGCGTCGGGGCGCGAGTTCCTGCGCCAGGCCTCGCACGTGAAGAACATCTGGGTCCCCTACGGCGAGTGAGGGCCCCGACTCGTGTCGAGGCGCGGGGTCGGATGGGCAGTCGGGCTCGCGCTGCTGCTTGCACTGACGGCGGGCTGCGGCGCGCGCACCGAGCTGTCGACGGGCGGTGACGCAGGGACCGCGCGGCCCGAGACCTGCGACGGGCGCGACGACGACGGCGACGGGCGGATCGACGAGGGCATCGCCGAGCAGCGCTGCGGGGTCGGCGCGTGCGAGGCGGTCGCGCCGGGGTGCGTCGACGGTCGGGTGCCCGCGTGCGTGCCCGGCCCGGTCCAGCGCGAGGTGTGCGGGGGCGGAGACCAGGACTGCGACGGCCGGGTGGACGAGGGCCTGCGGTTCGGGCCGCTCTCCGATCCCGTGGTGGTGAGCGCGCCGGGGGTCGAGCTCGGGCCGTTCAACCAGGCGCTCGTCCCGACCGACGCCGGCCTCCTCTCGATCTTTCGGGTGAGCTTCGACGGCTCGCGCCCTACCCCGAACCTCTTGAGCGTCCCGCTGGACGAGAACGCGCGGCCGACCCGGGACCGGGTCGCGATCCTCGAGCGCTCGGTGACCAACGGCCCGCGCGCCGCCGCCGGCCCGGACGGAGACATCGCGCTCGCCTACTGCGGCCGGAGCGGCGGCGAGGACGTGACCTTCGCCGCGCTCACCGACGAGCAGGGCCGCGCCCCGGCCTCCGACGTCGTCCGCGAGGGGGTCGACCTCGCGTGCGGCGCCTCCGATCCGGACGTCGTCTGGACCGGAGAGCGGTACCTGGTGGCGTGGGTCGACAACCGCTCGACGAGCGCGGAGGGCGTCGACCACTCGGTGCAGCTCGACGCCACCGACCGGGCGCTCACGAGCCAGCGCACCGCACACCTCACGGCGGCGCCGTTCGAGGGCGACCTCGGCGCGCCGCCGCGCTTCGGGACCAACGGCGACGTCACCCTCCTCGCCTGGGGCGTGCGCTCGAGCGAGGAGCTCACGCGGTCGGTCCTCCATCTGCTCGCGCTCGACCCGCGCGGTGAGCCGCTCGGCCCGCGCGTCTCGGCCGGCGAAGCGCCGCCCCTCCCCGGCGCCGACCGCGCCGACTGGGGCACGATGTTCATCGCCCCGCGCCGCGACGGCTTCCGCGTCTTCGCGGAGGACCGGCGCTCGGGCGGCGGCGGCGTCCTGATGCTGGACGTGAGCCGCCGCGGCGAGCCGGTCCGGGCCGCCCGCCGGCTCGAAGGCTTCGAGGGACGCGCTCCCGAGCTGCAGGGCGCGGTCGGCGCGGACGGCGAGGTCTTCCTGACGACGGCGAGCGGAGAGACGGCGTGGCTGCTCCGGGTCGACGCCGAAGGGAGCCTCGTCGAGTCGTTGCGCGTCGAGGGACCCGAGGAGGGCGACATCGCCTGGCCGATCGTGGCGACGCGGGGCGACCGGGTCTACGTCAGCTGGACGCGCCTGCGCCGGGGCGTCGAGTCGACGCTGCGCGCGCGCGTCTTCGGCTGCCTGCCTTGAAGTAGGCTCGAGCCATGACGCTGCGCTTCGACGAGCCGGTCAGCCCCCGGGTGCGCGCGCGCTCGAGCGCGACGCTCCTCGGCGCGGTGCAGGCCGAGCACCAGGCCTACAGCCAGGGCGCGGTCGTGGCCGAGCACGGGCAGAGCCAGGAGGACCGCCGCCGCGCGCGCGCGCTGGGCCCCGCGCTCGACGCCCTGTTCCACGACCTCGGCGCGCTGCTCGACCCGGACGAGCCCGACGAGGCGGCCGGCGCGGACACCTCCGGCGCGCTGAGCTGGGACGAGCGACGCGAGGCGCTGGTGGAGCTCTACGGACGGATCACCGACCGGTGGGACGCGCTCGGCCGCGAGCCCCCGACGCTGCGCCTGATGACGTGGTCGGCGTCGCGCGCGACCTTCCTCGCCCACCTCAAGGAGGTGCTCGAGCTCCTCGACGCGAGCGACGACGACGGCGGCGACGGGGACGTCCTCACCGCGGGCGACCTCGCCCACCTCTACCTCGACGCCAAGGAGCGGCGCGCCGCGGCGCGGAGCGCGGAGGCGGAGGCCAAGACCCGACGCGAGCGGCCCCTGCGCGCCTACCGCGCGACGGAGCGGTTCGAGGTCGGCGAGCGCGTCGACCACAAGAAGTTCGGCGTCGGCGAGGTCACCGCGGTTGCCGGCAACCGCATCACGGTCTCCTTCGACGATCAGAGCCGCGCGCTCGTCCACGCCCCGGCCGCGACGAAGCGCGTCGAGCCGATGAAGCGCGTGGATCCGCGCGCGGCCGAGGCCGAGGACACGGCGCGCCGCGTCGCGGAGGCGGCGGCGGCCGGCAAGATCACCCGGGTCGAGGCCAGCGACGCGCCCGCGCGCGACGCCGCGGCCGCGTTCCCCTTCGCGACGGACCTGGAGCGGCCGGCGGTGATGGGCGCCTTCCGCGCGACGTACTACTCGCTCGAAGGCGCAGACATGCAGGACCTGGCGCGCGTCTTCCGCGACGGCAGCTCCCCGCTGAGCCCGATCAAGCCAGCGTGTGATCGACTCTTGCGATCATTCACCGCGCGCCTCGGCGAGTCCGGCATCCCCAAGGCCCGCGCCCGCGCGCTGACCGAGGCGCTCGAGAGCAAGCTCGGCGCGGCGCTGACCGCCCACTTCCACGCGACCGGCTGGCCGGCGCGGTAGGCCACCGCGGCCGGGGCGGCCCGGCTTCGCGGGAGACGTCTCAGCCGCAGGCGTCTCAGCCGCAGACACCCCCGCTGCAGGTGCCCGAGCAGCAGTCCGCGCCCTCGAGGCAGCGCCGGCCCGCGGACCGGCACGCGCACTGGCCCGAGACGCAGTCCATGTAGCCGCAGCAGTCGCTCCCGGCGCCGCAGCTCGCGCCGGACGCCCCGCAGCAGCGCTCGCCGAAGGTGACGCCGCGGCGGCAGTCGAGGCCGCCGCAGCACTGCCCCGGCGTGCACGCGGTCGCGCCGAGCGGCAGGCACATCGGCGGCGGCGGATCGGTGGGCTCGGGCGCAGGCGGCGGGTCGGTCGGCTCTGGCGCGGGGTCGGGGGTGCCCGGGTCGGGGCAGCGAGACGGGCTGATCCACTCCCAGTCGGTCGGGCACTCGCCGCTGTTCGGGCCGAGCGAGCCACCGGCCATGCAACGACCCGTGCTCGCGCACCAGCCACACTCGCGGGCGATCGCGTTGCAGCTCGCGCAGCTCGTCGAGTGACCCGCGTCGCACGGCGAGGCCGGCGGAGGGGTCGTGGGATCGGGCGGGGTCATCGGATCGGGCGGGGTCATCGGATCGGGCGGGGGCTCCGCGCCGCAGCGCGCGCCGATCGGGAAGCCCTCCCCCGGCGCCCGGGTGAGCCGCGCCTCGGTCATCGGCCCGTACGCGCCGTCCTCGGGGATGCGGTCCTCGGGGTGGTTCCGGTTCCACAGCCGCTGGAAGGCCTGGACCGACAGCGATCGCAGGTCCTCGCCGGAGGTGAAGTCGAAGTGCGGCTTGTCGCCGTTGCCGAACCACCGGAAGCCCTGCGCGCTCAGGCGGCTGCGCCAGGCGCTGTTGTTCGACACGTCGATCGCGCGGCCCCCCTCGTGGTTGCTCCGACCCGGGGACGCGGCGGCCGAGATGCCACAGCGTCCGCGCTCCTTCCAACGCCGCAGAAGGTACTGCTGCGGCAGCGTACGGAGGCCGGAGTTGATGCGCAGGCTGCGCCCGGCCACCGCGCGGCGGAGCGCGGCCGCCGCGTCGCGGTGGAGGTAGGGCGCGACCGCGGCCCCGCTCGAGAAGGTGACCCCCGGGATGTCGTCGATCCGCACGAAGACCCCGGGCCGGAGACAGTTGACCTCGGCCACGAGCTGCTCGGTCAGGCCGCGCACGATCGCGGTGGAGCACGAGCCGCCGTTGCCGCCCTGGCGGACGCTCAGCTCCTCGAGGCTCGTCTCGCTCTCCGGCTTCGGAGGCTCAGCGCCGGTCGCGGCGACGCAGCCCGTGAGGAGCGCGGTGGCCGCGAGCGCGGCGTGGAGCTTGACCTTCGGCACGATGAACCTCCTGCACGGGTCCTCATCAAGGCCCGTGCCGGCGCCCGGTCGCGACGCCGGTCGCGGGCGGCGTCGCCTGGCAGCCCACCTCCCTGGGGTCGAGACCCACCAGCGGACGGCACGCGCCCGCGGCCACGATCGGCCGCCCACTGAATGACGATTCAGCTGGCGTCTGCGGGCGCCGGGACCTACGGTCTCAGAGCCTTCGGGGGGAGGCGCCAAGCGATGACCACCATGCTCCTCATCACGCTCGCCGCGGGCGTCGTGCTCGGGATCCTCGTCGGCGTGCCCGTCGGGCGGTTCCTCGAGCGCGTGCGGCCCAAG
>JAUHXR010000356.1 GCA_030426845.1 Polyangia bacterium | reverse complement strand
GGCCCCCCTCGGTCACACACTCGCTCGCGAGCGGGTTGCCCGCCCAGCTCACCACCACCTCGATCGCCAGCTCGGTCTTCGTGCTCATCCGGTCCTTCACCTCCATGGCGAGTCGGATGTGCACCCCATATGCCAGTGTACGAAGCGTGCGCACTGACGCGTAACGCCTCGGAATCTGGGCGAACGAGCGTAACGTGTTACGTCTGTCTGTTACGACTATCGGTTACGGCTCGCTCAGCGGCACTCGCTGCCCGGCTGGGCGGTGATGAGGTGGCGGAGCGACTCGACGTGGTCGAGCCATCGCGCCCGGACGTCGTCGGGGACCGCGTGGGCGCGCAGGACGTCGTCGAGGATCTTCTTCCGGCGCTCGAACTGCCCGCCCATGATGCGGTGCGCCGCGTGGGCCTCTCGCAGCGGGCGTCCGCCGTAGACCACCGGCCCGCCGAGGTGCTCGGCCGCGTGCTGGTACTCCATCTCCTTGACCCGCTCGCGGCTCGCGCGGCGGAAGTGGAAGCCGATCATGATGTCGTCGAAGACCCGGTCGACGAACTGCTCGATGATCGCGCGGAGCGCCGGCTCGCCGCCCACCCGTTCGAAGTCACTCACCGCCGGACGGTAGCGCGCGCGCGCGCGCCATCAATCGTCGATCGCGTCGAGCTCGGCGTCGAGCTGGTCGTCGTAGGCGTCCCGCGTCGGCTCCTCGTCCGGCGCGTCCTCGTGGACGGGGAGCGGCAGGCCTCGCCGCAGCGCCTCGATGTCGGCCACCGCCTCCTGGAAGGCGTCGAGCGAGGTGAAGGTGGCCGAGCTGAGAGCGCGACCCGCGTCGCCGTCGCTCAGATGCATGATCTCGACGACGTTCACGGTGACGAAGTAGAGCCGACCCTCGAACCGGGTGACCCGCAGGTCCAGGTCCTCGAAGGCGAGGACGATCGGCGCTGGCGAGAAGGTCCCGGGCACCTCGAGCCGGTTCGCAAAGAGGCGCACCTCGCCGACCCCGCCGGCGATCGAGTCACGCTGCGCCGCTTGCGCGACGACGAGACCCACCACGAGCAGCAGCAGCGCGGGCATGAGGGAGAGCCAGCCGGTCGTCAGGCTCGAGAGGCGCATGCCGAGCCAGACGAGGGGCACGATCGCCAGCGCGCCGCCGATCACCAGGGCGGTGCGGTTCGCGCGGACGGGATAGACCCGCAGCGGCTTCTCCTCGCGGTACGGCATCGCGGCTTGCGTGAGCATACCTCCGCTTGGCGCTCGGCGACTTCGTTCGGCCCGCGATCGTGACGCGGCCCGTGGTTTTCTGTACCGTCGTTCGGCCATGCGGCCCGGCGTCTCGATCTCGCTCCTCGCCTCCGCGGCCTTCGCGCTCGCGGCCCTCGGCGCGGCGGGGTCCGCGCTCGCCGATCCGCCGACCGGGGCGAGCCACGGCGCGTCCTCGACGCCGGCCGGCGCGGCGCGCCCCGACGAGGTCGTGGTGGACCTCGCGGAGCGGGTGCCTCCGCGCTGGCTCGACGGCTTCGCCGACGACTGGCCGCTCACCCCCGAGCGCTGGCGCCGCCGCATGCCGCGCGAGTGCCGGACGCGGGGCGGCTACCGCGCCCACTGCCAGGGCGCGCGCCTCGTGCCGACGCCGACGGGGCCCGCCGCGGCGCTCGCGCGTCGCCTCGGGCTGGGTCAGCGCGCGACCGCGCTCCACCTGATGAACCACCGGCCCTTCCCCGAGTGGATCGACGCGGTCGCCGACGAGGACGCCGAGGAGCGGCTCACCTTCCCGGTCGCGACTGGCCACCTCGGCCGGGGCTTCGGGCGCACGCGCACCGGCTCGATGAGCCACCGCCGCCACTGGGGCGTGGACATCGGGGCCGAGGAGGGCGCGCCGATCGTGGCCGCCCGCGGCGGGCTCGTCGTCTACTCGGACAACGCGCTCACCGGCTACGGCAACGTCGTGATGATCCTGCACCGCGAGGGCTTCACCACCTTCTACGCGCACTGCCGCCGGACGCTCGTGTTCGCGGGGCAGCGCGTGCAGCGCGGTCAGCCCATCGCGGAGGTCGGCCAGACGGGGTTCGCGCCCGCGCCGCACCTCCACTTCGAGTGGCGGCAGCGCGGCTGGGCGCGCGACCCCGCGCCGCAGTTCCTCCCGCGCGATCGCTGATCCGTTCGAGCGCGGATCCCAAGACAATCGCGAGATCTCGGTCCGACGGGGGAGACCCGATGGCGCGACGACGTAGACTCAGCGATGTCCTGGCCCCTCGTGCATCCGCGCCCCCGGTGGGCGCCGCGCCCCGGGGGAAACATTTCGGTCGCCCACGCGTCCAAACGTCGGTCTGGCGGGGGTGCTCGAGGGGCCGGTTGAGAAAACCGGTCACGAACACGGCGCTCGTCGCGACGCCCCTCTGCGGGGGACTGCAACCGAGATGAACGCCACCGAGAACGAGCCCGTCGTCGCCCTGCCGCGCAGCATCGCGCGGGCGGTGGACCAGACCCGCGGGCGCCTCAACCGACACATCCTCTTCGACGCCACCCTCTGCGCGCTGGCCGGCGGCCTCGCGGTCGGCGCGCCGGTCGCCCTCGCGCTGCACGTCGCCGAGCTGCCGCTCGCATGGGCGGGGCTCGCGGCGGGGCTCGGCGCGCTGATCGTGCTCGGCTACGAGCTGCGGCGGCGCTGGCACGATCGGCTCGACGCGGCCCTCGTGCTCGACGGGCTCCTCGACGCGAAAGACCGCTTCTCCACCGCGCTGCAGTTCTCCTGGCGCGACGAGCTGCCGAAGCTGCACCAGCTCCAGATCAAGGAGGCGGAGACCTTCCTCGGCGACGCCGGCGCGGTGCCGAAGCCGCCGCGGCCGGAGTATCGCGCCCAGCGCTACGCGGGCGCGGCGGTGGTCGCGCTCGGGCTCGCGATCCCGCTCGCCCAGGTCTGGCCCGAGCTCGCCGCCTGGGCTCAGGGCGAGGACGGCCCGGTGCAGCACGAGGAGCCGCGGACCGCGGAGGAGATCGCGGCCGCGGCGGCGGCGCTCCGCGATCGCCTCGCGGACGACCCGGACCGGCGGCTGGACGCGGAGATCAACGCGCTCGAGCACGAGCTCGCGGAGCAGCGCGAACGGGCGATGAGCGATCGCGCGGCCGCGCTCGAGGAGGCGGCGGCGATCCTGGAGCGGGCCGCGGGGATCGACCCGAACAGCGAGCGCCCGACCGGTGAGGCCGGGCAAGGCGAGCCGGACTCCGAGGACGGCCAGGGGCAGGGCGAGGACGCGCCGTCGCAGCTCCCGACGTCGGTGGACCAGGACCTGCCGGACACCGCGTCGCGCCGCCTGGCCGAGCAGTGGCGCGAGGCGCGCGAGGCGATGGATCGCTGGCGCGAGTCCGCGAGCGACCCGCAGGCCGACCCGTTCCGGACGGCGCAGCTGCAGCGCGAGGCCCAGGAGCAGCAGCAAGAGGCCTTGCGCACCGCGCGCCAGGAAGCGAGCTGGCAGGCGAACCGCACGGAGGAGGAGCGTCGGGCCGAGCAGGAGCAGCTCGCCCGCGGTCGCGAGCAGGCCCAGACGCCGGCGGATCGGATGCGCGAGGCGGCGGAGCGGATGGACCGCGCGCTCGCGGCGATGCACCGCGACGACGACAACCCCGAGGTGCCGGGCGCCGAGACGAGCGAGGGGCTGCGGAGCGCGCAGGAGCAGCTCGGCGCGCACACGCCAGACACGGCCGACGCGCTGAGCCGCGCGGCGCAGGCCCGCGACCAGGGCAACGGCGAGGCGATGGACCGGGCGCTCGAGCAGGCCCGCGAGGCGCTGCGTCGCGAGGCGGGCCAGCAGCCGGAGCGGCTCAGCGACGCGCGGCGGCGGCTCGACGAGCTCCACGACGAGGTGGCGCAGCGCGCGGCGGAGCGCGGGCAGCAGGCCGGCGGGCAGAACGGCCAGGAGCAGCACGCCTCCAACCAGGCCGGCCAGGGTCAGCAGGGTGAGCAGGGTCAGCAGGGCCAGGGCCAGCAAGGCCAGGGCCAGCAGGGCCAGGGCCAGCAGGGCCAGGGCCAGCAGGGCCAGGGCCAGCAGGGCCAGGGTCAGCAGGGCCAGGGCCAGCAGGGCCAGGGCCAGCAGGGCCAGGGCCAGCAGGGCCAGGGCCAGCAGGGCCAGGGCCAGCAGGGCCAGGGCCAAGGGCAAGGCCAGCAAGGTCAGGGCCAGGGCCAGGGCCAGGGCCAGCAGGGCCAGGGCCAAGGGCAAGGCCAGCAAGGTCAGGGCCAGGGCCAGGGCCAGCAGGGCCAGGGCCAGGGCCAGCAGGGCCAAGGCCAAGGTCAGGGCCAGGGCCAAGGTCAGGGCCAGGGCCAAGGGCAAGGCCAGGGCCAGGGCCAGGGCCAGGGCCAGGGCCAGGGCCAGGGCCAGGGCCAGGGCCAAGGTCAGGGCCAGGGCCAGGGCCAGGGCCAAGGTCAGGGCCAAGGTCAGGGCCAAGGTCAAGGGCAAGGCCAAGGCCAGGGCCAAGGGCAAGGCCAGGGTCAGGGTCAGGGCGGACAGTGGGCCAGCAACCAGCTCTCGAACGGCAACGGGCAGGGGCAGGGGATGGGTCAGGGCCAGGGCCAGAGCGCCTTCGGGCAGGGTCAGGGCCAGGGTCAGGGTCAGGGTCAGGGTGGAGGCCAGGGGCAAGGCGGGCAGACCGCGCCTGGAGAGTCCAACCAGGGCAGTCAGTCCTGGGGAGCCGGCTCCGGCGGTGAAGCGCTCGGCAACCCCAACGCGGTCGGCCAGGCCGGGCAGGCGGTGCAGGTCGACCCCGGTACCAGCCCGGACCAGACGCCTGGCGGCACCCCCACCGACCCCGGCGGCTTCTTGCCCGGGCAAGGCCGAGGCCCCGGACAGTCCGGGCAACGGATGGACGGAACCGCGGGCGGCGCCGGCGGTCCCGGGAGCGGGCAGCTCGCAGGGGGCGGCGACGACGGCCCGAGGGTCGGCGGCGGGAGCACGGTGCCCGCGTCGCTGCGCGCCTACGTGCGCCGGTACCTCGACATGGTGCGGAGCGGCGGCGGCGAGTAGCCGCGGTGCGTGAAGAAGGCAACCAAGGGACGGTGAGAAGCTAAGATGGCCGAGACGAACCAAGTGCACGTGCTCAACCCCTTCGACAGCGTCCGGACGTTGTGCCGCGACATGACGGTCGAGATCGGCAAGCGCGTGGTCGGCCAGCGTGACGCGATCGACTGCCTCACCGCGGGCCTCCTGCTCGGCGGACACGTGCTCATGGAGGGCGTGCCCGGCGTCGGCAAGACGCTCCTCGCGCGCACTCTCGCGGACGTGGTCCACCTCAGCTTCGCGCGCGTCCAGTTCACCCCTGACCTGATGCCGGCCGACGTGCTCGGCACCCACATCGTCAGCGTCGGCCCCGACGGGCGACCCTCGATGACCCTCCAGCAGGGCCCGCTCTTCGGCAACGTCGTCCTCGCCGACGAGATCAACCGCGCTTCGCCCAAGACCCAGTCCGCGCTCCTCGAGGCGATGCAGGAGAAGCAGATCAGCCTCGGCACCGAGACCTACAAGCTCCCGCGCCCGTTCTTCGTCGTCGCGACGCAGAACCCGATCGACAACGAGGGCACCTACCCGCTGCCCGAGGCGCAGCTCGACCGCTTCCTCATGAAGCTCCACATCGAGTTCCCGACCGAAGACGACGTCCTCGCGATCGTCGACCGCACCGCCGAGGGCGACGACGCCGAGGTGAAGACCGTCGCGACCGCCGACGACCTGCTCGCGGCCGGGCGCACCATCCGCCAGATGCCGGTCGCCGAGACGGTGAGCCGCTTCGCGGTGCGCCTCGTCTTCGCGACCCACCCCGAGCACGAGGCCGCGCCGCCCTACGTGAAGCGCTACGTCCGCGCCGGGGCCAGCCCCCGCGCCGCCCAGTCGCTCCTCGCGGTGGCCCGCTTCTTCGCGGTGCTCGACGGCCGGATGAACGTCAGCGCCGACGACGTGAAGCGCGCCGCGTTCCCCTGCCTGCGTCATCGTATCTTGCTGAACTTCGACGCGATCGCCGACGAGGCGACCACCGACACCCTCATCCGCCAGCTCCTCGCGGACCTGAACGCCCCGAAGAACCCGAAGCGGAAGTAGAGGCGGCCTTGGCCATCCTCGACCGCGCCGTGCGGCGGGTCCTCGACCGCATGCGGCTCACCATCCGTCCCGGCGCCACCGCCGGGCGCCAGGGTGGCCACCGCTCGCCGTTCAAGGCGGCCGGCGTCGAGTTCGCCGACCACCGCCCCTACGTGAGCGGCGACGACGTCCGCCACATCGACTGGAAGGCCTTCGCCCGCCACGGCCACCTCGTCATGCGCCAGTTCGAGGAGGAGCGCGACGCGCACGTCCACGTGCTCCTCGACGTGAGCGGGTCGATGAGCCGCGGGCAGCCCCCGAAGATCGAGGTGGGCGCCCGCCTCGCCGCGTCCTTCGCCTACGTCGGGATGCGCCAGTTCGACCGCGCCCGGGTGATCCCCTTCGCGGACGAGATCGAGGAGATCCCGCTCGCGATCCGCGGCCCGCAAGACCTGCCCCACCTCGAGCGGCTCCTGTCCGAGGCGGCGCCCGGCGGGCCGACCGCGTTCGACGCGGCGGTGCGGCAGGTCGCGGCGCGCGGGGTGCCGCGCGGGCTCGTCGTGGTGGTGACCGACGGGATGGCGCCGGACGGCTGGGCCGACGGCTTCCGCCACCTCGGGGCGATGGGGCACGAGCTGCGGGTGATCCGGCTGAGCTGCGCCGAGGACGATCGCCCGACCTTCGAGGGCGAGCTCGAGCTGCAGGACACCGAGTCCGACGAGCGGGTCCGTCTGCGCGTCGGCAAGCGTCTGATCGAGCGCTACCAGGCGGTCGTGAAGGAGCACGTCGACGAGGTGCGCGAGTCGGTGCGCCGCGCGGGCGGTCGCTGGATCGAGCTCGACGTCGCCACCCCGACCGACGACATGCTCAAGCGCGTCTTCGCCGCGCCCACGCTGAGGAGCGCGGCGCGATGACCTTCGCGGCCTTCGGCTGGGGGACCCTCGCGGCGATCGCCGGCGGCGCCGGGCTGACCGTCCTCATGCTCTACCTCCTGCGGCGCACGCCCAAGCCGCAGCTCGTCAGCAACGTGCAGTTCTGGATGCGGGCCGCCGAGAGCAGCCGGCCGCGGTTCCTCCGCGCCTCGCGCATCCCGTGGCTCGCGTTCCTCGTCTCGCTCCTCGTCGCGCTGCTCTTCGTGGGCGAGCTCGGCGACCCGCGCTTCGGGCGCGGCGTGCGCGGGACGACCGTGATCGTCCTCGCGGCGGGCCGGAGCATGGACGCGACCTTCGCGGGCGAGCGGCGCATCGACCGGGCGACCCGCGAGGTGCGCCGCTGGGTCGAGCGCACGACCGCGGGCGGGCGCGTCGCCGTGGTGCGGGCGGGCATGCGGCCGGAGACCTTGCTCGCGCTGACCGAGGATCCGTCGGACCTCGAGCGCGCGCTCGAGGGCTTCGAGCTCGACGACGGACCGGCGGACCTCGAGGGCGCGCTCCGGCTCGCCGACCGCATCGTCGAGACGAGCGGCGACCCGGGGCAGATCCTCCTGGTCGCCGACCGCGACGTCGAGGCGGAGACGACCTCGACCCGCGTCCTCATCCCGGTCGGGGTCCCCGCCGACACCCTCGCGATCAGCGACTTCAGCGCGCGCCGCGATCCCGGCGCGGCCGGCGAGTACATCGCCCAGGTCCAGCTCCAGTCGTTCTCCTCGCGCGAGGGCAACGCGCGCCTCCAGCTCTTCGACGGCGAGGTCCAGCTCCTCGACCGCCGCGTGAACCTGCGCGCCGGTGAAGGCGTGCGCCTCGACGCCCAGGGCTTCAGCGCGGAGCGCGCCGAGCTCACCGCGCGGCTCACCGAGATCGAGGTCACCGGGAGCGAGGACGCGCTCGACCTCGACGACGTCGCCTACGCGGTCGTGCCCGCGCTCGAGCCGCTCCAGGTCCTGCTCGTCACCGACGGCAGCCTCTGGCTCACCTCGGCCCTCGCGGTGCACCCGAACGCGGCCGTCGACGTGATGAGCCCGGGGGACTGGGAGCAGGCGGACGACGCCGCGCTCGCCGCCTACGACGTGCTGCTCCTCGATCGCGTCACCCTCCGCGAGGGCATCGAGCACTCGAGCGTGGTCCTCTTCGCGCCCCAGGGCGGTCAGCTCGGCGGCGTGTCCCTCGCCGAGCGCCCGCGCGTCACCGCGTTCCTCGGCTCGCACCCCGCGCTCGAGGGTGTGCGGCTCGACGGCGTGCGCGTCGGGCGCGCGCAGCGCTTCGCCACCGAGAGCGGCGACCAGGTGCTCATCCGGAGCGGCGCCGACGCGATCGCGGTCGCGCGCGAGACCCCGGGGCGGCGGTTGCTCGCCTACGGGATCAACCTCGGCTTCACCGACCTGGTCCAGCGCGAGGCCTTCCCGCTGATGATCCACCAGAGCCTCCGCTGGGCCGCGTCGGTGCGCGACGAGATCCCGCTCCCGCGGCGGCTCGGCGAGCCGATCTACGCGGCCGCGGATCAGACCGTCCTCGGGCCCGACGGTGAGCCGGTGGACGCGACCGCGCTCGCCGCGATCCGTCACCAGGGCATCTACCACGTGGGCGAGCGGGCCGAGGCGTTCAGCGGGACGGTCCACGCGCGCGAGCTCCCGAGCGGCGCGTCCGGCGGCCGCTTCCGCAACAGCGACCCGCTGCCTCCGCTCGCGATCCTCGTGGCGGCCGCGCTCATGCTCCTGATGCTCCTGGAGTGGACGCTCCTGCACCGCGGGAGGCTCCAGTGACCCCCACCGACTTCACCATCGGCTGGCCCCTCGCGCTCTACGGCCTGATCGCGGCCCCCCTCATCCTGCTGCTCGCGTTCCGCAGCCGCTTCCCGATCGGGCCGCGGCGCCGCGCGATGGTGATCGTGACGCGGATGCTCGCGGTGGCGCTCGTCGTCCTCGCGGTGGCCGACCTGCGGCTCGGCTGGCCGACCGACGAGCTGAGCGTCGCCACCGTGATCGACGG
>JAUHXR010000538.1 GCA_030426845.1 Polyangia bacterium | reverse complement strand
GCCGGGCGCAGCTCGTCGACCAGGAGGGTGATCCGCCGCGCCGCGTCGCGCTGACGGTCGCGCACCACCGTCTTGCCGAGGGCCGCGGTGCGGCGCCAGTGGATCGCGCGCGCCTCGTCGCCCACCGCGTACTCCCGCAGCCCCGAGACCTCCGAGCCCGCGCCGCGCTGAGGGATCGGCACGTCGCGGCCGCTCGCCCCGCGGTCGCTCGGCGACGCCGCGTCCGGCGCGAGCGCGGGGTAGACGACCAGCTCGTCCTCCGCGGTCACGGTGCGCCACTTCTCGAAGAGCCCGAACGGGAAGCGGGTGCGGACGATCACCTCCTCGAAGCCGAGGCGGCCGCGTCGCGCGGGCGTCAGCGGGTAGCTCGCCGACTCGGCCTCGCCGGCGTCGACCTTCAGGAGGTAGACGCGCCGCTCGATCGGCTGGCCGGGCGCGACGTCCTCGAGCTCGACCGAGTAGCTGGGCGCGCGGCGCTTGCCGTTGTGGAGGGTCAGCTCGACGAGGCAGGGCGCGCCGGCGAAGGCGCGCCGGGGGAGTCGGCGCTCGACGCGCACGAAGCGAAGCACGACCTCGCTCAGGATCCCGCTGAGGACGATCAGGCTGAGCATCATCCCGAGCACCAGGTAGAGCAGGTTGTTGCCGGTGTTGACCGCCGCGGCCCCGACACCGAGGGTCACCAGGACGAAGACCCGCCCCTCACGCGTGAAGCGCAGGCGGCGGGGCATACGGCGACGGCGCGGTCGGCTCACCCGCGGCTCACACCGGGACCGGGATCGACGCGAGCAGGTCGCGGATCACGCGCTCGGCGTCCGCACGATCGACGGCCGCGTCCCGCGCGCCCCGCACCCGCACGCGGTGGGCGAGGGCCGCGACCGCGACGCGCTTGACGTCGTCGGGGGTCGCGAAGGACCGGCCGGCGATCAACGCGTGGGCGCGCGCCGCCCGCTCGAAGGCCAGGGCGGCGCGGGTCGACGCGCCCAGCTCCAGCAGGGGGCTGGCGCGGGTCGCGAGGACGATCTCGTGGACGTACTCGAGGAAGGGGTCTTCGGCACGGACGTCGTCGACCGCGCGCTGCGCCGCGCGCACGTCGTCCGCGGTCGCGACCTCGCCGAGCGCCTCGAGCGGGTCGCCGCCGCGCCGCTGGCGCAGGACCTCGCGCTCGACCTCGGGCGGCGGGTAGCCGAGCCGGATGCGGAGGAGGAAGCGGTCGAGCTGAGACTCCGGGAGCGGGTACGTCCCGAAGAACTCCTCGGGGTTCTGCGTCGCGACGACGAAGAAGGGCGGCGCGAGCTCGTGGGTCTCGCCTTCGATGGACACCCGGCGCTCGCCCATCGCCTCGAGGAGCGCGGACTGGGTCTTGGGCGTGGTGCGGTTGATCTCGTCCGCGAGCAGGACGTGGGTGAAGATCGGGCCGCGGCGCAGCTCGAACTGCCCCCGGGTCTGATCGTAGACGCTGCCGCCGAGGACGTCGGCGGGCATCAGGTCGCTCGTGAACTGGATGCGCGTGAGCTCGAGCCCCACCGATCGCGCGAGCGCCCGCGCGAGGGTCGTCTTGCCCACGCCGGGCACGTCCTCGATGAGCAGGTGGCCGTCGGCGATCAGCGCGAGCGTGGCCAGCTCGATCTCCGACCGCTTGCCGCGGAGCACGCTCGCCACGTTGTCGATGATGCGGGCGACGGTCGCGCGGGCGTCCGTCGAGGGCGCGGTCTCGGCCGTAGCCATGGGGGCGCTCACGACTCCGAACGTAGCAGCTCGCGCGCGGCCCTACCCGATCCGCCTTCATGGCTCAGGGGCAGGCCCGCGCAGAGGATCGTCCCCGCCTCGGGCGCGGCCTCCGCCCACACCTCGCCGCCGTGGAG
>JAUHXR010000355.1 GCA_030426845.1 Polyangia bacterium | reverse complement strand
TCGCCGGGGCGTGGATCGAAGTGGCCCGCCAGCGCCTCGCCGCAGGCGGCGCAGCGGCCCTCGTCGTCGAGCCCCCACGCGTCGAGGACGTAGCCGTCGCGCCCGATCACGCGCGCGCCGCAGCCCGTGCAGTAGGTCGACTGTCCGTCCGGGTCGTGGACGTTGCCGGTGTAGACGTGGCGCAGCCCGGCCGCCTTCGCGTGGGCGCGCGCGCGCTGCAGGGTGGCGAGCGAGGTGCGGGGGACGTCGCGCATCAAGAAGTCGGGGTGGAACGCGGTGAAGTGGAGCGGCACGCGATCGTGCAGCGCGTCCGCGACCCACTCGGTGAGCGCGGCGAGCTCGGCGTCGGAGTCGTTGTGGCCCTCGATCAGCAGCGTCGTGACCTCGACCCAGACGTCGGTCTCGTGGACGAGGTAGCGCAGGGTGTCGAGGACGGGGCCGAGCTCGCTCGCGGTGAGGCGACGGTAGAACGCGTCGTCGAACGACTTCAGGTCCACGTTGGCCGCGTCCATCGCGCCGAAGAACGCGCCGCGCGCGCGCTCGGTGATGTAGCCGGCCGTCACCGCGACGGTCCGTACGCCGCGCGCGCGGCACTCGGCCGCGGTGTCGATCGCGTACTCGGCGAAGATGACCGGGTCGTTGTACGTGAAGGCCACGCTCCGGCAGCCCGCGTCCACCGCCGCGGCGGCGATCGCGGTCGGGCTCGCCTCGTCCATCAGCGCGTCCATCTGGCGGGCCTTGCTGATCGAGTGGTTCTGGCAGAACTTGCAACCGAGGTTGCACCCGGCGGTGCCGAAGCTGAGCACGCTCGTGCCGGGGTAGAAGTGGTTGAGCGGCTTCTTCTCGATCGGGTCGACGCAGAACCCCGACGCGCGCCCGTAGCTCGTCAGGTGGACGTCTCCGCCCTCCGCGCGCCGGACGAAGCAGAACCCGCGCTGGCCCTCCTTGAGCGTGCAATAGCGGGGGCACAGCTCGCAGCGAACGCGCCCGCCGTCGAGCGGGGTGGCCCAGGTCACCGGTCGTCGCCTTCGTCGCGGCGCCGGTTCGACAGCGACGTGCACGCGGCGCGCGTCAGGGCGTCTCGCAGCGAGTCGTCCGCTACGTGGGCGAGGGCGCGCGCGACGTCGGCCGGGAGCGAGGCGACCGGCAGCGGCAGGTAGGCGGGCTTGGGCTTCTCGAGGCGCGGCAGCGGCGCCGGGAAGGGCCCGACCCGGATGCGGACTCGCTGGACCTGAGGCACGTGCGCGCGCACCGAGGCGAGCAGGTCGCGCTCGTGGAACGACAGCTCCTGGGCCCAGGCGGCCGAGCAGGTGTGCACGATGAGGGTGCCGCGGTAGAGCTTCACCGGGCGCGCCTTGGCCGCGATGCGGTCCGAGACCGCGCGGTCCCACCACGAGAACGTGCGCAGCAGCGGGCGCTTGTCGTCCGCCCCCGGGTAGAGGCCGTCGAGGATGCTCGACATCGGGGCGAGGCTCCCATTGCGGGCTCGTTTGCGACGCGCCACGCGCTCAACATAGCAGCCGGTGACCGCCCGCGGTGCCCGGCGCCCGCGGCGTGATACACCCCCGCCGTGACGGACGTCCGGGTGATTGACTCGACCGACGCGCTGGCCGCCGCGGCGCGCGCCCTCGAGGGGGCCGAGCGGGTGGGCCTCGACGTGGAGGGCGACGGCTTCTACCGCTACCGCTCGCGGCTCTGCCTCCTCCAGCTCGCGGCGCCCGGGACGGAGCTGGTGGTCGACGCGCTGGCGATCGAGGACCTCACGCCGCTCGCGCCGCTGCTCGGGCCGGACGGACCCGAGAAGGTGGTCCACGACGTGTCGTTCGACGTGAAGATGCTCGACACGCGCGGCCTCCGGATCGCGCGCGTCTTCGACACCTCGGTCGCGGCGCGCCTCCTCTCCGAGCCGAGCACCGGCCTCGCCGCGCTGCTCGAGAAGCACTTTGGCGTCGCGATCGACAAGTCGCTGCAGCAGGCGGACTGGGGCGAGCGGCCGCTGACCGCCGACCGCCTCGAGTACCTCGTCGGCGACGTGCGGCACCTCGCGGCCCTCCGCGCGCTCCTCGACGCGGGCCTCGCCGAGGCGGAGCTGCTCGAGGAGGCGGAGGAGGAGACGCGGTGGGCGATCGCGCGGGCCCTCGAGCCCGAGCCGGTGCGCGAGCCGTGGTCGCGGATCAAGGGCGCGCGCGAGCTCCGCGGTCACCGCCTGGCGCTCCTCGTGGCGCTCGCCGACGCGCGCGAGGCGGAGGCGGAGCGGCGCGACGTGCCGCCGTTCCGGGTGGCGTCCAACCGCGTCCTCTTCGAGGCGGCGCGGCGGGGCGCCCGCCGGGTGTCGGACCTGCGTCGGATCCGCGGCCTGCGCGACCTCGACGACCGCGCGCTGTCGGAGGCGCTCGCGCGCGCGGAGGGCGGGCCTCCCGCGCCTCCTCCGCCGGAGACGCCGCTCGACCGCGCGGCGCGGGCTCGACGCAAGGCGCGCGAGAAGGCGTTGACGAGCTGGCGGGCGGCGGAGGCCGAGCGGCGCGAGGTCGATCTGCAGGCGGTCCTGCCCGGGCACTGCCTGCGCGACCTCGCGGGCCTCGAGGCGCTCGAGCCGGGCGCGCTCGCGGAGGTGCCGGGGTTCGGCGACAAGCGGACGCGCCTCTACGCCGACGCGCTCCTCGCGCTGCTGGCCGCGGCCGACGACGCCTCCGGCGCGTCGTCTTGAACCCGTCGCGGGCCGGCGGCATGGTCCGGCCCCGGTGGAAGAGCGCCTCCTGATCGCGATCAACGGCCTGCGCGCCCCGGCGCTCGACGCGCTGCTCGGGCCGCTCTCCGAGCACGGCATCTACGCGTTCCCGCTCCTGATGCTCCTCGCGCTGACGAAGGGCTGGCGCGCCCAGGCCCGCGCGGTGGCCGACGGCTGGCTCGCGTGGTTCGTCGGCCTCTACCTGACCGAGCTGATCGTGAAGCCGCTGATCGCCCGCCCGCGGCCGACCGCGCACGATCACCTCCGTGAGCTCCTCGACGTCCTCGGCCGCGTGCCCTCGCCGTCCTCGCTCTCGTTCCCTTCGGGCACCGCCTCGGCCGCCTTCGCCGGCTCGACGTGGATCTGGCTCCGCTTCGGCTGGCGGGCCGGCGCGCCGGCGACCGCGCTCGCGGCGCTCGTCGGCCTCAGCCGCGTCTACGCGGGGGTGCACTGGCCCACCGACATCGTCGGCGGCGCGCTGATCGGGGCCGCGGTCGCCTACGGATGGCACCGCCTCTCGCGCGTGATCGACGACAGGCCGGCCGCCGCCGGCTGAGCCCGACCGCTCGATCGACGCTGGCTACATCGAGGCGCGGTACAGCGACAGCATGTCGTCCTTGGTGCAAGGACGCGGGTTGAGCGCGTGGGTCGCGTCCGCCTGGGCGAGGGGCGCCAGCTCGGCGAGCTTGTCCTCCTGGACCCCGGCCGCGGCGAGCCCCGACGGCAGGCCGAGCTCCTGGCGCAGCGCGCGGACCTTGCCCGAGCACTCGAAGGCGAGCGTCTCGATGTCCTTGCCCTTCACCCCGAGGATGCGCGCGATGCGCGCGATGCGGACGGTCGCGACGGTGCGGTTGAAGTCGAGCACCGCGGGCAGGCAGAGCGCGTTGGCGAGGCCGTGGTGCATCCCGAGCTCCGCGCCGAGCGGGTGCGCGAGCGCGTGGCAGGCGCCGAGGCCCTTCTGGAACGCGACCGCGCCCATCATCGACGCCTTGAGCATCGCGCCGCGCGCCTCGAGCTCCTGCGGCGTCTGGACCGCGGCCACGATGTGCTTGGCGATCATCTCGATGCCCTCGAGCGCGATCGCGTCGGCCATCGGGTGATCGCCCTTGGCGCAGTAGGCCTCGATGTTGTGGGTCAGCGCGTCGAAGCCGGTCGCCGCGGTGAGGTGCGCGGGGAGCGAGACGGTGAGCTGCGGGTCGAGCAGCGCGACGTCCGGGATGAGGCGCGGCGAGAAGATGACGGTCTTCTTGTTGGTCTCGGCGATCGTGACCACGCCGCTGCGGCCGACCTCGCTGCCCGTCCCCGCGGTCGTCGGGATCGCGATCATCGGGGGCATCGGCTGGGTGATCTTCGCGTCGCCGCCGATCGCGTCGTCGTACTCGGCCAGCGGCAGGCTGTGGGTGGTGCGCAGCCGCACGAGCTTGGCCACGTCGAGGGGCGCGCCCCCGCCGAGCCCGATCACCACCTCGGCCTTGGCCTCGGTGTAGGCCTCGGAGGCCGCGTCGACCTCGGCCTCGGTCGGGTTGGTCGTGATCGCGTCGAACACGGTCGCGGGGATCGACGCCTTCTCGAGCGCGCGCGTGACCTCGTCGGCGAGGCCGGCCGACCGCACGCCGGGGTCGGTGACGATCAGCGCGGTGCGCGCGCCGAGGCGCTTGGTCTCGTCGGCCACCTGCGCGACGGTCCCGGCGCCGAACACGATGCGGGTGGGGAAGCTCCAGGCGACGCTCATTCGTTTCCCTTTCGAGGCACACCCCGATGAGGCACCACCGGGGCGGCGCCCGTCAACGGTTGTCGTTGACGAACGCCCCGGCGCGGTCGAGTCTTCGGGCTGTGTCGAACCCGGCGGAGACCCTCGATCCCAGCCAGATCCCGGCCGGGCAGACCGAGCGCCGGGATCTCGCCAAGGCCATCCAGGCCAAGGCGATGGAGGCGTTCGGTCGCGGCGAGCTGCTGACCGCGACGCTCCACGCGTCCGACCTCCTGATGCTCTACCCGAACGAGCGCGCCTACCTCGAGACGTTCGACGAGATCGTCAGCGGGGCGGGCGACCCGCTCTCGCTCTTCCCGGTGAGCTCGGGCGCGGTGCACGTCGCGACCGCGGCGGGGCGCGCGCGCGTCTTGATGATGAGCCGCCGCCTCCCAGAGGCGCTCGATATTCTCAGCGCGGCGATCGAGGCCGCGCCCCACGTCCCTTACTTCCACTGGATCCTCCGGTGGCTCCAGCCGCCGATCATCCCGACGATCCCCTGGGACACGCTCTTCCCCACCGTCGTCAAGGTGCCTCTCACCATCGCGCTCGGCGTGCCGGTGCCGCCGCATGACGACGACCTGCGGGTGATCAACCTGCGCGCCGCGGCCGACGTCTTCGAGGCGCTGCGCGCCCACTTCGAGGCCGAGAGCATCCTCTGGTACGGCGAGTCGTTGCTCCGCCGCCGGCTCGGCGAGCCCGACCGCACCATCGCGGTGGCCGAGGGGGGCGTCGCGCGCTGGCCGAACGACTGGCGGCTGCGCACCGGCCTCCTCAACGCCTACCGGGACGCGTCGCGCCCGGAGGACGCGCTGGCCCAGGCGCGCGAGGCGATGCGCCTCTCCCCCGACGACCTGTCGCCGCTCCACGACGCGGCCTGGGCGTTCATCGACGCGGTGCGCCCGGGCGACGCGGCGCAGCTCTTCGCGGAGCTCGTCGAGCGTGACCCGAGCTACCCCGGCGCGCAGAGCTGCCTCCACTACACGCGCTTCAAGGCGACCGGCAACGAGGAGGATCGCCAGGCGCTGATCCGGATGCGGGAGCGCCGCTGGGACGACGACCAGGTCCGCAGCTTCGCCGACGAGGTCGACGAGCCGATCCCCTACGTCACCGTGCTCCCGGGCCCGGGCGACGCGGCGCTTTCGGCCGCCAGCCACCTCGCGCGCGAGCTCGCCCACGTCATCCGCTGCTGCGGCCGCGGCGGCTCGCTGCAGATCCACCTCCGCATGCGACACCTCGACTCGCCGAGCGTGGAGCTCGCGTTCGACCTCGCGATGAAGGCGCTCGGCGCGGCCCAGGCCTCGATGGTGTTCGAGGTCGAGGAGATCCAGCAGCCTGATCCGCGCGACGACAAGGCCCAGGTCTCGACCCCGGTCTGGCGCCGGGAGGGAGAGAGCGTGGTCCCCGCCTACGCGGAGGGAGACCCGGCGGCCCAGGCGGCCATCGCGGAGCTCGCGCGGACGCCGTTCCGCCGCGACACGTGGGACCCGGCGGCGCGCGCGCTGGCCGAGCGCCTCGGCGTGGGCGCCTACCACCAGCTCATGAGCGTCCTGACGAACCCGCCGGTCCCGGACGAGGCGGAGGGGTTCGACGCGTTCACCTGGGCCTGGCGCTGCCAGGTGGCGACGGCGGTCGTGCTCTCGCACCTCGGACCGTGGGACACCGGCAGCGCGCGCGCGGCGCTCTACTCGATGGTCTACGGGCCGTCGGACTGGGTGACCGGCGCGGCGATCGTGGCGTTCGGCTGGCGAGCTCACGAGAGCGAGGCGGTGCGCGCGGAGGCCGAGCCGATCTTCCGCTGGCTGCGCACGCTGATCCCGGAGCGCGGCTTCACCGCGTGGGAGATCGTCCTCGCCGACGTGTGGCTCGGGCTCGGCGCGCACGACGCGGCGACCCGCGAGGACCTCGAGGGGTGGATCGAGCGCTACCACGCCTCGCTCCACGAGAAGAACGTCGTGCGCCCCCCCGAGCGTCGCTACCAGGGGCTCACCCTGGACGACTACGCGCGCTTCAGCGCGGAGCGCGACGCGGTCCTCAACGAGGCGGGCTACTCCGATCAGTCGGGTACGCTGGACACGCTCGCTACGCCGCCGCAGGCGATCCTCGATGTGTGCGCGCGGTACGGCGTCGACCCGCGGCACCCGGAGACCGGCGCGGTCTACCCGTACATCCCGGAGTGGCAAGAGGCGCTCAACGCGGAGCCGCGCCTCATGGATCGCTTCCTCGGCATCCAGCGCGCCCTCGCGCTCGAGGCGATGGGGGTGAGCGGCCAGGAGAAGGCCGCCCTCGACCAGATCACGGCGGGCCAGCAGGACATGCACCTGCGGATGGCCCAGCAGCAGCAGGCGCAGCGACAGGTCAACGAAGGCACCGCGGGCGAGCCCGACCCGGAGGTCTTCCCCGGTCAGCCGGTCGCGCGGCTCAGCGACTACGTCGCGATCCTCAAGGGGATGCAGGCCGGCGACATGGCGGGCGCGCTCGGGCGCTACGGGCTCGACATGATGAGCTACGGCATGGTCGCCCAGGCCTGGGGCGCGAAGCTCGCCGCGGACCCGGTGCTCAATGACAAGTTCGCGCGCATGATGCAACCGTGATCTCGGTGTAGCCTCCCGTCGTGCAGCTCGTACCAACGCAGCCCGACCCCGAGCTTCGAGCGCTCGAAGACGGGATCGCGCGGATCACCTCCTTCACCTGCGCTGCGCTGATCTTGATCGTCGTCGGCGCGGTCTTGTGGGCGATGCGCGACACTCTGTTAGGGCGCAAGCCTCGGCGCCGCGAGCTCCGCGCCGAGCCCGGGTCGCCCTGGGTCTGCGGTGCCTGCCGGACGAGCAACGACGGCCGGTTCGTGACCTGCGACGGCTGCGGCGCACGCGACGAAGCGTGAGCCGCGGGCACCCGGCGGTCACCTCTGCATGAGCGCCTTGAGCCCCTCCTCCACCGAGAGCTTCCCGTCGAGGACCGCCGCGGTGACGGTGGCGATCGGCGCCTTCACGCCGGTCCGCTCGGCGAAGCGCGCGACGCGCCCCGCGATCGAGAGGCCCTCGATGTGGGCGCCCGCCCGCGCGCCCGCCTCCTCGAGGTTGGCGGTCTGGCTCAGCGCGCGCCCGAGGTGGACCTCCGCGCGATCGTCACCGCCGATCGCCGCGTAGAGGTCGCCCGAGCCGGCGAGGCCGTGGAAGGTGTCTTCCCTCCCACCGAGCCGCACCCCGACGCGCGCCGCCTCGGCGAGGCCGCGGGTCATCATCACCGCCATCGCGCTCGGGCTGATCTTGGACTCGAGGCAGAACCCGGCCTGCAGCGCGAGGAGGCCGACCATCGCGGAGGCGACCTCGACCCCGATCAGATCGTCGGTGTCGTACAGCCGCAGCGTCGGGCTCTCGAGCGCGTCGCGCACCGCGGCCGCGACCTCGCCGAAGCGGGTCCCGACGATCGCGCCGCCCGGCGTGCCCTCCTCGAGGGCGGTCGGGGTGAGCGGGCCCGCGAGGCAGCCCACGCGTCGCGCCGGGGTGCTCTGCGCGAGGTGACGCGCGACCGTCTGGAGCTCGTCGCCGATCAGCCCGCGGCTCACGTGCACGAGGAAGTGACGCCCGTCGAGGTGGGCGCCGAGCGAGGGCGCGACCTCCGGCACGTACATCGACGGGACGGCGACGAAGATCAGCCCGCAGTCGGCCAGCGCCGCGAAGTCGTCCGTCGTCCGCACCGCGTCGGACTGCGCGCTGCGCGGGCGCCGGCTCCAGTGCACGACCTCGCCGCCGTTGCGCGCGACGGCCCCCGCGAGCGCGCGGCCGAAGCCGCCGCCTCCGAGCACTCCGACCGGGGCGCTCAACGTTCCTCTCCCAGCAGGGCGATCTCGAGAGCGGCGCGCTGGTCGGCGTCCTCCGCGATTCGGGTCGAGTAGTCGATCAGGCGGTTCTGGTAGTAGAGGAGCATCGACGGATCCTCGGCGACGACGTCGGGCCCGACCTGTCGGGCGACGTGCTTGGTGTGGTAGCCGTCCCAGACCGCGATCGCGCGGTCGAGGAGCTCGCGCGGGTCCGCGGTCGCGAGCGTGCGAGAGAGGTGGACCTCGCCGTCGTCGGCGAGCCCGCGCGCGCGATCCCGCGAGCGCCCCACGTCCTCGACCAGCTCCTCGCGGCTCATCCGCACCTCGCCGCGGAAGCGCAGCCGCCCGAAGAGGTCGACCCCCGGCGTCTCGCGCACCAGGCGACGGAACAGCACGTGCGCGACGAGCTGCGTGGTCATCAGGACGGTGTCGCGCTTGTAGACGTCGAGGAGCGTCTCGCCGAGCTCGCGCGTGTAGGCCGCGTCGCGGCGCTCGTCGAGCACGGGCGCGCCGTCGCGGTACACGTAGGTGCCCGCGTCCACCACCTTGCCGCCGGGCGCGACCGAGCAGCCGTCGGCGTCCACCGCGTTGCCGAAGCAGTCCAGCGGCTGGCCGAAGCGGAGCACGCACGCGCCCTGCGTGCCGACGAGCTTGCGGAAGAACGTCACCCAGCGGTCGATGCGCGAGAACTCGTCGTTCTCGATGATGTAGCGCGCCTCGCCGGTGAGCTTGAGGTGATCCTCGATGAGGGTCTCCGCCTCCATCACGAG
>JAUHXR010000354.1 GCA_030426845.1 Polyangia bacterium | reverse complement strand
CCTCCGGCTTGGCGCTTCGCGCCGCGCCTTTGGCGATGGCTCGTGGGGCGGCCTTTGGCCGCCCGCCCTTGCCACCGCCGGGGGGCGTCGCTGGCGCGGGAGAGGCGGGTGGGGCATCCGGCCGCGCCTCCGACTCGGTGTCTTCGGCACGTCGTCTTTGGCGCGGGCTCGTGGGGCGGCCTTTGGCCGCCCGCCCTTGCTACCGCCGGGGGGCGTCGCTGGCGCGGGGGCGGGAGACACGGGGGGGAACCCGCCAGCGCCTCCGGCGCCGTCTCGACTCCAGGCGCCGGGGTGGGGGGATGTGGTGGAGCGGGCGGGGGGCTGGCCGTATTCCCTACGCGGGCTGGTTGGCGTCCGGGGCAATCTGTCGATGAACGGGTGACGGGATCAGGGCAACACACCCGACGCCGCGACAGAAAATAGTGCCCGCGGAACGCAGGGAAGGGTCGGCAATGACTATCGAAACGAGGTCCTGGGAACACGTTGACTTGCCAGGCGTGCCCGATATACTCGCCGGACCTTTTGGGAGGGGCTTCGATGCTTGACGGTCGCCGTGCGCTGATTGCGCTCATTGTCGGGATTGCCCTCGGAGCCATGGGCTTCGGGTTGGCGATCGCGCAGGATGGCGCGTCGGGGGGCGGGGACGAGAGCTCCGACGGGTCCGACGACGGTGAGCTGCCGGTACAGCAGCGGGCGCGTCTGACCGCTGAGCAGCAGCTCGAAGAGGCGCAGAGCATCGAGGAGCGCGGCACGCAGATCAGCCGCCGGGTGCTCTCGATGCTCGATGAGGCGCGCCGCGAGCGCGACATCATCCGCGTCACCTGCCTCAACGACAAGCTCACCCAGATCAACGCGCACCGGCGCACCCTGGAGAGCCGCTCGCGCAACCTCCAGGAGGCGAACACCACCGGAGACTCCGAGCGTCGCAACCACGAGTTCACCGTGATCACGGTCCTCGGCCAGCACTTCCGCACCCTCGAGCAGGAGGCGAACGCGTGCATCGGCCAGGACATCTTCGAGACGGGCACGACCCGCGTGGTCACCACCATTGACCCTGCGACCCCGGAGGAGGATCTGGTCGTCCTCCCCGTCGACGGTCACCAGGTCCCTTTCATCCCGCCCCCCGCCAGCCCCTCGGGCGGCTGAGCGCAGGATCGCTCGCGTACGCGACCCACGGCGGCTTAGGAGAAGACTTTGCGGCTCAGAGGATGGCTTGGCTTGGGAGCGACCTTCGTCGCGCTGGCGACGTTGGCGCCGGCGAGCGCGGAAGCACAGTCGTGGCTGTCCGACCGCTCGCGGACGGAGGGCCCCGGTTTCCGTGTCGGAGACTTCGAGCTCCACCCCGGCATCGGCGTCGAGATCGGCTACGACTCGAACCTCTACTACACCGCGGATGATGACCCGCGGATGGATGCCCGACAGGACTCCGGCATCCTTCGCGCGACCGCCCACCTCATGGTGGCGACCCGCGGCCCGGAGCGTCGGGCCGAGGGCGAGGCGGGCGGCGGCGAGGAGAACCAGGGCACGCAGAGCCAGCCGGCGGTCACGTTCCGTGGCGGCGTGAGCGGCAGCTTCTACACGTTCTTCAACGACATCGACCGCTCGAACATGGAGCTCGACGCGAGCCTCGCCCTCGGCATCCTGCCGGGCCGAGCGTTCAGCGTGAACATCTCCGACGAGTTCGGCCGCTCGATCCGACCGTTCACCGAGAACTCCGACGCGCGCGCGAGCTTCGGCCGGATCCGCAACAACGCGGGCATCCAGGCCAACTTCGCCACCTCGGGCGACGTCCTGAAGATCGGCGTCGGCTACAACTTCATGCTCGACTTCTTCGAAGACGAGCGGTTCCAGTACGGCAGCAACTTCCGCCACCTCATCACGCTGAACGAGACGTTCCGCTTCCTCCCCGAGACCGCGATCCTCCACGACACGACGGTCACGATCCTGGACTACTTCGGGACGTCCCCGCTGACTCCGACCCGCGTGTCGGACGGCGTGCTGCTCCGGACCCGGGCCGGCCTCAACGGCGCGTTCACCACCAACTTCTCGGTCCTGGCGATGGCCGGGTACGCGGCCGGGTTCTTCAACTCCGTGGGGGCGTACGACCAGGAGTACGAGTCGGTGATCGCCCAAATCGAGGCGCGCTGGCAGATCGAGCAGAACACCCGGCTCACCTTCGGCTACGTCCGCGACTTCCAGCCGTCGTTCCTCGGCAATTTCTACCGGCTCGACCGCGGCTTCGCGAACTTCCAGGTCCTGATTGGCGGCTCGTTCCTCCTCGGGGTCGAGATCGGGGGCGGCTACTACGAGTTCGGCGCGATCGTGCAGCCCGACGGGATGACCGCGGTCGGCTCGAGCGTCGATCGGGGTGACGTCCGCCTCGACGCCGAGATCTTCGCCGAGTACCGATTCACCGACTGGCTCGGGGTCAACGCGACCCTCCAGTACAACGGCTCGTTCACGGACTTCCAGTACCGCATCGACTCGGACACGGGGCCCGTCCCGAACCCGGCGGGCTTCAACAAGTTCCAGGCGTGGTTCGGCGTCCGCGTCTTCTACTGACCTCCGCCTGGCCTCTCGATCGCCTCGGCGGTTGAATCTGCGGGCCCTCGCGCGGAACAGACCTGCCATGATCCTTCGCCGTATCGCGCTCGCCGTCGTCGTCCTTACCGCGGCCCTCGTGGGCCCCGGCTGCGGACCCACCGGGAGCCCGACGGCGCCGCCGGCGACGGAGGACGACTCGACCCTCGGGCCGGGCGACGAGTTCGAGGTTCGGGTCTACGGCGAGGACGACCTCAACAACAACTACCGGGTCGAGCAGGACGGGACGATCGACTTCCCCTACCTCGGCCGGGTGAGCGTCTCCGAGCTCGGGCCCTCCGAGATCGCCGACCTGATCGAGCAGCGCCTGCGCGAGGACGAGGTCCTCGTCAACCCGCAGGTGTCGGTCATCGTCACCGGCTGGGGCTCGCGGCGCGTCAGCGTGATCGGCGCGGTCCGCACCCCGGGCAACTACGAGGTCACGCCCGGCCTCACCGCGCTCCAAGCCGTGAGCCTCGCCGGCGGCACGACCGACCTCGCGGACCGCAACGGGGCGATCCTCACCCGGCGGATCGGTGAGGACCTCCGGCGCTTCCAGGTCCCACTGGATCGGATCAGCGTCGGCGACTCGAGCGACGTGCCGGTCCGCGCCGACGACATCATCCTCGTCCCCGAGCGCCCGTTCTGAGCCGGCGCGCCAAGGGTCCGAGCGATCGAGACCGGATCGGCGAGGCGCTCCGGCTCGGCTACGACCGACCGCCGCGCGCGCTCGAAGCGCTCGCGGAGCGGCTCGTGCCCCCGCCCGGAGTCCGATCCGGGATACCGGCGAGTCATCGGGTCCGAGGTCGCGCAGCGGGCGACGCTGGAATGGCACCGCCATTTCGAGGAGCTCGCCGCCCGAGATCGGGCGTGAGGGCCGGCGCAGACCCGGAACGCACTTCGGAGCGGGGGCACCACGGCTGCGAGGCGAACCCGCAGGTTCACGCCGCCGTCTGCGTCGCGCTGGAGCTGCTCGGTGACGCGAGGGTCGTCCCCGCCCTCGTGGAGCAGCTGCGGACGGCGCCCGACGCGCACATCTTCGATCTCGTGCACGCGCTCTGGCGGCTGACCGGCGTCTCCCCGCTCGTCGCGCCGTCCGACACGACAGAAGCGCTGCGCGAGACCTGGATCCGCGCGGTGGAGCGCGGGCCGGTCGAACCGCGGCTCCGCGAGGTCGCCGCGGCCGAGCTCGGGACGACCTTCGCGGTGGACGAGGGGCGAGGACGTTTGCGCATCGACTACGCACCGCCCGCGAAGACCGAGCGAACGTGGCCGCGGTGGAGTCGCTCGCTCTTCGTTGGAGAGCAGGCCCTCTACGACGTCGGCTCCACGTGCGGCACCTGCGAGACGGTCCTCTCCCTGATCGGCTGGCCCGAGAGCCGCGCGCTCGTGATCGGGGAGGCGCTGCGTCGGACCCTGGCGGACCGACCTGTCCCCGACGCGGCGTGGCTGAGCGCGTGGGCGCCGGTTCTGGGGGCGCTCGAGACCGGTCGCTACTTGGCGTGCTCGCTCGAGGTGCCGGTGGATCGCGTGGACGACCCGGCCGCGTCCTGGCTCCACCGCCGCCGCGAGTGGCGCGAAGACGACGACGACTGGCCGGACGAAGACGACGGGCCACCGCACGCGTGCACGCCTCATTACCAGCCCCCCGTCTACACCCCGGGTGATGCGTTCACTGTGCTCGCCCCGTCGCAGCCGCTCGACGCGCTCGACGAGGCGACCGTCGAGCGGTTCGGCAAGAGCATCCGGGAGGGCGCGCGGCCTGGAGTCCTCGCGCTCGGCTGGAAGGAGGACCGGTACGTGCGGGCGCGGTGGGATGAGGAAGTCCTCGTCCTCTGCCTCCTCGACGGTCACCACAAGCTCGAGGCCTACGCGCGGGCTGGGGTCGACGCGTGGGTCGTGTCGTTGTTCGCGCTCGACCACACCTGGGGACCGCCCGACGACCGCGCCGGGGCGCTGAGGGCGACCGTCCAGCGGCTCGCTCCGCGCGCGACGACGGTGCGGTCTGACCGGCCCGCACCGCGGGACGACGACGCGACCTGACTGCTGCCGTTGCCGCCCTCCGTTGCCGCCCGGGGCTGCGTTCGTCGCGCGCGCACCCGCGCCGTCGTCGTCTCGCCCGCCGAATACCTCAGGCGAAGGCCCCGGTCGATCGCAGCGGTCGGACGGTCTGAGGCGCGCCGATCGCCGACGTGAAGACCGGCTCGAGAGCTACGCGCAGCGGGCCAAGTGCGGTGGGGCCGGGATGGGCGTAGCGCGCCCGTTCCAGGGACGTTCCCGCCGCCTCAGTGGGTCGCCGGGCGACGGTCCTTGGCGCCGCGCGGGGGCGGGCTGTCCGCGTCGTCGTCGTCGTCGTCGCTCCGCTCCTCCTCGGAGTAGTAGTACCCCTCACGGCGGTAATAGTAGTACTCGCTGCTGTAGCCCTTGCGGCGCGGGTCGACGTCGTTGAGGACGCCGCCGACCACGTTGGCGCCGACGTCGCGGAGCTGACGCAGCGCCGAGCCGAGGGCGTCGCGGGTCGTGGAGTCGACCTTGACGACGATGAGCGCCGCGTCGAGCTGCGGCGCGAGGACGGCCGCGTCGGTCACCGCGCCGAGGGGCGGGCTGTCGAACACGATGCGGTCGTACTGCTTGAGCGCCACCTCGACGAGGTCGTGGAACTTCTGGCTGTGCAGGAGCTCGGACGGGTTCGGCGGGATCGGGCCGCAGGGGAGGATGTGCAGGTTGGGCACGTCCGTCTCCGCGACCACGTTCTCCAGCGCCTCGTCACCCGCGATCACGCTCGTGATGCCGCGCACGCCGGACACTCCGAAGGCGCGGTGGATGCGCGGGCGCCGCAGGTCGGTGTCGACCATGAGCACGCGCTTGCCGCTCTGCGCGAGCGAGATGGCCAGGTTCGTGGTGACCGTCGTCTTGCCCTCGCGCGGGCTCGCGCTCGTCACGACCATCGTGCGCAGCGGCTCGTCCGCGCTCATGAACGTGAGGTTCGTGCGGATTGTCCGGCAGCACTCCGCGGCCGCGCTCATCGGGTGGGTGTGCGCGAAGATGTCGCGGTTGCCGGGCTGCATCCCGCCGGCCTGGCCCTGGGCTCTTCGCTTCGGCTTCTTGGCGCGGCGCGCGTAGACCGGCGCCGACTCCTGGCCGTCGGTGATGCGCGGGAGAATCCCGAGCACGGTCATGCCCAACCCCTCGACGTCGCTCACGGACTTCAGCCGGCGGTCGAGGCGCCCGAGCAGGAGGGCGAACGCGAGCCCGAGCGCGAGGCCCGCGCCCAGCCCGCCGACGGCGTTCACGTGCAGGCGGGGGCGGATCGGCGCCTGGGTGGTGAGCGCGCGGTCGAGGATGCGCACGTGCGTGGCGGTGAACATCCGCGTCAGGTCGGTCTCGGTCGTGCGCTCGAGGACGAGGCCGTAGAGCTTGGCGTTGTTCTCGCGCTCCCGGTTGAGGCGCTGGTACTCGATCTCGCGCAGGTTGAGCTCGAGGCCGGAGCTGTGCGCCTGATCGAGGGCCGCGCGGAGCCCCGACTCGACCCGGCGCACCTCGCGGACGTCCGCCTCGGCCGCGCGAGCGACGCCGCGCATCTCCTCGCGGAGCTGCCGGCGCATCCCGGCGACCTCGCTGTCGATCTGCTGCATCCGCGTGTGGTTGGGGCCGTAGCGCGTCGCCAGACCCTCGCGCTCCGAGATCTTCTGCCGGATCTGCTCGAGGAGGCTGCTGATCGTCTCGTTGTCGGGGAACGCCGCCGCGCTGTCCTCCGGGTTGTCCGCGTCGACCGCCGCCCGGACGCGCGCCGCCCGCGCGGACAGCTCGATGCGCCGCGTGCGCGCCTGGGTCAGCGCCTCGTTGAGGTGCGTGATCTCGCTCGCCACGAGGTTCTGCCGATCCTCCATCGAGACCGACAGGACGTTGTGCTCCTCTTTGAAGCGGTGGAGCGCGAGCTCGCTCTCGTCGAGCTCGCCGCGGAGGTTGTCGAGCTGGTTCCCCAGCCAGTCGAGGGCGCCGACCGTCGACTGCATCCGGTCGTCGCGGGTCTTCTGCACGTAGGCGTCCGCGACCGCGTTGGCGAGCTCGGCCGCGCGCCGCGGGTCACGATCCTGGACCCGGATCGCGACGATGCGGGTGTCCTCGATCGGCTCGACGATGAGGCGGTTCTGGAGCGCGCGCGCGGCGTCCTCCACCGTCGGGAGCTGCGGCCCGCGCGGATTCGCGGGCTCCTCCAACCCGAGGGTGGTCTTCACCCAGCTCTTGACCCGCTCGAAGAGCGACGGCGGCTGCGGCTCGAAGCTCTCGCGGTAGAAAAAGGCCGGGTCCCGGTGCAGGCCGAGGTCGCGCACCACGCGCTCCGCCACCGCGCGCGAGGAGATGATGCTGTTCTGAGTCGAGAAGAACTCGCGGCTCATCCAGAACGAGCCGATCGGGTTGGCGACGTCCTCGACCTCGTGGCCGAGCGGGGTGACCGGGTTCGGGTCGTACTCGATCGAGCAGGTCGCCTGGTAGATCTTCGGCTGCCGGACCGTCCAGAAGACGACCGCGGCGCACACGCTCACCGCCACCGCCAGGATCACCCACTTGTGACTCCACAGGATGCGCAGGTAGGCGCTCAGATCGAGCGCGGCGCCGCCGGGCTCATCGTCGGTGGCGGCGCCCGAAGCGGCGGATTGAGGGGTCATCTCGAGCAGTTATCCAAATCGACCCGACACGATTGGGCATCCGGGTGGGGGAGTCAAGGAGCGGGGGGAGGTTGCGGGACTCGTAGTTGCGGGGCGAGCGGGAGGGATTCACGCGCGCGCTGGCGCACCCGGTCCCGCGCGGCGCAGGCGGCGCTGGTCTCCCCCTGAGTGCGGCAGAGCTGGTCGTAGACCCGCGTGGCCCGGGCCAGGTGGCCGATGGCCTCGGACGCCCGCGCGATCCCGGTAGCGCCCTCGACGGAGGGGTGCAGGCGCTCGGCCCGCTCGTAGGCCGCGATCGCCCGCCCGTGCTGACCGGCCGACTCCTCGAGCTCGCCCTCGAGGACCCACACCCGGGCGAGCCCCTCGGCGCGGCCGGCCGAGTGACCGCGCAGCTCCTCCGTCGAGGCGCGCATCGCGTCCAGGTCGCCGGCCGCCGCCTCCGCCCGGGCTCGGGCCTCCAGGCCGGCGGTGGCGAGTCGCGTCCAGGTGGCGGCCTCGGCCACCGCCCGTCGCGCCGCCTCGGGGGCGCCCCGAGCGATGTGCGCCCGCGCCTCGAGGAGCCTCGCCTCCGGCGCGTCGGGGGCGCTCACCTGGGCGAGCACCTCCAGCGCGCGCTCCGGGTCGCCCGCGGCGAGCGCCCGGCGCGCTTCGCGCCACTGCCCGCCGTCCGCCCCTTGCTCGGTGAGCTCCGCGTCGATCGCGCGCGCGGCCGCGGAGTCGAGGGGCAGGCACGTGGCCACCGCCTCCATCCACGCCAGGCCCCCCTCGTGATCGCTGGCGATCCGGGCGAACTCCGCGCCCGCGTCGGGCCGCTGCCGGAGCGTCTCGCAGGCCACTGTCGGTCCCGACGAGCGCCGCTCCTGCGCCTCGCGGAGCTCGAGGAAGCCCTGCGTCACGCGGCCCCGGCCGATCAGCCAGCGCCCGGCCCACTCGTGCGGCGCGTCCCAGCCCGGGGCCAGCTGCATCGCGCGGTTGAGCCAGGGGAGGGCGCCATCGTCCCCCCGCTGCACAGCCTCCGCGCCGGCGAGCAGCGGGAAGATCGGCTCGAGCGGGTGGCGCTGGGTCGCGATCTCGAGGGTGGCGCGGAAGGTGTCGTGGTCTCCGTCGGCCATCGCGCGCTCGAGCCGGCGCCGAAGGGAGGCGACCCCGTCCCGATCGATCGCGGGCCCGAGGAGGACCGCGGCGAGCCCACCGAGCGCGGCCGCCACCAAGCCGAGGTGAGCCACGCGCCCTCGGGTCTCGGGCTTGCGTCGGTCGCGCGGGGCCACCGCCGCCCCGAGGAGCGCGGCCGCGACGACCGCGACGCCGCTCAGCTCGGTCGCGAAGTCCACCAGCTCGTGGGCGGCGAGCGAGCAGAGCGCGGCCACCGCGCCGACCCGGGTCCAGTCGCGGCTCTGGCGCGCGCCCCGGACGAGCGCGGCCGCGCCCGCCACCAGCAGGGCCGCCGCGAAGGGCAGACCCCACTCGGTCGCCCACTGCGCGGGGAAGCTCTCCGGGTGGGTGTAGCGGACGTCCGCCCCCGACAGCGCGACGAAGGCCGCGGAGAAGCCGCCGCGGCCGACGCCGAGGAACGGGTGCTCGAGCGACATCGTCAGCGCGCGGCCCGCCAGCTCGAGCTTGCTGAGGTCGCCGCGGTGCAGCTCTCCGAGGAACGCGTCGGAGGCCACGAAGAGCCCGAGGGCGAGGCCGAGCACGAGGGCCGCGCCGGCGGTGAGCGCGGCGGTCGACGAGCCGCGTCCACGCGCCACCCCGAGGAGCGCGAACACCGCGAGCCCGAGCACGAGCGACACGAACGCGCCCCGCGAGACCGCGAGGAGGGAGGTCGCCCCGACGAGCACCGCGCCGACCACGAGCGCGGCGCGGCGGCCGCGATCAT
>JAUHXR010000353.1 GCA_030426845.1 Polyangia bacterium | reverse complement strand
GGTCGCGGGGAGCACGAGCGGCCGCGTGAAGCGGACCTCCACCTCGCGCAGCGCGTCGACGTCGCCCGCGAAGAGGCCGCGGTTCAGCGCCTCGATCGCGCGCGCCATCGTGCCGAAGCCGTGGAGGATCGTGCTCTTGAACCCGAACGCGCGGGCCCACGCGGGGACCCAGTGCACCGGGTTGAAGTCGCCCGTCAGCTTGGCGAAGTCGAGGCCCGCGTCGCGCCGGAGCCGGGTGTACGACAGCTCCTTCGCGGTGGCCGGGACGCGCGGCTTGTCCTTCTTCGGGCCCTTCGCGCGCGAGTCGCCGGCCGCTGCGTCGCCGCCCGGCTTGCCGCCCGGCTTGCCGAGGGGGACGAACACGTAGAGGTGCGCGACGACCGCCTCGGGCGCGCTGCGAGTCCCGGTGACCACGCGCTGCTCGAGGATCGCGCGGCGGCCGTCGTCGTCGACGCTCTCGAGGCGCGCGCTCACCTCGAGCGGCTCGTCGGAGGGCAGCGGCGCGCGCTGGATGAGCCGGCAGCCGCCGTTCATCGCGCCGAGCAGCGGGTAGCTCAGGCCGTCGAGGGTCGCGCCGACGAAGCCGAAGCCCCACTGGGGGAACAGGTGCGCGGGGAGGCGGGCCCGATACGCGCCCGGGTCGCCGCCCACGTGCTTGACGTAGGCGCGCACGAGCGCCGGGTCGCGCGGCGGGAACGTCCGCCGGATCTCCGGGCCGGGGAGGGCGGTTGGTGGCGCGCCGGTCGACGCCCCCATCCGCTGCCGGAGCGCGCCGAGCGCGGCCGCGCCCATCCCGCGGATCGCGTCGCCCTGCTGCAGCACGAAGCGGGTCGGAATGGCCACGCGCTACTCCGCCGCGGCGGCCGCCGCCTCGTCGCCCTCGAGCCGCTCGAGGAGTCGGTCGCCGGTCGTCTGGATGACGTCGAGGAGGTGGCGCGCGCGCGGCTCCGCGCGGTCGAGCCAGCGCTCGAGGACGTCGCGCCGATCGGGGTGCTGGCGCGCCTGCTCGAGCAGGAGCTCGGCCGCCGCCTCGTCGAAGAGGATCTGCGTGAGGCGCTCGGCGTGCAGCATCGCGAAGGCGAAGTCGCGCTTCGGGTTCCAGTCCTTGAGGAACGCGTCGGCCCACGCGGTCACCGGGAGCTCGCCGAGCCCGCGGATCTTGTCGCCGGCGGTGCGACGCAAGAGGTGCTGCTGGGCGCTCCAGCTCAGGGCCTGGAGCCGGGCGACGCGGCGCTCGAGGGGGTCGCGCGCGCTGAGCGAGCGCCACCGCGCCTGGGCGCCGCGCTGCACGAAGGCGCGCGGCTTCTTGAGGATGCCCCCGAGGGTGTCCTTCATCGCCATCAGCGCCTGGATCTGGCTCGTGCCCTCGTAGATCGGGAAGACGAGCGCGTCGCGCAGCAGCTTCTCCGCGCCGTACTCCGTCGTGTAGCCGACGCCGCCGTGGATCTGGACGCAGCGGCGCGCGTGCTCGACCGCCTTCTCCGCGCCGAAGTACTTGAGGAGCGGGGTGACCCGGCGCGCGGCCGCCTTGCGGCGCTTCATCTCGCGCTCGAGCCGCTTCTTCTCGAGCTCACCGAGGCCCTCGGCGAAGCGCAGACGGATCTCGAGCTTCTGCCCGATCTCCTCCTCGAGCGCGCCGTGGACGCAGACCGCGCGGAGCGCCTGGATGTCGGTGCGCATCTCGTCGAGGTAGTCGGCGATCATCTCGTGGCGATCGATCGACTTGCCCATCGAGCGGCGCTCGGCCGCGTAGGCCGCGGCGAGGCGGACCGCGGCCTCGCTCACCCCGAGGCACTCGAAGCCCACGCCGAGGCGGGCGCCGTTCATCAGCGTGAGCATGTACTTGAAGCCCTCGCCGCGCTGACCGATGAGGAGCGCGGGCGAGCGGTTGAAGCCGATCTCCGCCGTGACCGACGCGTGGTGGCCGATCTTCTCCTCGATGCGATCGATCGTCGCGAGGCGCCGCCGCTCGCCGCCCTCGTCCTCGTAGGTCGTCACGAGGAACATGCTCAGGCCGCCGAGGCCCGCGAAGGGGTCGCTGGGATCGGTCGCGTCCTCGGTCCGCGCGATCACGAAGTGGTACTTGCCGTGCCCGGCGGTGATGAAGATCTTCTGGCCGGTCACGAACCAGTCGCCGTACTCGTCCTGCTCGGCCTTGGTGCGGAGCTTGGCCATGTCGGAGCCCGCGTCGGGCTCGGTGATGTCCATGCAGCCCCAGGCCTCGCCGCGCGCGATCTCGCGGATGAACCGCTCGAAGCGGGTCTCGAGGATCACCCCGGTGTCCGGGTCGATCTTCGTGCTGCCCTCGCGGATGCTCATGATGAGCATCGCGGCCGCCATGCCTCCGTGGAAGCCGTGGTGCGCCATGACCGACGTGTCGGCCCGGCCGATCATCTCGCTCGTGAGGAAGTAGAGCGTGAGCGGGCTGTTCATCCCGCCGAGCTCGCGCGGCAGGCACATGCCGTGGAGCTCCATGTCGCGGAGCTGGTCGTAGATGGACTGGAGCCGCGCGGGCGTCACCGCCTCGCCGCCCTCGAGCGCGACGCCTTCACGGTCGAGCTGCGCGGCGTGGGGCGCGATCTCGTTCGCGACGAACTCGCCGACCAGGTCGGCCACCTCGCGGTAGGTCTCGACCGCCTCCTCGACGTTGGCGGGCCCGTCGGGCGCCTTGAAGTCGTGCTCGGTGAGCTCGACCAGGCGGGTCCAGTCGACGCCGCGCTCGAAGTAGAACCGGAGATCCTCGTTGTCCTTGAAGAAGTTGCCCACGGGCGTCTCCCCTTTACTCGGCCGCGCGCTCGCCGCGCGACGCGTTCCTCGCCAGCCCTTCGTCCGTGAAGAGGCTGACCTTCGCCATCCGCTCGATCTCGCGCGCGAGCCGGTCGGTGTTGCCCCCGAACGCGAGGGAGTCGGCGGTCGCCACGCCCCCCACGATCAGGTGGATGATCTGAAACAGCCACGCCTCCGGATCGGCGTCGGGGCGCAGCTCGCCACGCTCCTGGCCGCGCCGGATGTAGCCCGCGATGACCGCGATCCACGGCGCGACCTGGCCCTCGAGCTGCTCGCGCATCGCCTCCGGCCGGTCGAGCGCCTCGCGCAGCACGAGCCGCGCCCGGTTCGGCTCGGCGGTGAAGAAGCCGACCACCTCGTGCAGCAGCGCGTCGAAGCGGTCCTCGCCCGCGGCCGCCTCGAGCACGCGGGGCAGCGCCTCGTTCCAGTGCGCGAGAACGCCGTCGAGGACCGCGCGGTGGAGCGCGTCCTTCGAGGGGAAGTGGTAGAGGAGCGACGCCTTGCGCACCCCGACCTCGTCCGCGATGCGGCCGAGCGAGGCTCCGTCGTAGCCCCTCGCCGCGAAGAGGCGGGTGGCCGCATCCAGGATCTGTGCGCGTACGTCCATCGGAGCTCGGCTCGGAGCCTCGGCGTGAGGTCTCCCTACCGATCGGTAGGGGTGTCTCTACCACTCGGTAGGCGGCCGCGCAAGCCGCTCCCGGGCCCCCGAGGCCTACGCCGACTCGCGCTCCAGCAGCGCCGGGTCGGCGCAGAGGAGCAGGCCGGACGGCCCGCCGACGAGGCCGAGCTCCCCGTGCGTGCCTCGCGCGCCCACCCCCGCGGCGGCCACGCGAGCCCCGCTCGGCACGGTCTCCTCGATCCACCGCAGCCACCCGCCGCTCGGCAGGCCGCGCGCGTGGAGGAGCGCGACCAGCGGCTCGGGCGGCTCCACGAAGAAGAGCAGGCCCTCGGGGTGGCGCGTCGAGGGGACCAGCGTCGCGTCGTCCGGGTGGATCCCGAGCGCGCGCGCCCCGTCCCGCAGCTCGAGCGGGGCGCAGCGGGTGATGTCGAGCAGCGGCAGCCAGACGCCGACCGAGCTCGCGCGACGATCGACCCGGATCCGGTACGCCGCGCAGGGCTCGCCGGAGAGCGGCGCGGTCAGCGGCTCGTACGGGTACGCCTCGCCGACCACTCGCGCGGGCGCGTCCTCCTCCACGCGGCCGAGGGGCGTCGCGGGCGCGCGCCGCATCGCCGCGAGGAGCTGGCGCCGCGGGCTGATCCACCAGCGGAGCGCGACCACCGCGGCCAGCGTGACGAAGGCGGAGAGGACTTCCATCGACTGCACGTCGGGTCACAGAGCAACCGTCAGGCCACGCCGCGGCGCCGTGAGCCCGCGCGCGCGAAGGCGTCGGAGACACCCCCGTCCCCTGCGCGATCACGCAATCCTTGCTCGAGCTCAGGAGCGCGGACGGTCCGAGCTTGTCGAGCTTTCGTCGCCCCGAGGCCCCGAGAGCCTGGCCGCCTCGCGCCGCTCTCGCCACACCAGGAAGCCGCCCAGCGGCACGAGGAGCGCGGCCTCGACGACGACCCACATCCACTGTCGGTCGCTGCCACCCTCGATCGCGATGCCCATGAACCGCGCGATCAGGTAGGCGAGGACGATCCAGAGCGCGGCGTGCGCGAGCGTCTCGCCCCACGGCTTGAGGCGCGTGCGGAACACCAGGAGCAGGCCGACGCCGCTGAGCAGCCCCCAGCGGACGTGCTGCTCGACCGCCTCGAACCGGTCGTCCACGACCGGGAGGTCCATGAGCAACCGCGGCTCGAACGCCAGGACGAAGCCCGCGAGCGCGAGGAGGCCGCCGACAACGCGGAGGATCACACGGCCTCCGAGACGCCCATCGCGCCGTCCGCGATGGCCTCGAGGATGCCGATCATCGACGCGAGCTCGCCGCGGATCGCCGAGAGGTCGACCGCGCCGGCCGCCGTGTGACCGTAGAGCCCGGTGAGGAGGACTCGCGGCTGGGCCGCGGGCGGCAGGGCCTCCGCGAGCATCGTGGCGTGGGTGTGCGGGATCACGTCGTCGTCGCGACCGTGCACGATCGTGGTGGGGCAGCGCACCGCCGCGCAGGGCGCGGTGAGGTCGAGGTGCGACAGGCTCTCGCGCCCGGTCGCGAGCGCCGCCTCGACCGCCTCGTGGCCGCCCTCCGCCGCGCCCGTGCCGACGCGGAACATCGGGCGGTAGGGCTCGGGCAGCGTGGCCGCGACGCGCGCCGACACCTCGCTCCAGTGCGCGCGCTCCTTCATCCACGGGCGACCCCAGGTGAGGCGCACGTAGGTCATCCAGGCCTCGCGCAGCGGCGCGCGATCGGCGGGCAGGCCCGGCAGGTGGTCGAGCAGGTTGAGGAACACGACCGGCCGGTTGAGCGGGTCGTGGGCCCGGTCGACGTTGCCCTCGAGGGAGAAGCGGATCGCGTCCTCGAAGCTCGCGTAGCCGCCGAAGAGGGTCAACGCGCGGACCGCGTCGGGGCGGCGGATCGCGCAGTGGATCGCCGGGTAGCTGCCGAACGAGATGCTGAACACGCCGAGCCGCGGGTGCTCGGCGCGCGCCGCGTCGAGGGCGGCGAGGGCGTCGTCCACGAGGCTCGGCCCGACCGAGAGGCGGCGGAACTCCGGCAGGAACGGCGCGAAGACGTCCACCCCGCTGTCGGCGAGAACGGCGAGGAAGCGGTCGAGCCGGGGGTCGGCGGGGCCGAGGAAGTGGAGGCCCGGGATCACGAGGAGGGCGCCCGCCGGCGCGTGGCCGCGAGGTCGGTAGCGCCACATGCGCAGCGGCTCCCGGCCCGTCACGCGGAGCTCCGTCCGGCGCACCTCCGGCCGGCGCGACTGGTCGGTCCACGGCCCCAGCCACCGCGCGAGGCGGGCGATCATCGCGGCGCGGGTCACAGCTCGTTCTGGAGGTTGGCGTCCGCGAGCCTCAGCGCCAGCGCCCGACAGATCGCCATGCCGAAGCCTGGGATCCGCTCGAACATCGCGTCGAAGACCGCCGCGTCGAACTTGAGCAGCACGGTGGGGCGGGACGCGATCACGGTGGCGGTGCGCGGCCGCCCGAGGAGGACCCCCATCTCGCCGAGGATGTCGGTCGGCCCGAGGTCGCTCACCACCGCGTCGCCGCTCCGCACCGCCGCGGCGCCGCTCAGGATCAGGAAGAACGCGCCCGAGGGATCGCCCTCGGCGAGGATCGTCTCGTCCTGCGCGGCCTGCAGCAGCTCCGCGCGCTGGGCCACCAGCCGGCGCTGATCGTCGCGCAGCGACCCGAACAGATCGCTCTTGGCGAGCGCCCGCGTGACGGTCTCGAGCATGCCTCCAACCATGGGGAGCGGGCGCACGGCCCGCCCAGTCTATCGCGCCGGGGAGGCCAGGGGGCATCCGCCGTATGAAGACACGGACGCTTTTCCCGGGCCGCGTCGGCTGATACACAAGGCTCGGACCTCGCGCCCCCCGAGAGACATGTCGAAGGTACTGCCCGTTGCGCTCTGTGCTCTGCTCCTCGCCGCGTGCGGCGGGGACGATGACGACACGCCGCCGCCGCCGCCCAGCGCGGTGAACAGCGCGCCGGCGCCGACCCAGCCCGCCGCCCCGTCCGGGCAGGTGATGGTGACGGTCACCGCCAACTCGACCCCGCCTGGCGCGATGGTCACGGGCGGCGGCCGTCAGCTCGGCACGACCCCGCTGACCACCCAGGTGCCCATCCCGGCGCCGCAGCCCGGTCAGGTCCAGACCTTCGCGTTCAACTTCGCGCTCGCGGGCTACCAGCCGGCCACGGTCAACGCGTCGCCGACGAACAACCAGATCACGATCACGGCTGCCCTTGCCCCGCTCGCTGGCGCGGTCCCGACCCCCGTCGGGGGCGACCCGACCGGGGACGACGGCGAGCCCTCGAACGGCGGCCCCGAGCTGCGGGTCAGCGGTCGCGGTGGCGGCCCGATCTTCGACAACCACACCACCACCGGCACCGCCTCGGTCGGGCAGGCCTGCACGATCGACAGCCTCCGCGTGCGACTCGTCGGCAACCACAGCTACTACGGTGACCTGCACATCACCTTGACCGATCCGCAGGGCCACAGCTACTCGCTCGCGCGCGGCGGCCGCCAGAACCCCTTCCGCACCCACCGGGTCCGCCGGGCCGCGGGGCGTCAGGCCCAGGGAACGTGGCGCCTCGCGATCGCGGATCGCCTGGCCCAGGACAGCGGCATCCTCCGCAGCTGGGCCATGACGTTCACCTGCCGGTGACCGCAGCGCTCGGCGCAGCCGCGAGCTGCCCTGTGCCCGTGCCGGTCTGATCTCGAGCGGCCGCCCGACCCGCAAGTCCCCTGTCGAGTGCAGAAGGGCGCAGCCGACCCGATCGCCGCACGCTGATGTCCGCGAGCTGACTGAAGCCCGCACGCCCGCGCACGAGCCGGCGCGGGCCGCCCCGCGCCGATCGAACGCGCTCCCGAGCCGCGCCAGTCAGCCGCGCAGGGCCGCCGCGAGCACCGGAGGCAGCCGCAGGAACGTCGGGTTGGCCTCCATCTTCACGAGCTCCGGCCCGAGGAGGTGGCCCGTCTGGTGGTCGGCGAACCACGCCGGCGTCGGGTTCATCCGGAACGGAGCGCGCACCACCGAGCGCTGCGGGTGGTCGATGAGGTAGGTGTTGTGCACCACCCCGCGGCCCGACCGGATGTCGGTGTCCGGGTGCCCGGGGAACGCGCCCCAGGACGGGGTCACCAGCCCGTAGATGACCCCCGCGAAGGCGTTCACGCCGATCCCGCCGTAGCGGAGCCCCGCGATCGCCTCCTCGAGCTCCTTCTCGAGCTGGCGCTCGGTCGTCGGGTGGACGAGCACCACGCACGACAGCGTGCCCCAGCACACGTCGTTCGCGAACGGGACCATCGCCTTGAGGAACCCGCGCGCGTCGCTCGCGGGGAGCCGCGTCTCGGCGACCACCCCGCAGAACGCCTCGTTGGTCAGCGCGTACTCGCCCGCCTTGGCCGGTACGTCGTCGATGATCGTCCACGGGACGACCGCCTTGGAGCGCGGCCCGAGCGGGCGCGCCTCGGGGTAGTGCTCGAGGAACCCGTCGTAGCGCTCCTGCGCGCCGGGGTAATACGCCTTGCGCGGCGCGGCCATCTCGAGGTGGTGCTCGACCCGCTCGAGGAAGTGCTCGCGCTGCGGCCAGCCCTCGGCCGTGACGATCACCTTGGCCGCGTTGCAGTTGAAGCTCGCGTTGTTGGCGACCATCGACGCTACGTGGCGCGCCTGGAACTCGATGTCCGAGTCGCTCCAGGGCCCGGGCACCACGAGGACGGGCGTCACCGCGCCTAGCTCACTCGTGATCGGCTTGTCGATCTTCTTGTCGCCGCTCGCCTTGCGCCGCGCCTGCTCCTCCGGGTCGGCGCCCCAGACGATCGCGTCGTAGGTGCGGTCCGAGCCGGTGATGTGGATCGTGTCGACGTGCGGGTGCGCGGTCAGGTGCTTGCCCACGTCGGCTCCGCCGCGGACCACCGCGAAGACGCCCTCGTCGACCAGCGGGCGGAACGCCTCCTCCCAATACGGCTGGAGGTACGCGTTGACCGGGTTGGTCTTCACGATGACCACCTCGTCGTCGACGAACAGCTTGTAGAGCGCGTCCATCGGCCCGATCGACGCGACGTTCCCGGCCCCGAGCACCAGCCCGACCTTGCCGGGGGGCAGCGCGCCCGCGGCCTTGTCGCGGTAGACCTGGCCCTGGGTCAGCTCCTTGCCCGGCTGCACCCAGACCTCGGCCGTGATGCCGGTGTACATGAGCTTCTCGAGCAGGGATCCCGGGAAGACGGTCGCGACCTTCTGCCCGTTGGGCCGCTCGTGGACCTCCGGGATGGACGGCTGGCCGTGGGCCCGCATCGCCTCGGAGAGCAGGCGGAGGTTGCGGACCACCACCATCGGGCCGCCCAGCCACTCCTCGCCGGCCTGCGGGGCGCGCGGGTCGAGGCCCTTGGCGCGGCACGCCGCGGCGACCCAGTCGTCGGCCACCGCGACGGTGCGTTCGATGCAGCGGTCGAGCAGCTCGGCGCGACGCTCGAACGGCGTACGCACCCACGCGTCCTTGTGCGCGCGGAGGTGCTCGACCACGCGGTCGACCTCCTCGATGGGAGTGGAGCTGCCCTTGGGGGCGACGGTCGCGAAGTTGGGTGACGTCACTGGTCCTCCGTGTCGCGGCGAGGGTAGGCGGCGCCGGCCCGCCTTTCAACGCGTCCGCGCCTCACGCGGGCGAGCGCAACCCGCTCGGGTCGCGCCGCGCGACCGCGAGCCCGATCGGGCGACTGATGCCGAGGAGCCAGGGAT
>JAUHXR010000352.1 GCA_030426845.1 Polyangia bacterium | reverse complement strand
CGACCACGGCATGGACTGCGACGGCAGCGACGGCACCGACTGGGGCGAGGACGACGCGACCCGCAAGTGCGGCGCGCTCGGCCTGACCGACGGCGAGTGGCACGTCTGGGTGCGCGAGCCGTAGACGAGAGCCGTAGACGCGAGCCGGCGGCTTCCATTCGGGTTCGATCCCGCGGTTTCCCCATGAGTTCCCAGCGGTTGTGCGCTCTGCCGACCCCTCGTTCGGGTTACGCGTCGCCGCCGCGCGGGCCGTGGTCGTGCGGCAGGCTGGTGCGGGGCGAGCGCAGGTACACGAACGGGGTGAACGCGAGGAGGTTCGAGACCCGCGAGGTGTAGATGTCCGCGTAGCGCTCGATCTGGCGCGCGAGGTGGCTCTTGTCGTTGCCCGTGCGCAGCAGCAGACCCCAGCGCTCGTTGTCCATCTGGGACGCGGCGCGCGCGAGCGGGCCGATCTCGGCGTCGAGCGCGACCAGCTCCTCGCGCGTCTCGTGCATCCGCCGCTCGAGGTCCTCGGCGCTCGCCGTCGGCTGCGGTCCGTAGC
Organism: Polyangia bacterium; assembly: GCA_030426845.1. Taxonomy (GTDB): domain Bacteria; phylum Myxococcota_A; class Polyangia; order Polyangiales; family Sandaracinaceae; genus JAUHXR01. The sequence goes on along the minus strand of JAUHXR010000352.1, from coordinate 8,597 downwards.
CCTTGCGGCGGCGCAACAGGCCCAGCCTCAGGCGCGAGAAGCGGTGCTCGAGGCGGGTCTTGAGGTCCATCTTCTGGCTGATCGCGGCCTGCTGCTCGCCGAACGCGGTGAGCGCCTCGAGCTCGCCCTCCAGCGCCCGCAGGACGAGCGCGGTGCGCCAGCGCAGCAGGCTCCGCGAGACGCGCACGTCGCTGAAGATGTGGTCGCCGACGTAGAGGATCTCGTCGCCCTGCATGCCGAGCGACGCCTCCACCGCGAAGGCGTTCGCGCCGACGTAGGTGCCGCCGAGCTCCGGCCGCAGCACCGGCAGGAGGCGCCCCTCGTCGTCGATCACCTCGAAGCACGGGTTCCGGTGCTCGAAGAAAGACGGCTTGCGGGCCGAGACGATCACCATGTCGAACAGGTCGCGCCACGTCTGGCCGTCGGGGAGGAACCGATCGAACGCGTAGCTCATCATCGCGCGCGTGTAGGGCCACTCGCTGTTCGTGATGAGGAGGAGCTTCTTGCCCGCCGCCTTGAGGTCCTGGAGCGCGAGCGGGACCTCCTCGTCGAGCATCACGAACCGGTCGGGGTCGGCCATGATCTGGGCCTTGAGCGCGCCCTCCATGTGGGCCTCGTCGAGGCTCGAGCGGACGACGCGGTAGAGGTCGGCGTAGCCGAAGGCTCCCTCGATCTCGCCGCGATCGAGGCGGTCGACGAGCTGGGCGTACATGCACGCCTCGGAGAGCGAGAAGAGCGTGTTGAGGAAGTGCCAGCGCGGCTCGGCGAGGTCGACGCTCTCGCGCGCGTAGAGCTCCTTCTGCTCCTCGTAGCCGAGCATGCGGGTTCCGTGCATCGCCCGCTTCACGTAGCCGAAGCGGTTCGCCTTCACGACGTTGCCGTGGCGCAGGTCGAGGATCAGGCCCAGCCGGATCATCTTCGGGTCGAAGACGAGGTCGTCGACCGGCAGCCCGTGGACGGAGAGGCGCACCCGGAGGTGCTCGTAGGCCTGCCGCTCCCACTCCTCGACGTGGTAGTGCAGCAGCGTGTAGTCCATGTCGAAGCCCACCGCGCGGATGCCGCGCAGGTTGAGCGTTCGGTTGCAGAACACGCGGCGCGCGGGCGGGGGCAGCTCGAGCGCTTCGTCGTAGATCTCGTCCATGCGGGCGCGAGCATAGCCGCCGGAGCCGCGGAGGGCTCACGCCGCGCATCCAACCTCGCCCGGGAGGCTCAACCCTTGGCGAACTCAGCCCTTGGCGAACTCAGCCCTTGGCGACCTCAGCCCTTGGTGACGTAGCGGTCCGCGAGCGCGGTGACCTCGGCGATGTCGAACGGCTTCTCGAGGGCGTGATCGACCTTGAAGCGCTCGGCGACCTCCTCGCGGCGGACGCTCGCGGTGATCAGGACGACCGGCGGCCGGGGCGTGCCGAGCACGCGCAGCAGCTCCTCGCCGTCGAGCTGCGGCATCATGAGGTCGACGAAGAGCATCGACGGGCGGTTGAGCTCGTAGGCCCGGATCGCCTGCATGCCGTCGCTCGCGGTGACCACGCGGTGCCCCGCGTGCTCGAGCGCGCGGCGCAGCAGCGCGCAGAGGTCGGGGTCGTCGTCGATCACGAGGATGGGACCGGGCTTGGCCATCGCGTCGAAGGATACCGCGTCTCGCGTGCGCCCGGGATCCTCAGATCGAGAAGAACTCGCGGATCCGCCCGAGCAGCTCGTTGCGCCGCTCGTCCCCGCGGGTCTTCTTCTCCGGGACCGGCCGGATGCTCGCCGCGTCGAGCTGGCTCTCCCGCTCGGCGAGCATGCGGGAGAGGCCCTCGGCGAGGGCCGGCTCCGCCTCGAGGATCGGCTGGAGCGCCTCCTTGCTGACGACCAGCAGGCAGACCTCGCTGTCGGTGCGCACCGTCGCGGCCCGCATCTCGCCGGTCATCAGGCTCATCTCTCCGAAGAACTGGTCCTTGCGCAGCGTCGCCACGTGCTGCATCCCGTCGTGCGCGTCGACCAGGACGTCGACCTCGCCGCGCTCCACGATGAACAGCTCCTCGCCGTAGTCCCCCTGCTGGATGACGATCTCCCCGGGGGCGTAGAGGCGCCGCTCGGTGTGGATCGCCAGCTCGTGAGCGAGCTCGTGGGGCAGCGGCTGGAAGAGCGGGATCCGGAGGAGCGCGCGCTCGACGTCCGCCACCTGCGAGACGTGCTCGGCCTCCGTCATGGTCGCGTTCCGCTCGATGAGCGTCACCCGGCGCTGCGGCGGCGGGATCGGCAGGGCCGCCCGGCGCAGCGCGTACCAGAGCCGGTCGCGCACCCGGCTCGCGATCAGCTCGCGCTGGTCGAACTTCTCGATGAAGTAGCGGACCCGGTACTCCACGCCGCGCTCGGTGAACGCGATCGTCTGGATGTCCGGGGCGGGGTGGGCGCGGACGCCGTCCACCTTGACCACCGCCTCGCTCAGCAGCCGGTGCACGCGCGCGGGCGGCGCGTCGTAGGGCGCGAGGATCGTCGCGTTGCGACGGACCAGCGGGGTGGGCTTGCTGTAGTTGCGGATCGCGGCCCGCGCGAGGGTGTTGTTCGGGACCGTGACCTCGATGCGGTCGATGGTGAGGATCCGCGTGGCCCGCCAGTTGATCTCGAGGACCTCGCCGGTGTGGTCCTCGTCGTCGTCGAACTGGATCCAGTCGCCGACCTCGAACGGCTCCTGCGTCTGGATCGCGAGCCCCGCGAAGACGTTGCCGAGGGTGTCCTGGAGCGAGAGGCCGATCACCGCGGTGAGGAGCGCCGAGCCGGTGAGCAGCGAGCCCGCGTCGACGCCGAGCTCGTGCAGGACGATGAACGCGACGACCGCGTAGGCCGCGACCTGGATGATGTCGCGGAAGATCCCGGGGAAGAGCTTGCCGTGCTTGCGGCGACGCGCGAGCACGCCGTGGAGGAGCAGCAGATAGAGCGAGCGCGCGCACGAGAGCAGCAGCGTGGTCACGCTCGTGAGGCGCATGAAGCGCCGGAGCTGCATGCCCTCCTCGAGGAAGCCGCTCAGGACGATGAGCACGACGCTCGCGAGGAACAGGACCAGGGGCGCGCGCAGGACCCGCTTGTTGCTGCGCGGCACCACGAAGCGCAGCACCACCAGCAGGAGGATCGCGCACGCGATCCCGAACCCACCGAAGGGCGTGACCGAGCCCTCCATGAACGACCAGAGGTGTGCCGCGTCGCCCACGACGTCCCAGATCTACCGCAAGTGCCCCCGAGGTTCACTCGCGTTCCGGCGAGCGCCCGCGCGGATCACAGCTGCTCGCAGACGTAGGGCCTCCGCTCGTCGCAGGCTCGGTCGTTCCACTGGGCCCCCGCCGGGACGGTGTGGACGCAGCTCTCCGTGACCCCGCCGTTGGGCTCGCCGGCCGCCCAGTCGCGGAACGCCGATGGGCTCCCGTTGGTCCAGACGAAGGTGCCCTCGACGTCACGGTCGTCGAGGCCGATCCAGTGCTCGAGCCCCACCACGCCCGACGCCACGCCCGCGAGCCAGACGCCCTCGCCGGCGTCGTCGACGCTCACGAGATCGTAGCCGAGCCCGCGGCAGGCCATCAGCGCGTCCTCGTAGGTCGCGACGATCGGGCAGAGGAGGTAGGTGTGGCCCGCGTTCTGGGCCGCCTCGCAGGGGCAGCTCGCGCCGTTGTCGACGACCCCGTCGCAGTCGTCGTCGAGGCCGTTGCAGACCTCCATCGCGCCCGCGCATGCGTCGCTCGCCCCCGCGTCCACGCCTCCGTCGGGCGGCCCGCCGTCGTTCGGGACGGGGCAGCCGCTCATCGGGTCGCAGGACCCGGCCGCGCAGCGCGCGTCGTCCGGCCACGCGCCGCAGGCGCCGTCCACGCAGCGCGGGGCGAGGCAGGCCGGCCCGGGGACGGTCGGGCAGTCGTCGTCGGAGTCGCACTCGGGGGCGGGGCAGTAGCCGCGCGCGTCCGGCCCGCACCGGGCGTCCACGCACTCACCCGACACGCAGGCCTCCACCCCGCAGGCCACCCCGAGGCACGACCGGAGCACGCGCACCGTGAGCCGCTCGACGCTCGCGTCGATCACCGCGCGCGCCCACCCGACCGCGACGGGGGCGCCGCCCTCGAGGAGCTCGACCCGGACGCGGTAGCCGCCGGGCCGCGGCACCCGCACCGACCCGAGCGCCTGGCCCGCGACGAGGTCGTCGCGCGCGGTCACGGCGCCGTCGATGCGAGCGAGCGCCTCGGCGTCCTCGGCCCCGTCCTCGAAGAGCTCCGCGCGGACCTCGCCGAAGTCGAGCTCCGCCCGCAGATCGGTCACCAGGCGGATCTCCACCTCCTGCCCGCCCGAACAGGCGAGCAGCGCCGGGACCACGGCGACGAGGGCGAACGACCGCACGCGCCCATTGTCGAGGGGACCCGACACGGGATGCAATCGAATGTGACCGGCGCGCCTCTGGCTAGAATTTGGTTCGAGCAGGCTGCTGAAGAACGCTCGCGTTCTTCAGGCTGCCTGCCCCTTGCCCGCGAATCAGCGGTCGCAGTTCTTGATGAGCGCGACGAGCATCGCTTCGCGCGGCGCAACGAGCCACCAACCGGCCCGAGATCGGGCTCCACGCAGGCCCTCGGGCAGGGGCAAGGGCGCAGGCTGCTTCTTCAGCAGCGTGTTAGTTCCAGGGGTTGAGGACCTCACCGCCGCGGGTCGGGGTCGGGCGCGCCGCCTGCCGCGGGAGGTTGTAGGTGTAGTCCACGTCGAGGCTCGCGCGGCGGAACCGGCTGAAGCGAGCCGCGCGGACGACGCGCTCGACGCACGCGCGCTCGGCGCCCGCGGCGGTGCCGCTGCTCGAGACGTGGCTCACCCGACCGGAAGACCCGTTGACGGTGAGCATCACGCGCACCGAGCCGCCGTGACCCGCCGAGCAGCGCTCCGCGTTGGGCCGGAGCGCGCCCAGCACCCGGACGATCTCGGTGCGCGTGGGCAGGTCGGGCAGCCCCGCCTGGACGCCGCTGCCGCCGCCTCCGCCGCCGCCTCCGGCGAAAGGCGAGAGATCGGGCCGCGGGCGCTGGGTCGACGCCGGGGTCGGGCCGGTCGCGGGGCTGGCCGGGGCCGTCGCGACCCCGTCGGGGGAGCACACCAGGCGCAGGTCGAAGCGCTCGAAGCTCCCGGTGTCGGCGCCCGCGTCGTCGTGGACCGTCATCGTCCACTGCCCGCGGCTCGGGCGACCGACGAGCGCGCTCAGATCGCGCTCGCTCGTGAAGGTGCGCCGCAGGTTCCGCCGGCCGCCGCCGCCGTGCCGGTGGAGCGTGATCTCCTCGCCCCACGGCGTCTCGAGGACCAGCCGCAGGTCACCGATGAACGAGTGGCGGATGTCGACCTCGGCCTCCGCCTCGGTGATCGCGCAGGACTGCGCGACGTTCACCACCTGGGACGCGCTCTGGTAGTCGCGGATCGGCAGCGACGACGCCGCGTGCACGTCGATCCGGGTCGGGCCGAGCCGCGGGAGCTGCGCGTGCAGGACGAGCGCCCCGGCGCTGACGGTCCCGGCGACCCGCGCCTCCTCGTGGCCTTCGAGCGCGAGGGTCCACGCGCGCTCCTGGCCGACCTGGTCCTCGTCGAGGCTCAGGACGAACATCGACGGCGTCGTGCCGACCACGTTGCCCTCCGCGTCCCGCACCTGCGCGCCCGACGGGTCGCTCGTGATCGTGACCGAGACCTCGCGCGCGCTCGCCTCGGCCACCGCCGGGCCGCCGCCCGCGCCGCCCGCGGCCTCGGCCGTGAGCTCGTAGCTCAGCTCGGCCGGCTGGCGCAGCGCCGCGACGAACACCTGGTAGTCGCCCGCACCCTCGAAGGTCAGCGTCGGCGCGTGGCCGGAGCCTTCGTCGCTGTCGCAGCGGACCTCGTCGCCGCTCGCCACCGCGAGCGCGAGCGGCCCGTCGTCCGAGCGGACCTGGATGGTGAACGGCACGTCGTCTTGCACGTGCACGACGTGCCCTGGCTGCTCGACGTCGAGGTAGCCGGGGCAGCCCGGGGCGAGCTCGAGGGCGGCGGCCTGGCCGAAGGTCGTCCCCGAGAGCGCCACCCGCGGCGCGCCCTGGGAGACGGACGCCTCGCCGTAGCGCGGGTCGGGATCGCCGCAGCCCGCGAGGATCACGGCGAGTCCGAGGGCGGAGATGAAGGTGCGCGTCATGCGGCCTCCTGGGTCTTGGGGAGCTGACTGTCGCGCGGCGGCGGCGGCGCGGAGTTGCGCTTGGCCCAGCGGCGGCGCTCGCGCTTGGGGCGGACCACCGTCGCGCTCACGCTGTGGTCGGGGAGCCGCAGCAGGAACAGGCCGAGCAGGTACATCACGAGCGCCGCGACGAGCAGCGGGGTGCGCACCGAGCGCATCACCGGCTGCTCCTCGACCGCCGCGAGGATCGCCTCGGGGGACTCGAGCACCGCGCCGCCGCCCGCCGACGCGAGCCGCTCGAGCTCGGGCGGGTTCGCTCCGAACGTGCGGAGCTCCGGGTCGTAAGGGCGGTCGTGGCCCACCGCCACGGTCGGGCGCTCGTCGCGGGGCATCCGCGCGTCGAGGAGGAAGCCGTCGGCCGCCAGGATCTCGGACTGCCAGACCCCCGGCCCGCGCTCGATGAGCTCGAGCGGCTCGCCGCGCCCCGCCTCCCGGAAGATGCGGACGATCGGCACCACGTCCGAGTCGATCGTGGGCCCGAGGACCGTCGCGACCTGCACGCCGGCGACAAGCGGGTGCGGCGCGAGGTGGAGGCGCGGCGGCTCGATCGGGCGCGTCCGGAGCATCCCCTCGGCGAGGGAGACCCACATCTCGCGGAAGCCGTCCCACGACCGCCACTGGTCGGCCCACGCGCCGTTGGTCGCGCTCGTGAACGTCGCCACCTGGCCGAGGCCGCGGTGCCAGTGCGCGAGCAGCGGGCGCCGGTCGGGCGTCGAGAGGACCTGGGTCGCCCCCGGGCGGAGCCCCGCGAGCGCGTGGCCGGTGAGCGCGGGCGCCTCCTCGAACGGCACGCCCTCGAGCATCGCGAGGTGCGTGGTCACGCGCGGCTGGAAGGTGACCCGGCGGTTGGCCGGCGGCTGGCGATACTGGGCCTCCCGCACGAAGAGGCTCGGCAGCGAGCCGGCGCTGTTCGTCACGTGGTAGCGGCCGCGGCCGATCTCGGCGATGCGGGCCATCAGGTCGTTGCGCGGGCCGATCGTGATCGTCGTGATGCTCACCCCGCGCCCCGCGAGCGCCTGGGCCGCGGCGAGGGCCGGGTCCGGCGCCGAGACGCCGTCCGAGAGCAAGATGACGTGATGGATGTAGCGCGGATCGCGGCTCATGATCGCGTTGGCCGCGCCGAGCGCCGCGCCGATGTTCGTGCCGCCCGAGGCGTGGATGCCCTGGACGAAGTTGATCGCGTCGTCGCGCTGGTCCATCCCGACCGGGGCCATCACGCGGTCGGCCCCGCCGCTGAACGCGACCACGCCGACGCGCGCGTCCTGGCGCAGCGCGCGGATCGCGGCCACGCCCGCGTTGCGCGCCTGCATCATCTTGATGCCGCTCATCGAGCTCGACCGGTCGATCACGAGGACCAGCTCGAGCGGGCGCGGCTCCGGGATCGCGGGCGGGACGGTGATCGGCTCGAGCTCGCGGAAGACGCGCGGCGCGCGCCGCACCGGGTGGGTGCCGGTCACGCTGATCAGGCCGCCGCCGCCGCCCTCGACCCAGTCGCGGAGCGTCTCCTGCTGCGTCTCGGTCAGGTCGTTCGGGTTGGCCTCGTCGACGATCACGAGGTTCACGTCCTCGAGCTCGCGGGCGCTCGTCGGCGCGCCGGTGATCGGGGTGACGTCGACCTCCATGCCGCCCTCCTCGAGCACCTGGGCGAGGAGCGGCGGGCCGTTGCGCGGGTCGTTGAGGATGCGGACGCGCGGCTTGGGCGAGACGCGGACGAGGCTCCGCCAGACGTTGTTGTCGGCGATCACGTCGCCGTCCGCGCTCATGGCGACGGTGAGCTCGTAGACGCCCTCCTCGTCCGGGAACTCGACGCCCAGGCTGGTCGCCGAGTCGCCGCGGGTCGCCACCGCCTCGCCGCTCGCCTGCTCCTCGCCGTCGATCGCGATCGCGACGTGGACGTTCGCGTCGCGCGAGGCGTGCAGCTCGACCCCGACCTCGAGGCGATCGCCAGCGCGGATCATCCGGGGGACCTGCACGCCCGAGACGCTCACCAGGTCGACCGGCGGCGCGTCGCCCATCGGGAGGATCGAGACCTCGACCCCGGCGCGGTGCGCGGCCGCGATGGAGGCGCCGAGGTCGCCGCCCGGATCGCGCCCGTCGGTCGCGACGATCATCCGGCGGACCCGGTTGCGCGGCAGGGTCGCGACCCCGACCGAGACGTCGGTGGCCGGGCGCCAGCGCTGCTCGCTCGTCGCGTCGACCCACTCGACCTCGTCGTGGCCCTGGGCGAGCTCGCCGAGCTGCTGGCGGACCCGCTCGCGATCGCCCTCGCTGAGGCTGGCGCTCCCGTCGATCACGGTGGCGACGCTCAGCTCGTCGGTCGGCCAGCCGAGCCGCAGGTCGGCCACCGCGAGGACGACGAGCGCCACCGCGAGCATCCGCGTCACGATCACCATCGCGCGGCGCCGCGGCC
>JAUHXR010000016.1 GCA_030426845.1 Polyangia bacterium | reverse complement strand
GGGCGAGGCGCTCGCGGCCTGCGCCGAGGAGCCGCTGATGCCGGCGGTGGCCGACGTCTGCGCCCGACCCGGCCTGCCCGAGCTCGGCGCGCGAGCGGACGTCTTCGCCTACTCGCCCGACGGCGCAGCGCTCCTGCGCCAGCGGACGGTGGCCCTGCGCCTCGCGGACGGGACGGCGTGGGTGACGCGGACCGACGCCAACGGTCACCTCCGGCTCGACGACGCTCCCCGCGGCGCGCTCGCCCTCGAGGACCCGAGCGCAACCCCGCTCGAGCCGTAGCCGGGCTCCCGGCACGAGAGCGCCGGCACGAGAGCGCCGGCACGAGAACCCGCGGCCGCAGCCCATGGGGCGCAACTTGATTCTCTACGACCGTAGAGCCGCGGCATTGGGCAGGGAGATGGCACCGGTCTCGCGATCATCCCGCCTGGGGGTCGAGCAGCGCGACCTCACCCACCAGCGCGACGTGCACTCGACGGTGACCGTGGACGCCGGTGAAGCTCGCCGGCTCCGTGACCTGCGCCAGCTCGAGGCGGCCGCGCAGGCGGGCGAAGCGCGCGCCGCCAGGGCCCTCGATCACCTGCAGGTGCGAGGCGTCGAGCGGCGCGTGGTGCCAGGTCGCGATGAACCGATCGCGCCCGTCGAGGCCGTAGTAGCTGACGTGTCCGTAGACCGGCGCGGCGGGGTCGTGGGGCACGCAGACGCTAAGCGCGGCGTGCTTGGACGCGGCCCGGTAGAGGTCGCCCTCGCCGCAGTAGCCACCGCGCTCGACGCGCACGAGCGGGCCGAGGGCCGTCCGGTGCGCGCCGTCGTTCACGACGAGGGTGACGGTCGAGGCGGGCGGCTCGACCGGGCGCGGCGCGGAGCAGGCGGAGGCGAGGAGGGCGACGAGGGCGGCGGCGAGGCGATCGAACAAGGCGGGCTCCTTTCGGGTAGGCGGTTCACCCCCGGAACGCGGGCCATGGGCGATCGGCGCAGGGATTTCGCGCGGATCGTCGCCCGAGGTCAGCCGAGGCCTCCAAGGCGCAGACGCGCATGCACAGAGCGGCGCCCGGGGCATCGCGCGATGGCCCCGGGCGCGGTAGGGTAGCGGCCCATGGCGAACACCCAGAGCATCCTCGTGGCGACGGACTTCTCCGAGGCGGCGTCCGCCGGCCTCACCAAGGCGGCCGAGCTGGCCCGCGAGGTGAGCGCGAAGGTCACCGTGTGCCACGTGATCGACCCCTCGCCCCTCGCGCCGATCGTGGCCGGCGACTCCGCCAAGGTGAGCCCCGAGGGCGACCTCGAGGAGAAGATCCACGAGGCGCTCACCGACGTGCTCAGCGAGCACTTCGCCGGCGTCGAGCAGACCAAGACCGCCCTCATCGTGAGCCCCAACCCGGCCGAGGGCATCTGCCACTACGCGACGAAGGAGCAGTCGGACCTCATCGTCCTGTCGACCCACGGCCGGACCGGCCTCGCGCACCTGCTGATCGGCAGCGTGGCCGAGCGGGTCGTGCGCCACGCACCCTGCCCCGTGCTCACCGTACGCGCGCCCCAGCGAGGGTGAGCCCAACGTGAGGCGGTGGGCGCTGCTGGGGGTCCTCGCCGCCGGGGCAGCGTGGGCCTCGCCGGCGGCGGCGCAGCCGCGCTGGGACACTCCGTCCGCGCGCGGCTTCGAGCTCGTACCCCGGAGCGGCGCCGCTGGCGAGCTCACGATGTGGGCCGCGGCCGCCGAGGGCGAGGATCAGGTCGGCCACCTCTCGGGGCTCCTCCGGGCCGGGCTCGTCCTCGAGCAGGTCCTCGAGATCGGCCTCGTCGCGGGCTGGGCCTGGACCGACTTCGATCAGCAGCGGGACGCGCTCGGCGCGATCGGCAACCACGGCGCCGCCGCCAACACCCTGCTGAGCGTGATGGGCGTCGCGGGCGAGCAGCGCTGGCGGTTCCGGTTCGGGGCCGGCGCGACGATCCCCGCCGGGTTGACCTCGTCGGACGCTCGCCTCGCCTCGTTCTATGGGGCCGCGGTGCGGGGCGGCTCCGAGCTGTGGCTCTGGGCCGCCGACCGGGTCTCCGCGGTGGGCCTGCTGCAGCTCCAGCTCATGCCTCTCGACTTCTTCTACCTGGAGCTCGGCGCGGAGGGCGCCGCCATGTTCTCCGTGTACACGGGCGAGGCGAGCACCGCGCCGGACAACGTGGCTCAGGCGGTCGCGCTCTCGACCGGCGGCGACGTCGACGCGACGATCCAGCTCCGCGCCGCGGCCGCGCTGCGCGACGACAACTTCATGGGCGGGCTGCGCTTCCGCTCCGTCATCACGCCGACCCTCGACGCGAACACCACGCAGAGCAGCCTCGAGGCGTTCCTCCGCGGCACGCTCCGACTCGACGACAGCTCGATCGAGCTGTTCGCCGAGGCGAGCTTCCTCGTGAACCTCGACCCGCCGCTCGGCTTCGCCTTCGAGCCGCTCGGCGTCTGGGGCGCGGGGCTGTCGTTCGGCCTGAGCAGCACGCCCCAGGAGGTCCCCGACGGCCGCTACGGCGTGGCCGGCGTTCACTTCGAGGGCGTCGACCAGCTCGACGAGCAGTCGCTCGCGGCGTGCCTCGGGACGCGGCAGCGCCCGCGGTTCGGGATCGACATCGGCGTGCGCGGCGAGCCCTCGTGCGGAGAGGCCCCGTTCGACGGAGACCACCTGCTCGTCCAGCCGTTCAGCTGGCCGTTCACCGAGTGGCCGCTCTTCGACGAGAACGTGTTCGAGCGCGACCTCGAGCGGATCGAGCGCTGGTACCGGGCGCGGGGCTACTACGACGCGCGGGTCACCGCCTCGGAGCTCCAGCCGCCGACCGCGTCCACCGTCGACCGGCGCGGCCAGGGATGCGGCGACGGCGACGGGAACTGCGAGGTCCACGTCACGTTCCAGGTCGACGAGGGCGAGCCGGTGCGCATCGCGCGCATGAGCCTCCGCGGGGTCGACGACCTCCCGGACGGGATGCGCGAGCTGCTGCGCGAGCAGCTGAACTTCAGCCGCGACGACCCCTTCGACGAGGCGCTCTACGAGGACACGAAGCGCCGGATGGTGCGCGCGCTCGCAGACGCCGGCTACGCCCACGCGCGGGTCGACGGCGACGTGAAGATCAACGTGGGGCGCCGCGAGGCCTTCGTGATCTTCAGCGTCGACGCCGGGCCGCCCAACGTCATCGGCCGGGTCTGCGTGGTCGGCTTCGGCGAGCTGCCGCCCGAGCCGCTCATCGTCGTCTCGGGCCTCGAGGCGGGCCAGACCTTCAGCCTCGCCGCGCTCGAGGAGGCGCAGCGCGCGCTCTACCGGCTCGGCGTGCTCGGGGCGGTCGACGTGCACCCGGAGGGCGACCAGGAGGGGGAGGACGAGGGCGACGAGGAGGACGGCCCGGTCGATCAGGACTCGGTGGCCGACGTCTCGGATCGGACCTCCGCCCAGCTCGGCCACGACCAGCGCACCGAGGGCCCCCGCTACTGCGCCGACCCGCCGCGCCGCGTCCGGGACGGGGCCGAGGCGGCGGACATCCTGATCGAGGTCACGCCCGGCCGGCGCTACCGCATCGGGATCGGCGGCGGCTTCCAGGCCGGCCAGGCGGTGACCTTCGGGACGGTCAGCGCCGTCTCGTCGCAGCAGAACGCGGCGCAGTGGGACTTGCACCTCTCCTTCTCGGTGGAGGACCGCAACTTCGCCGACAGCATGATCCGCGCGCGCTTCGAGGTGCGGCCGCGGTTCATCTTCAACATGCCGTTCTTGAGCTTCGACCCGGCGGAGCCCCTGCCCTTCGGTGTGCTCGCGAACGGCAGCATGCGGTGGCCGAACTTCCTCGGCGCGCGGTGGCTGACCCTGCTCGGCCAGACCCGCGCCGACCTCGGCCCGATGCCGTTCACCAACTTCTTCCGCCTCGAGCTCGACGCCTCGATCGGCCCGGAGGCGCAGTTCTTCGAGAACCGCCTCTACCTCGGGCTCTTCGCCCACGTGAACTACTTCCTCCCGACCGACCGGCAGCCGGTGCTCCCGGAGGATCGACTGCCCGAGACCTACGCGTCGTGGATCGAGGAGACGATCCGCATCGATCTGCGCGACGACCCGCGCTCGCCGACCCTCGGGGCCTACTTCGCCATCACGGGCCAGCAGGGTTTCCAGCCGCTGAGCACCTGGACGATGGTGCGCCTCACCGCGGAGGCGCGCGGCTACGTGCCGCTCTTCGCCGGCGTCGTCCTCGCGGGCCGCTTCCAGATCGGGATGATGGAGGTGCTCGGCTACGACGAGGAGACGCTCCTGCCGGGGAGCGTCTACCAGCTCGACCGGCTCGGCCCACCCGCGCTCCACCTCACCGGCGGCGGCGCGTCGAGCAACCGCGGCTACCTCCCCGGCCTCCTCGGGGACGCGACCCAGGTCTACGTGACCGAGCCGCTCAGCGACTCGGAGGCCCGCAACGGGAGCGGCGTGCGCGCGCGACCGGTTCGGGTCTCCGGCGGGCAGCGCCTCTGGCTCGCGTCCCTCGAGGTCCGCGTCCCGGTGAGCACCTCGCTCGGCGTCGTGGCCTTTGCGGACGTGGGCGACAACGACCGACAGCTCCTCGGCGAGAGCGGCGTGGGGTGGCGGTTCGACCACCTCCAGCTCGCGGTCGGGCTGGGCATCCGTTACCAGACCATCATCGGCCCGCTACGTTTTGATGTGGCCGTGCGACCGGACGAGACCCTCGTGGTGGGCGGGAACAGCCAGCTCCCGCGCGACTGCACCTCGTTCGACGCGGGCGGCAGCGGCCCCTGCCGGCCGCGCAGCCAGTTCTTCCAGATCGGCGACTTCGCGATCCCCGGCGCCTTCCACCTGACGATCGGGGAGTCGTTCTGAAGGAGCGCCTCAAACGCCTGGGGGCCGCGCTCGCGTGGACGCTCGTGGGACTGGTCTCGCTCGTCCTGAGCCTGGCGTACCACCTCCAGCTCGACCTCGCGTCGCTGGTGGTGGTGGACACCGTGACCGCGCTGCTCAACCGAGAGATCCAGGGCTCGCTCGAGATCGGCGAGCTGCACAACGTCACCTACGAGAAGATCGTGGCCGAGCGGGTGATCATCCGCGACCCGCAGGGGCGCGAGGTCATCCGGGTGAATCGGCTCGCGGCCTGGCCCAACTGGGGCGCGCTGTGGGACGGCACGATCTTCGTCGACCGCGCCCGGGCGCGCGGCGGCGAGGTGGTCCTCTACGTCGCGGGCGAGGAGGACGAGACGGTCTCGCTCGTCGAGGCGTTCCTGCCCGTCACCCCGGGCGAGCCGGGGGGCGCGCCGCCGCCGCTCATCGTCGTCAACGACATCGTCATCGACGACGTCACGGTGCGCGGCGACGTGCCGAGCTACGAGGGCCTGCGCCTCGAGGGCGTCCGCCTGGCGGCGCGGGTGGAGGCGCGGAGCGACGTCAACTTCCGCGTCTTCGACGGCAACGCGGAGATGACCGGGCCCTACCCCGGCCGGACGTCGATCGACCGCATCGTCGGGCACTTCAACACCGACATGACCGACGGCCTCGACGCGTTCGCGCGCGCCCACCGGGGCGACAGCCGCGTGCGCGCGCGCATCCGGCTCTGGCAGGAGGGCGACGACGAGGAGGCGCCGCTCCGGATGGATCTCCGCGCGAGCGTCGACCCGATGCGGATGGCGACCCTCGCGGAGATGGAGATCGCGCCCGGCCTGGACAACCTCACGGGGACGTTCCGCGGCGCGGGCCGAATGCACGGGCCGACCGACGACCTCCGGCTCGACGCCGACGTGACGAGCGAGGGCGGCCGGCTGATCGGGCGCGGCCACTTCCCGAGCGAAGGCCCGATCACCCTCGAGGCGTGGACCCACGGCGACCACCGGCTCGATCAGCTCGTGCCGGTCGCGCCGCGCATGCGGATCGGCGCGCACGCCACGCTCGCCCTCGACGAGGATCCCGTCACGGGCGAGCCGGTCCGGCGCCTCCACGCGGACGTGGCCGCGCTGCGCTACCAGCAGATCGCGATCCCCGGCTTCTCGGTGGACGGCCTGATCGGCGACGATGAGCTGACGATCACCGACCTCGACACCACGGTCGCAGACGGCGAGGCCTCGGCGACGGGCACGATCGGCTACGACGGCAGCCTCGACCTCACGGTGAGCGCGAGCGTGCCCGACATCGCGCGCGACCCCAACGTGCGCCGGTTCGCGCCCGGCGCGCGCGGCTCGCTCGTCACGCGGAACCTCCGCATCCAGGCCGACGAGGAGCTGACCAACTTCCGCGGCTCGGGCACGGTCGCGCTGCGCGGCCTGCGCTACGGCTCGGTGCGCGCGTCGACCCTCCGGGTGAGCGGCCGGGTCGGCGGCGAGATGCCCGCGCCCACCGTCTCGGTCGACGGCGACGCGACGGGGCTCGAGGTGGGCGGCCTGAGGCTCGGGACGGCCGACGTGGGCCTGCACGGCGGGCCCGGCGGCTACGAGGTCGCCGTCGCCACGAGCGACGCGCAGAGCGGGACGCGCGCCTCGCTCACCGGGCGGGCTCGCCTCACCGAGGACACGCTGTCGCTGCGCTCCACCGACGTGATGGTCGATCTGGGCGCGGGCGAGGCGTGGCGCGGCGAGGTCGACATGACGCTGCGGATGGGGCACTCGGTGGAGCTCGACCCGATCCGCCTCGTGCGTCCGGGCGAGGCGATCACCGCGCGCGGGACCTACCGATTCCACGGCGACGACGACGTCTCCGTCGAGCTCGAAGGGGTGACCCTGGACGGGCTCGACCACCTCGCGCCAGAGGCGCTCGCGGGGATCGGCGGCCGCGTGGATGGCACGGTGCGGCTCGACGGCGACCTCGACCGGCGCCCCCAGGGGCGGGTCGCGCTCCAGATCCGGGACGGCGCCTACCGGGGCCTCGACGGGATCTCCGGCCGCGTCGATCTCGGGCTCGAGGGCGAATCGCTGGACACGGACGTCGCGCTCGACCTCGGCGCGCGCGGGCGCCTCTTCGCGCGCGGGCCGATCGGGCTCACGCGCGAGGCGCTCGCCGACCCGTCACGCATCGCCGAGGACGCGGACCTCTCGCAGCTCGACGTGCGCACCGACAACCTCGACCTCGGCGCGATCGGCGTGCTCGCGGGGACGGCGCTGCCCGTCGCGGGGCGGATCACCACCGACATCCGACTCGGGGGCACGGGCCTGCGCCCCGAGATCCAGGAGTCGGTGGTGGTGCTCGACGAGATCGGGCTCGCGGGCTGGGATCCGATCCGCGCCAAGCTCCGGGTACGGTACGGGCAAGGTCGCGTGCAGGTTCGACACCTCTGGGTCGCGGACGCGGTCGGCGAGCTCGTGAGCGGCGAGGCCGAGCTCCCCCTCGACCTCGAGGATCTGCCGGACACCCGCGCCGCGTTCTGGCAGCAGGTGCACCGCGGCGGCTGGTCCGCGTCGGTCCGCCTCGCGTCGCGCCGGCTCGACTCCTACCCCGCGCCGCTCGACGAGCGGATGCCGCCGGGCATCCTCGCGAGCGCGTCGCTCACGGCCGAGGGCGACGCGAGCGGGCCGCACGCGGACGTCGCGGCGGTGCTGCGCGTGGTCGAGCTCTCGGGCGACGACGCGTGCTCGTCGTCGCTCCGGCCCTACGCCGTGGTGCGAGCCTCCCTCGACGGCGACCGCGCGGAGGGGACGATCCGCGGCTTCGGCTCGGGGTCCTCGCCGGTCCTCCTGGCCGAGATCGGCGCGACCCTCCCGGTCGCGCAGTGGGTCGAGCGCGGCGAGGTGACGCAGGTCCCGGACACGGAGGTGCGAGCGACCTTCGACGGGCTGGACCTCGCCGAGCTGCCCTACGCGTGCGGCTACGGGCGCGGCCCGATCTACGGGACGGCCAACCTGACGGGCCTGTTCACGGACCGGCCCCGCCTCGGCGCGGTGGTCGACATGCCGGAGCTGCGGCTGTGGGAGACCGCGGGCTCGCGGGGCGACCCGACGCTGAGCGAGGCGTTCCAGGTGCACGTGCGCGCCGGCTCCGCCGAGGAGGGCGACGCGCTGACCGCCTGCGCGATCCTCGGCATGGCGGGCGCGGAGGGCACCCCGCCCGAGCAGTGCCGGATGGTGCGCGGGGCCGCGCCGGGCGAGATGCTCTCGCGGCTCCGCGTCCCCGTGCGCTGGACGGCGGGCGAGGCGCTCCCCGCCTACGACGACACGCGCCCGATCCGGAGCTGGAACGACTTCTCCGACGTGCGCGCCGAGCCGGTGCTCGCGTTCATCCCCGGGATCGTGGCCGGCGACGTGGTGGTCGACGGGCAGGTCGAGCTCACCGGCCCCTGGGAGACGATCCAGCTCAACGGCGCGGTCGACATGCGCGACGGGTCCATCCAGATCGAGGGCCTCGGCCAGCACCTTCAGAACATTCACGGGCGGGTGGAGCTCTACGGCGACGAGGCGCTCCTGCCGCACGACGACCCGCTCACCGCGACCGACTCGGGCGGCACCGTGCTGATCAGCGGCAACGTCGGGTTCGAGGGCGTCTACCCGCGCTCGGTCGGGCTCACCCTCGCGGCGAGCGCGTTCCCGGTGCGGCGCGAGGGGATGGTCCTCGCCTGGCTCACCGGCAACGCGCTCCTCGAGGGCCAGATCCGCGACGACGAGACGCTCTCGTCGCTCGAGATCCACAACTTCGACGTCCGCCTCCCCGAGCAGACCGCGGCCACCCTGCAGGCCCTCGAGCTGCACCCGCAGGTGCTGGTCGTGGGCTCCCAGCGCATCCTCGTGGGCCCCCAGCGCGACTCCTACCCGCTCGAGTTCCGGGTCGACGCGGGCGACCCGTTCTGGGTCCGCCGCACCGACTTCGCGGCCCAGCTCACCGCCGACATCACGGCCACCTACGCGGATCCCGACCTCACCGTCGAGGGGCGCGCCACCATCCACCGCGGCACCTTCGAGATCTTCGGCAAGCGCTTCGAGCTCCGCACGGGCGGCATCACCTTCGACGGCGGCACCGAGCTGAACCCGCAGGTGCGGGTCGTCGCGGTCTACGAGATCCCCGGGCGGAGCGGCGCGACGGTGACGGTCGAGGTCACCGGGTCGCTCGAGGATCCGCACGTCGCCTTCACCTCGACGGAGTCCGCGAACCAGGCGGAGATCATCGGCCTCCTGGTCGCGGGTGGGCGGAGCCGCGGCGCCAGCGACGTCCAGGACGCGGCCGCGCAGGCGTCGAGCTTCGTGTCGAACCTCGCCGCCGGCCTGCTCACCCTGACGCTGCGGCAGGAGTTCGGCGACGTGCTCCCGGTCCTCGCGATCGAGAGCCAGGGCATCGGCGGCACCCGCATCCGGGCCGGCTTCGACGTGGACGAGCTCATCCCCGACTTCCTCGACGGCATCGTGACGGGGCTCTACCTCGAGGGCTTCGTGACCGCGGCGACCGAGGGCACCAACGCGGCCGGGACGAGCTCGGGCGGCGGCGGCGTCGGGGGCGGCATCTCGGTCGAGGCGACCTTCCCGAGCGACTTCCTGATGCGGGGCACCTGGGTCCCGATCGACAACGGCGGGCTCGAGCTCCTCTGGGAGCCGTGAGCCGCGGGGGCCCCAGCGCACGCGGCGCTTGATCGCGGGGGCTGGCCCGGGTAGCCCTGGCGCGATGGCCAGGAAGCTCTTCGGCACGGACGGCATCCGCGGGCTCGCGAACGCCGGCCACATGACCCCCGAGATCGCGTTCCGTATCGGCGCCGCGATCACCTACCAGATCCGCAAGCGCGTGAAGCACGCGCCGCGCATCGTCATCGGCAAGGACACCCGCCGAAGCGGCTACCTGTTCGAGCCGGCGATGAGCGCGGGCGTGATCTGCCAGGGCGGCTACGTGAGCCTCACCGGCCCGCTCCCGACGCCGGCGATCGCGCACCTGACGACGAGCATGCGGGCGGACGCGGGCGTCGTGATCAGCGCCTCGCACAACCCCTTCCACGACAACGGCATCAAGCTGTTCGGGGCGGACGGGTTCAAGCTGCCCGACGAGGCCGAGGAGGAGCTCGAGGCGCTCATCGCCGGCGACGCGCTCGACTCGTCCCGCCCCACCGGCCGCAACCTCGGGCGCGCGGTGCGGCTCGAGGACGCGCCCGGCCGCTACACCGAGTTCGTCAAGCAGTCGTTCCCCGACGAGCTGACCCTCGACGGGCTCCGCATCGTGGTCGACGCGGCCCACGGCGCCGCCTACAAGGTCGCGCCCCTCGTGTTCTTCGAGCTCGGCGCCGAGGTCTTCCCCATCGGGGTGCGGCCCAACGGCTACAACATCAACAAGAGCTGCGGCGCGGTGCACCCGGAGGCCTGCGCGCGCGAGGTGCTCAAGCGCAAGGCCCACCTCGGGATCACCCTCGACGGCGACGCGGACCGGGTCATCGTGATCGACGAGCGCGGCCAGAAGGTCGACGGCGACGTGGTCATGGCGCTCTGCGCGACGCGGATGCTGCGCGAGAAGACGCTCCGCAAGAAGACGCTCGTCACGACCATCATGAGCAACCTCGGGCTCGAGCGCGCGATCACGGCCGCGGGCGGCAAGCTCGTGCGGACCGCGGTCGGGGACCGCTACGTCGTCGAGGCGATGCGCAAGCGGGGCTTCAACTTCGGCGGCGAGCAGTCGGGGCACATGGTCTTCCTCGACCACGCGTCGACCGGCGACGGCCTCGTCGCCGCGCTCCAGCTCCTCGCGCTGGTCCTGCGCGAGGAGCGCCCGCTCAGCGAGCTCGCGAGCGCGGCCATGCAGCGCGTCCCGCAGATCCTCGTGAACGCGAACCTGACCCAGCGGCGCCCCCTCAAGCAGATGCCGGCCACGATGAAGGCGGTCGGTCAGGTCGAGAAGAAGCTCGGCGCCAAGGGCCGGGTCGTCATCCGCTGGTCGGGCACCGAGCCCAAGCTCCGCGTGATGGTCGAGGGCGACGACGACAAGAAGATCGAGGCCTACGCCAACGACATCCTGGAGACCGCGCGCCGGGAGCTGGCGTGAGCGCCGCCCCCGCCGAGCTCGAGGCCGGGCGCGCGGCGGGGCCCGACGGGGCGGCGGTCCGGGTGCCGTGGCTGATGTACGGCACCGCCTGGAAGGAGGACGCGACCGCGGACTGCGTGAGCCGCGCCCTCGACGCGGGCTTCCGCGCGATCGACACCGCGAACCAGCGCAAGCACTACCACGAGGCCGGCGTCGGCGAGGCGCTGCGGGCCGCGCTCGACGGCGGGCGGGTGAGCCGCGACGCGCTGTTCGTGCAGACCAAGTTCACGTTCGCGCGCGGGCAGGACCACCGGCTCCCCTACGATCCCCGCGCGCCGATCGGCGAGCAGGTGGCACAGAGCGCGCGCCGCTCCCTCGCCCACCTCGGCCTCGAGCGGCTCGACTCGCTCGTCCTCCACGGCCCCGCGCAGGCGGTCGGCCTGACCGACGCCGACTGGGCCGCGTGGCAGGCGATGGAGCGCCTGGTCGACGAGGGCGTGACGCGTGCGCTCGGGGTGAGCAACGTTGGGGCGGATCAGCTCGACGAGCTCGCAGGCCTCGCGCGGATCCGACCGGCGTTCGTCCAGAACCGCTGCTACGCGTCGCGCGGCTGGGACGCGCGGGTGCGCAAGGTCGCGGACCGGCACGGCGTCGTGTACCAGGGCTTCTCGCTCCTCACCGCGAACCGCCGCGAGCTCGAGGCGCCGGCGGTCGAGGCGCTCGCGGCCGCGCGTGGCGCCACCGTGCCGCAGCTCGTCTTCCGCTTCGCGGCCGCGCTCGGGATGCTGCCCCTGACCGGCACCACGTCGAGCGAGCACATGCGCGAGGACCTCGCGGCCCGCGACCTCGCGCTCGGTGAGGACGACGTCGCCGCGCTCCTCGCCTGCGGCCGCTGAGCGCGCCCCCGGAGGCCAGGACGGACGCGCCCGTCGCGCCGCGCGCGACCGAGAGATGGGTGGCCCGCGCGACGCCGTTGGGGGGGATTGGCGCCGCGCGGGCCGGAGGGCTCGGGCTCAAGCCCCGGAGGGCTCGCAGAGCTCCGAGCGGATCAGGAAGCGGACGCCGCGGGGGGCCTCGAGCGAGAAGCCGGCGCCGCGGCCCGGCACGACGTCGAGCACGAGGCGCGTGTGCTTCCACCGCTCCCACTGCTCGCCGCCGATGTAGAACGGGCAGCCCTCGATCTCGCCGAGCAGGACGTCCCGCGCGCCGATCCGCAGCTCGCCGGCCGGGTAGCACATGGGCGCGCTCCCGTCGCAGCAGCCGCCGGACTGATGGAACATCAGCGGCCCGTGCTCGCGGGCCAGCTCACGCACGAGCTGGACCGCGGCCTCGGTGGCCTCGACGCGCGCGGACATCTCAGAAGAAGCCCATCGGGTTCGGGTCGTAGCTGACGAGGAGGTTCTTCGTCTGCTGGTAGTGCTCGAGCATCATCTTGTGGTTCTCGCGCCCGATGCCCGAGCGCTTGTAGCCGCCGAAGGCCGCGTGCGCGGGGTAGAGGTGGTAGCAGTTGGTCCACACCCGGCCCGCCTCGATGGCGCGGCCGGCGCGGAACGCGGTGTGGGTGTCGCGCGTCCACACGCCCGCCCCGAGCCCGTAGAGGGTGTCGTTGGCGGTCGCGATGGCGTCGTCGAAGCCGTCGAACTTGGCCACCGAGACCACCGGCCCGAAGATCTCCTCCTGGAATACGCGCATCTTGTTGTCTCCCTCGAAGATCGTCGGCATCACGTAGTAGCCGCCCTCGAGATCGCCCGGGAGCTTGACGCGCTCGCCGCCGAGGCAGAGCTTCGCGCCCTCCTTCTTGCCGATGTCGATGTAGCTGAGGATCTTCTCGAGCTGATCGTTCGACGCCTGGGCGCCGATGCGGGTGTTCGTGTCGAGCGGATCGCCCGGCTCGATCGCGCGGGTGCGGGCGGTCGCGAGCTCCATGAAGTCGTCGTAGATCGAGCTCTGCACGAGGGCGCGCGACGGGCAGGTGCAGACCTCGCCCTGGTTGAGCGCGAACATCGCGAAGCCCTCGAGCGCCTTCTGGCGGAACGCGTCGTCCTTGGCCATCACGTCCTCGAAGAAGACGTTGGGCGACTTGCCGCCGAGCTCGAGGGTCACCGGGACGATGTTCTCGGAGGCGTACTGCATGATGAGCCGGCCGGTCGTGGTCTCGCCGGTGAACGCGACCTTGGACACTCGCGCGCTCTGGGCGAGCGGCTTGCCCGCCTCGACGCCGAAGCCCTGGACGACGTTGAGCACGCCGGGCGGCAGGATCTCCGAGGCGAGCTCGGCCCAGAGCATGATGGTGGCCGGCGTCTGCTCGGCCGGCTTGAGGACGACCGCGTTGCCCGCGGCGAGGGCGGGGGCGAGCTTCCACGCGGCCATGAGGAGCGGGAAGTTCCAGGGGATGATCTGGGCGACGACGCCGAGCGGCTCCTTGATGTGGTAGGCGACCGTGTGCTCGTCGAGCTCGGCCATCGAGCCCTCCTCCGCGCGTAGGCACCCGGCGAAGTAACGGAAGTGATCGATCGCGAGCGGGAGGTCCGCGGCGAGGGTCTCGCGGACCGGCTTGCCGTTGTCCCAGGTCTCCGAGACGGCGAGGCGCTCGAGGTTCGCCTCCATCGCGTCGGCGATCTTGAGGAGCGCGTTGGCGCGCTCGGCGGCGGGGGTCTTGCCCCACGCGACCTTGGCGGCGTGGGCCGCGTCGAGCGCCTTCTCCACGTCGTCGGCGCTGGAGCGAGCGACCTCACAGAACGCGCGGCCGTTCACGGGGCTGATGTTCTCGAAGTACTGACCGGAGGCCGGGGGGACCCACTCCCCGCCGATCAGGTTGTCGTAGCGGCTCGCGTACTGGACGAGGGAGCCTTCGGTGTTCGGCTTGTCGTAGCGCATGAGAATGCCCTCCTTTGAGGCGGCCACCGTGCAGCCGACGTACCAGCGCGCGCCGAGGGCCCTCGCCCTGGACCCGCCGTCGCGAGGTGGAGCGTTCCGCAACACGTGTCGCCGCGAGACGCGTCAGATCCCGCTCCACCCTTGTGGTTCGCACCTCGGGGGTGCATCAGTGAAGGAGTGAGCTCCGCCGACGTCCTCGTGCTCGACAACGTCTCCGAAGGCGTCTGGCGAGCGTTCCACGAGGATCGGGGGAGCCGCCGCCGAGACCACCGCGCGCACTGGGATCGGTGGACGCGGGCTCAGCGCCTCGGGGCGCCGGCCGCGGGACCGCCGGCGGAGGAGGCGCTCGTGCGCGGCGAGGCGCTCCGGCTCCGCGGCGAGCACGTCGAGGCCATCGAGGCGCTCGGCGCGGCCGCCCTCGCGCGCGCGGCCAAGCAGGTGTCCGAGCACGACTTCGTGCTCCTGCTTGCCGACCGCGACGGCGTGGTGGTGCGCAGCGACGGAGGCGCCGGGTTCCGCGAGGAGGCGCGGCGCGTCCGGCTGATCGAGGGCGCGTCCTGGGGCGAGGCGGTTCGCGGCACGAACGCGATCGGTACCGCGGCCGCCGAGGCGCGGCCCACGGTGGTCCTCGGCCGCGGGCACTTCGGCCGGCGCTACCACGGGCTCGCCTGCTTCGCCGCGCCGGTGCTCGACGTACGCGGCGAGGTCGTAGCGGTGGTGGACGCGACGTCGCGGGTCGAGAACGCGCGCCCCGAGGTCGGCCGGGCGGTGCTCGGCGCGGCCGGCGTCCTCACCGAGCTGCTCCGCCTGGAGGCCTACGCGTCGGCGGGCGGGACGGTGCTGCGGGCGCTCGTTCGGGCGGTCGAGCGGAGCCGCGACGCGGCCGTGCTGGTCGAGGCGCCGGGGCGGGTCGCGACGGCGAACGGCGCGGCGCGGAGCCTCCTGAGCGGGCGCCTCGCGGGCGGCCCGGTCGACGCGATCGGCATCGGGTGGCCCGCGCTCGTCGCGGAGGCGATCGCCCCGTCCCCGGGCGGACGCGAGGTGCGCACGGTGGACGGCGCGCGGCTGCGGCTCCGGGCCGAGCCAGTCCTGGGCGCGCGCGGCGAGGCCCTGGCGGTGCTCGCCCACCTCGAGCCGAGCCGGCGCCCCGCCCCCGCCCTGGCGCGCGACCCGTTCGGCCGGATCTTCGCGCGCGACGCCGCGCTCCGGCAGGCCATCGACTGGGCGCGTCTCGTCGCGGAGAGCGACCTGCCCGTGATGCTCCTCGCCGAGACGGGGTCGGGCAAGGAGCTCTTCGCGCACGCGATCCACGACGCGAGCCCGCGCGCCCAGGGCCCCTTCGTGGCGCTGAACTGCGGCGCGGTCGCTCCGTCGCTCCTCGAGAGCGAGCTGTTCGGCTACGCCCCGGGCGCGTTCACCGGCGCGGCGCCCGGCGGGAGGACCGGCCTGCTCCACGCCGCGAGCGGGGGGACCCTGTTCCTCGACGAGGTGGCCGAGATGCCTCTCGCGATGCAAGCCGCGCTGCTCCGCGTGCTCGAGACCGGCGCCTACCACCGAGTCGGCGACCCGAAGCCGGAGCGCTGCGACGTCCGCGTGATCTGCGCGACCTGCCGCGACCTCGATCGCGCGGTCGCCGACGGGAGCTTCCGGCAGGACCTCTTCTACCGCCTGAAGGGCGCCGCGGTGCGGCTGCCCGCGCTGCGCGACCGCGAGGACCGGCTGCCGCTCGCGCGTCACCTCCTCGCCGAGCGCGCAGCGCGCGCGGGCTGGCGCGACGAGGCGAGCCTGAGCCCCGAGGCAGAGGCGCTCGTCGCGCAGCATCCCTGGCCGGGCAACGTGCGCGAGCTGCTCAGCGTGATCGACGTGTCGCTCGTGACGGCGCGGGGCGCCGGCTCGCGCGTGATCGACGTCGCGCACCTGCCGCTCGACCTGCGCGCGGTGACGCCGCCTGCGCGGGCCGCCGCGCCGGCGGAGGGAGGCGCGCTGCGCCGCGCGGAGGCCGACGCGCTCCGGCGCGCCCTCGCGGCTCACGGCGGCAACGTCAGCGCGGCCGCGCGCGAGCTCGGCGTGGCGCGCAGCACGCTGTACCGCATGGCGCGGCGCAACGGCGTCGACCTCGGCAAGTAGCGCACCGCGAACAGAACGGGTCAGCGCGACGGCAGCTCTGCACGCTGGCACCTCTGCGCGACGGCAGCTCTGCGCGACGGCAGCTCTGCGCGACGGCAGCCCTGCGCGACGGCAGCCCTGCGCGACGGCAGCTCTGCGCGCTTGCAGCTCAGCGCGCCGGCACGACGAGCACCTCGGACGGCTCCGCCACCACCGTCATCCCGTCGGGGACGGGCCGGAACTGGAGCTGGAGCGGCTGCGCGCCGGCGGAGAGGTCGAGCTCGCTGACGTCGACGAAGGGGATCACCCGCCGCGGGTGCAGGTCGTCGATGCGGGCACGTGGGCCTTGGAGGCGCACGTTGACCGTCTCCGGTCGCACCGTGACGCCGGCGCTGCCGATCACCGCGACCTCCACGTCGCGCAGGCGGCGAGTCGCCTCCTCTTCCTCGATCGTCACCGCCACGAGGACGCTCACCGCGTCGACGTAGGCCACGTGATCGGGCAGCGCGACGAGCGCGACCTGGCGCTCGTGCCGACCGGAGCCGAGGCCCGTCAGGTCCACTGGCTGAGTCGCGATGCTCTCGAGCCGGTTCACCTCGGAGGCCGCGCCGCGCACCGTGACGGACGCGGGCTCGACCGTGGTGCCGACGCGCAGGTGCCCCGGCGCGAGGTCGCCCGCCATCTGCGGCGAGACGGGGAGGCGGCGCTCCGCCCGGTCGACCCAGGTGAGCGGCACCGCGGCCGGCGCGAGCTGCACCACCGCGGTCCCCGCGGGCAGCTCGAGCTCGTCCTGGTCGAAGTAGTAGAACGGCTCCGCCGCGTCCCGCAGATCCATCTGGATGGGCGGCATGCCGTCGCGGCGGACGGAGTTGAGGACGGCGCGCGACCCGCGCAGGGTCACGCGGATCTCGTCCGGGATCTCGTTGGTGAGCATCCGCTGGGTGCTCGGCGGCGGCAGGAGCGCGACCACCTCGACGGGGACCACCGTCTGGGCGTCCTCGGTGCCGCGCACGATCACGAAGAGGCCGATCGAGCCGATGAGCGCGATCAGCTTGAGCGCGACGTTCTCCGTCACCGCCCGGCGCGCGGCCGCGCCGAGCTTGGAGGCGAGGCTCACGGCGAGCTCTCCTCGGCTTCCTTGGCGGAGAGCGAGACGAGGCCGGGCGAGGACGCGCTCGCGATCGGCGGCTCGCTCTTGCCGGTGCCCTCCTTGGCCTTGCGTGCGCGCTCCTTGGCCGCCGCGGCCGCGGCCGCCGCCTTCTCCTTGGCCTCGCGGCTCACCGGCTTGTCGAAGAGCCCGATGAGCGCCTGCCGCAGCATGTTGGGGTCGAGGTCGCGGACGATGTTGCCGCCGAAGCAGAGGCTCGCGCTGCCGCGCTCCTCGCTCACCACCACGACCACCGCGTCGGTCTCCTCGGAGATGCCGATCGCCGCGCGGTGTCTCGTGCCGAAGCTGCGGTCGACCTTCGTGCTCTCGGTGAGCGGTAAGAAGACGCCCGCCTCGAAGAGCCGTCCGTCGCGGATGAGCACCGCTCCGTCGTGCATCGGGTTCTCGTAGCTCGGGACGAAGATGCTGTAGAGCAGCTCCTTGCTCACGGCCGCGTCGAGCTTCGTCCCGTGCTCGATGAACTCGTCGATCGAGGCCTCGCGCTCGAAGACGATCAGCGCGCCGATGCGCTTCTGGGCGAGCGCGGCCGCGGCCTTGACGACCTCCTCGATCACCTGCGAATCGCGCGCGCTCTGGCCGCGGCGGAAGAACCGCTGGTTGCCGACCCGCATCAGCGCGCGGCGGATGTCGTTCTGGAAGAGGACGACGATGATCAGCACCACGTAGGTCAGCAGCGTGTCGAGGATGCTGAAGAGCGTGATGAGGTTGAAGCGGCGCGCGAGGGTGTAGACGAGGAACACCGCCACGATGCCGATGCCCATCTGCATCGCGCGGGTGCCGCGGATGAGCAGGAGGACGCGGTAGAAGAGGTACGCGACGATCAGGATGTCGAGGACGTCGACGAGCACCTGCGTGAGCTCGCGCTCGAGGATGAACGCGTTGATCCAGTCGAGCAGGCCGCTCACGTCGGCCCCCGCATCGCCTCGGCGACGCGCGCCGCCTGCACGCTCTCGAAGACGTCGTGGACGCGCACCGCCGCGCAGCCGGCGAGCGCGGCCGCGCTGACCGCCGCGAGGCTCCCTCCGAGGCGATCCTCCGGGCCCGGGGCCTCGGCGCCGCGCGCGGTCATGAGGCCGGCGATGAAGCTCTTGCGCGAGGCGCCCACCAGCACGCGGTGCCCGGTCGAGACGAGGGCGTCGAGGGAGCCGAGCAGCCGCGCGGACTGACGAGCCGTCTTGGCGAAGCCGATCCCCGGATCGATCCACACGCGCTCGGGGGCGACGCCGAAGCGCCGCGCCCGCGCCACCCCCTCGAGGAGCTCGCGTCGGACGTCCACGACGACATCGTCGTAGCGGCAGGTGGTTTCGTCCACCTTTCCGCCGGCCCGGGTGTGCATCAGGATCAGCTCGGCGTCGCTCTCCGCGACCGCCCTGAGCAGGTCGTCGTCGAGGCCCCCGGAGACGTCGTTGACGTAGCGCGCCCCGGCCTGGATGGCCGCGCGGGCGACCTCGCCCTTGACCGTGTCGACGCTGACCACCGCGCCGCCCGCGAGGCGCTCGATGACCGGGACCACCCGGGCGAGCTCCTCCGCCGCCGGCACCCGCGCCGCCCCCGCGCCGTAGGTCGCGCCGGGAGGGCGTGAGCTCTCGCCGCCCACATCGATGACGTCGGCGCCCTCGGCGAGCATCCGCTCGGCCTGGGCCACCGCCGCGTCTACCGCGAGGAACCGCCCGCCGTCCGAGAAGGAGTCGGGCGTGACGTTGAGCACCCCCCACACGGCACACCCGCGCCGAGCCTGGGGCTCGAGCGCGGGCGTCGTCGATCCGGTCTTGGAGCGCGCAGGCTCCGCCATCCGCTCACCCCCCGGAAGGAACCTCCCGCGGACGCGGCTGGAAGATGCTGCTCTTACGACGGTCCTTCTGGTCGCGCTTCTTCTCCGAGTAGCGCGGGATCCGCACGGCCTTGCGGGCCGGCAGCTCCTTGCCCTCGATGATCGCGATCATCTCCTCGCGGTCGAGGGTCTCGCGCTCGAGGAGCGCCTCGGCGATCGCGTCGAGCTGGTCGCGGTGCTCGCTGAGGATCGCGATCGCTGTCTCGCGCCCGGCCTCGACCAGGCGCTTCACCTCGGCGTCGATCTCCCGGGCGGTCGCCTCGGAGTGGCTCCGGCGCGAGATGCGCGGCCCCATCATGAAGGGGTCGTCATCGGACTCGCCGAAGCGCAGCGGGCCGAGCTTCTCGCTCATGCCCCACTCGGTCACCATCGCGCGGGCCAGGTTGGTGGCCTGCTGGATGTCGTTCGACGCGCCGCTGGTCAGCTCGCTGAACTTGAGCTCCTCGGCCGCGCGGCCGCCGAGCATCGAGGCGATGCGCGAGGTCGCCATCGTCTTGCTGTAGCCGAGGCGGTCCTCCTCCGGGAGGCTCACCGTGACGCCGAGGGCGCGGCCACGCGGGATGATGGTGACCTTGTGGAGCGGGTCGTGCTCGGGCGTGTAGTGACCGACGAGCGCGTGCCCTGCCTCGTGCCAGGCGGTGATCGCCTTCTGCTTCTCCGTGATGACCGCCGAGCGGCGCTCGGCGCCCATGATGACCTTGTCCTTGGCCAGCTCGAAGTCGATCATCGAGACGAAGTCCTTGTCCTGACGGGCCGCGAGCAGCGCCGCCTCGTTGACGAGGTTCTCGAGATCGGCCCCGGAGAAGCCGGGGGTGCCGCGGGCGAGGATGTCGAGCTCGACGTCCTCCGCGAGGGGGACCTTCTTGGTGTGGACCGCGAGGATGCCCTCACGCCCGTGCAGGTCGGGCCGCGGCACGACGATGCGGCGGTCGAAGCGGCCGGGCCGCAGGATCGCCGGGTCGAGCACGTCGGGGCGGTTGGTGGCCGCGATGATGATCACGCCCTCGCTCGCCTCGAAGCCGTCCATCTCCACGAGGAGCTGGTTCAGCGTCTGCTCGCGCTCGTCGTGCCCGCCGCCGAGGCCGCTGCCCCGGTGCCGGCCGACCGCGTCGATCTCGTCGATGAAGATGATGCAGGGCGCGTGCTTCTTGCCCTGCTCGAAGAGGTCGCGGACGCGGCTCGCGCCGACGCCGACGAACATCTCGACGAAGTCCGAGCCGCTGATGCTGAAGAACGGGACGCCCGCCTCGCCCGCGATGGCGCGCGCGAGCAGCGTCTTGCCGGTGCCGGGCGGGCCCATCAGGAGCACGCCCTTCGGGATCCGGCCGCCGAGGCGCTGGAACTTCTTCGGGTCCTTGAGGAACGCGATGATCTCTTCGCAGTCGTCCTTGGCCTCGTCGATGCCGGCGACGTCCGCGAAGGTGACCTTGTTCTGCGACTCGTTCAGCAGCCGGGCGCGCGACTTGCCGAAGCTCATCGCCTTGCCCCCCGACGCCTGGAGCTGGCGCATGAAGAAGAAGAAGATGACCAGCAGGAAGATCATCGGGAGCCAGATGGTCAGCGCGGCCGTCCAGTCGCTGCCCTCGTTGGACTCCACGTCGGTCCGCACGTCGTGCTCGCGCAGGAGCTCGGTGACCTCCTGGCTGAGCGGCGGGCCGATCGTCTGGCGCTCCTCGCGCCGCTCGCCGTCGCCGACGTAGACGAAGGTGAAATCGGTGGCTCCCTCGCCCGGCTTGGCGCGGACCGACTCGACGCGGCCGTCCTCGACGTCCGTGATGAACTGGCTGTAGGGGACCTGCCGCGGCGACTCGTCGCCCGTCACCAGCTGGTAGATGGCGACGAACATCACGATCAGCAGGACCCAGAGCAGCAGGGTCTTGTGGCTTTGCTTCACGGGATCCCTTACGGCCGTAGAGGGTGGGAGGGAGACTTGTTAGCTAGCATACCCATTGCAGTACATCAATCTCGTGGGGCCTCTCGGAGCCCGCGGAAACCCCCAAATTTCGGGGGATTTCTGGAGGCTTCGACGTAACCTGGGCTCGGAGCGTTCATTCCGTGTTGGCGGCGTGTGAAGAACCGCTGCGCGTCGGGTGATCTGGCTCACGTCGCGCGCACCAGGCTCCCCCCTCGATCCGTACGACCCACTCGCCCCCGATCAGAACCTCCCCCCCGTCGCGGAGGGCCGCGATCGCCTCGACGTGGGCCCCCTTGGGCGCCTGGCCGGAGCGCGCCTCGACCCAGCGGGCGATCGCGGCGTGGGCGACCGGGCGGGGGTGGGCGAGCACCTCGGCGCGGGGCAGCGGACCGGCCACGAGGAGGGGCCCGAGGGACCGCAGCTCCGCGGCGACCCAGTCGGCGACGTCGCGTGCCTCGTCCGCGAGGCGGGCCAGGTGAACCGCGACCCGGGGATCTTCGCCCGCGAGGACGGGCAGCAGCTCGTGGCGCACGCGCACCCGGCCGAAGCGGGGATCGTCGTTGGAGGGATCGGCCACGTGGGGCAGCGCGAAGCGCGCCACGTGGGCCCGCACCTCGTCTCGCCGGCAGTCGAGGAGCGGCCGGACGACTCCGTCGGCGCGGCGAGGCGCGATCGCCCCGAGCCCCGCGAGCGGCGCGCCCCGGAGCAGACGGGCGAGCACCGTCTCGGCCTGGTCGTCGAGGGTGTGCCCGACCGCCACGCGGCTCGCGCCGAGGGTCTCGGCGTGAGCGCGGAGCGCCGCGTAGCGGGCGTCCCGGGCCGCCGCCTGGAGCGACCCGCCCGGCGCGACGTCCACCGCGAGGGCGGCGAAGGGGACCTCGAGCCGCGCGGCGAGCCCGGCCGCGACCTCGACGTCGCGCGCCGAGCCGGGCCGGAGCCGGTGATCGACCGAGGCCGCGGCGAGCGTGAGGGACAGCTCGGGCGCGAGCCGCAGGAGGACGTGCAGGAGCGCGGCCGAGTCGGGGCCGCCAGAGATCGCCACGAGGACGCGCTCGCCGCCCGCGAGGAGGGCGCGCTCTCGGAGCGTCCGGCGCACACGGGCGATCAGCACCCCCGAAGCATCGGTGGCCCAGGCGCCGCGCGCCACACCCGCGGTTTGTCGCGGCGCCCGAGCCCCCCGGAGCCGTGTCAGCGCGCCTTGCCGGGGCGCGCATCTCCCCTTCAAACCGCCGGATCGCCGCACTATGCTCGTCGGCGTGCCGCGCCGCGCCGATCTCGCGTGCGTCGCTCGCCGCGTCGGCGGGGCGTCGCTGCTCCTGCTCGGGTGGGTCCTCTGGGGCGGCTCCGACTTCCGCGGCTGCGGCGCCGGCGAGCGGCCGCCGACCGGAGGGACGCTCCCCACCACCTCCGAGGGCTGCCTGGTCGACACCGACTGCGTCTCGTCGGACGCCTGCGTGGCGGTGGCCTGCGTGCGCCGCGAGTGCGTCGAGGGCGGGCCCGCGGTCGACGCCGACGCGGACGGCTACGCGCCGCCGCCGTGCGGGCTCGACTGCGACGATCGCGACCCGGCGGTGTTCCCCGACGCGACGGAGCTCTGCGACGGGGTCGACCAGGACTGCGACGACCGCCTCGACGAGGGCGCGACGGGCACCCGGGTGTTCGAGCTGGCGCAGCAGATGAGCTCGAGCCGTCTCGTCGCGGACGGCGAGGGGCTGGTCCGCTTCGGCTTCGACCGAACCGGGGTCGGCTCCCGCCTCCTGGCGCAGCGCATCCGCGCCGACGGCGCGGCCGATCCCCCGGTCGAGGTCGCCGCGGGCCTCCCGGGATCCGCGACCCGGCTGCGGGTGAGCGCCTCGGTCGACGGCTGGGCCGTCGTCTACCTCGTGGTCGATGCCCCGCCGCAGCGCCTCACCGTCGGGTCGGACCTGAGCCTCGCGGCCGCGCCCACCGACGTCGGCGACGAGCCGGCGACCGCGGCCGAGATCCTCGTCCACAGCGGGTCCGAGCACGTGGTGGTCGATCTCGGCCCCTCGCCGCGCCGGCGGGTCCTCCACCGGACCGGTCGGGCCCCACGCGAGCTCGTCGCGAGCGTCTCCCCGCCGGCCCTCGCGAGCGACGGCCCGCTCGTGGCGGTCGCCGAGGGCGCGGGGATCGTCCGCTTCTTCGACCCGGTGAGCGGCGACGACGCCGGCAGCCAGTCCCTCCTCGGCCCGCTCGGGGCCCGGGGGCTCGCGAGCGGGGCCGGGTTCGTCTACGCGGTCTTCGAGGACGGGTTCGACTACTCGCTCGCCCAGGTGCGGCCGTCGTCGGTCGGGCCGCCGGTCGGTGCGCCGGGAGGCGGCGGCGACGATCGGATCTCGCTCTACCCCGCCGCGCCCAACCTGGCGGTGGTCCGCAGCGGATCCACCGGTGTGCGGCTGTCGCTCCTCGACGAAGGGCTCGAGAGCTACGTCGCGTCGTTCGACCCGTCCGACCTGGGGACGTTGGTGGCGGCCGACGAGGTGAGCGTGGCGACCACCTCGACTGCGCGCACCGTCGCGCTCGCCGATTACGTGGACCGCGACGTCGTGGTCCTGCTGGAGTGTGGACCCCCATGACCGCCCGCAACCGAGCCCCCCTGATCTGGATCGACCTCGAGATGTCCGGCCTCGACCCGGACCGCGAGCGCATCCTCGAGATCGCGACGATCGTCACCGACGCCGAGCTCGAGGTGATCGCCGAGGGCCCCGAGCTCGTCATCCACCAGCCCGACGCGCTCCTCGACGCGATGGACGACTGGAACACGGAGCACCACGGGGCGTCCGGCCTCACCGAGCGGGTGCGCGCCTCGACGGTGACCGAGGCCGAGGCGGAGGCCCAGACGCTCGCGTTCCTGAAGGAGCACTGCGAGCCGGGGCGGGCGCCGCTCGCCGGCAATTCGGTGCACCAGGACCGCCTCTTCCTCGTCCGCTACATGCCGGCCCTGCACGGGTTCTTGCACTACCGCAACTGCGACGTGAGCACCGTCAAGGAGCTCGCCCGCCGCTGGGCGCCGGCCGCCTTCGAGGCGCGGCCGCGCAAGGTCGCGAGCCACCGTGCGCTCGACGACATCCGCGAGTCGATCGTGGAGCTGCGCTACTACCGCGAGAAGTTCTTCGTCGAGTCGGTAGCCCGCGACGCGGCGGACGAGGCGCCGCCCGCGCCGGCCCCGGGCAACGACGAGGGCTGAGCGCACCGGCAGCCGCTTGCGGACGCGGCCCGAACGAAGAAAGCCCCGGCGAATGGCTCGCCGGGGCTCACGGGATCGCGAGATCGCGAGAGGCTCAGAAGACGCCGGAGACGAGCGGGACGCGGACGTCCTGCGCGTTCACGAGGCCGCCGTGCTCCTGCTCCTCCTGGGTGAAGCTCGGCGCGCCGTGGACCATCGGGACCCCGAGGAGGGGGCGCCCGCGGTCGAAGCGGAGCAGGCCCGGGCCGCCCGCGAGGGTGCGGCGGAGCGCGCTCTGCTCGGGGGACTCCTCCGGGACCGCCTCGTTGGCCGGGGCGTCGCTCCCGCCTTCGGCGTCGTCGGCTGCGTCCTCGTCGCCCGAGGCGCCCTGCCCGTCGTCCGCGCCGGGGTTGTAGGCGGTTAATGCGAGGACCCCGACGAAGGTCGGGACGATCAGCGCGATGCCCACCGCGAGGAGCGCGACCGCGACCTCGGGGAAGCCCTGCTGGGTCACCATCCCGCCGGCGTCCATCTGCTGCGGGTCCTCGAGCGCGAAGTAGCCCGCGACCGCCCCGCCCGCCGCGAAGGCGACCGGGAACAGGATGTAGGCCCAGGCCTCGTCCATCTCGCGGACGCCCGCCCCGACCATGATGGCCGGGATCATGAAGCCGATCTCCGCCCCCAGGATGCCGCCGGCGAGGATGCCCTTGCCGTCCGCGCCGACGCGGTTGCAGAGGGTCGCGCCCATCGGGCACTGGGCCGACGCGGGCCGCGCGTCGACCATCGCCTGGCCGAGCATCAGCGCGGCCGCCAAGAGGGCGATCGACCCGGTCTTCGTCATCAAGCCACTCCGTGAGATTGGCACTCGCCCCTCCATTGGGAAGCCTCGGGCGGACCTTATACGTACGCGCGCAGAGCAGCAACCGAACGGTGCTCCCCTTGCCGGCCCGTCCCTGAACGCATATCTAGCCGTCAGCTCGTCTTGGTGGGTGTCTCTCGAGGCCCCGCGCGTTCACCGCCCGTCCCTTCGCCCCGTCCCTTCGCCCCGCTCGGCGCCCCATCACCGCGGCCGCCGGCCGCCCCCGAGGCCATGACCGAACGTCCCTACGCCTTCCTCTCGGTCCGCGTCGCCGACGGCGTCGCCACCGTCACCCTCGACAACCCTCAGCGCAAGAACGCGATGGGCCCCGCGATGGTCAACGAGCTGCTCTACGCGCTCGACGACGCCAAGGAGGACCCTGCGGTCCGCGTGGTGGTGATCACCGGCGCGGGCGAGGCGTTCTGCGCGGGCGGCGATCTCAAGCAGATGTCGGGCGGCGGCGACGGCCCCGCGCTCGAGCCGAAGGGCGACTACGCCGACCTGCTGCTGCGCTTCACCACCCTGGGCAAGCCCACGGTCGCCCGGGTGAACGGTGTCGCCATGGGCGGCGGGCTCGGCCTCGTCGCGAGCTGCGACTTCGCGATCGCGGCCCGGAGCGCGACCCTGGGCACCCCCGAGGTGAAGCGCGGGCTCTTCCCGATGATGATCATGGCGGTGCTCGCCCGGCTCGTGAGCCGGCGGCGGCTGCTCGAGATGATGCTCCTCGGCGACAAGCTGAGCGCGGACGAGGCGGCGCGGCTCGAGCTGGTGAACCGGGCGGTGGACGACGACGCGCTCGACGCGGAGGTCGACGCGCTGGTGGCCCGCCTCGCGGCCCAGTCGCCGACCGCGATGCGCCGGGGCCTCGCGGCCTACCACCGGCAGGCGGACCTCGCGCTGGCAGAGTCGGTCCCGTGGCTGCAGACCCAGCTCTTCGAGCTGCTCGGCACCGAGGACGCGCGCGAGGGGCTCCGCGCCTTCTTCGAGAAGCGCGCCCCCGAGTGGACGGGCCGCTGAGCGGCTGGGCTGAGCGGCTGGGCTGAGCGGCTGGGCTGAGCGGCTGGGCTGAGCGGCTGGGCTGAGTCGGCCGCGGCGCGCTTGCCGGCCGCGGCCAGGCCTGCTCCAATCCGCCGGCCCTGGCCAGCCCGATGCGGAACCTGCGACAGATCGATCGATGGCTCCTCGCGGTCGCGGGGGCGCTCCTCGCCGCCACGGTCGCCTACATCTTCTACCGCGCGCTCGTCCTGCGCATCGACCAGTGGGACGCGTTCCTCTACCTCAACAACGCGCGCCGCTTCCTCGGCGAGGTCCACGCGGACTACTCGCTCGACAAGCCGCCGGTCATCCCCGCGCTGTTCATGCCGGTGGTGGACGCGTTCCGGGGCGAGCCGCCGAGCCTCGACATGCTCATCGCGCCGCACCTCTTCAGCGCGTGCCTGAGCGTCGTGTCGATGGCCGCGGTCTTCCTCGCGTTCCGCGGCGCGGTCGGGTGGCGCCTCGCGATCGCGGGCGTGCTCCTCACCATCGGCAACCGGATCTTCCTCCGCTACGCGCCGCTCGTGATGAGCGACATCGTCTCCGCCGGCTGGGTGGCCGCGACCTACGCGGCCTGGTTCCACGCGCGCAGCCGGCGCGAGCTGCGCTGGTACGCGCTCGTCGGCGTGTGTATCGGGCTCGCGGCCGCCACCCGCTACCAGTTCGCCACCCTCCCCTTCGCGATCGGCGCGGCGGAGCTCGTGGCGACCGCGCAGGCCCGCCGCATCAACGACCGGCGCTGGCTCGGCCTCGTGCTGGCGTCGGTGCTCAGCGGCCTCGTGTTCCTCGGGTGCCTCTACCTCGCGTTCTCCTGGATCCAGCGACCCTTCACCGTCGCGAGTGTGCAAGAGGCGCTGTCCTACGCGGCGGCCGGCGCGAGCCGCGAGTGGCCGCACGAGGAGTGGTGGCACTACTTCCCGATGCTCGCGATCAGCGTCTCGCCGCTCGTGCTCGGCGCGGCGGTCGTCGGGGTCGTCATCGCGCTCGTCCGGCGGCGTCCCCGCGATCTGTTGTTCGCGGGCTGGGTGCTGTTCGTCGGCGGGCCGCTCTTCCGCATCGACCACAACGAGGCGCGCTACCTCTACGCCGCGTTCCCCGGGATGTACTACTTCGCGCTGCTCCCGCTCGAGGAGCTCGCGAAGACGCAGCGTTTCCGGGCCTGGCTGGAGGCGTCGCGCGGGCGAGTCGCGCTGGCGGGCGCGGCGCTCGCGCTGCTCGTCGCGGCGGTGTGGCCGGGGCTCGATCAGGTCCGGCTCGACCTCAAGGATCCCTTCTTCGAGGAGGACGTGCTCCACGCGTCGGCCGCGTGGCTGGTCGAGCACCATCCCGAGGGCACCCCCTACGTCTGGTACGGCCGGCCGCACAGCCTGCACCCGCGGGCGATGCATACGCTCTACCACGACGAGTTCTTCAACATGTTCAACTTCGGCCACCACGAGTTCGAGTACTTCAGCGGTGAGTCGATGGAGGAGAACTGGCAGTGGCCGGGGCGCGAGCCGGTGACCGGCGCGATCCGGATGTGGCCGCAGGGCGTCGCGTTGATCGCGGGGACGGTGGACGACTGGAACACCCGCGAGCTGATCGAGCACGGCTCGCCGGTCGTGCCGGTCGACACGCTCGCGATCGAGCGGCTCACGCTGGAGCGCTCGGCCGAAGGCTGGACGGGCGGCGGCGTCACGCTGCGACGCGTGAGCGGGGGCGCGCGGGCCGAGGCGGCGGAGCCCGAGCTGTGGCTCTCGCTCGCGCCGCGGCCGGCCGCGCGCCTCACGCCCGGGCGCACGGTGGCGCTCTCCGACGACGACGTCGCGACCCTGACCGTCTACCGCGTCGAGCGCGCGTCCTTCCCGGTACGCGAGCAGCCGAGCGATGCCCGCTGAGCCGATGCCCGCTGAGCCGATGCCCGCTGAGCCGGTCGCACCTCCACCGACCGCCTCCGACGCCGCGCCGCCTCCCCCGAGGACGCCGGCCCCCGCGACCACGCCGCCGCGGGAGGGCGCGTACGCGTTCGCGCTCTTCGCGCTCGTGATGGTGGTCGTCGCGATCTCCACCGGCCGCAACCACATCCGCGGCGACGCGAGCGAGATGTGCGCGGCCGCCTCGTCGATCCCGGACCACGGCTGGATCGACCTCGGCGCCCAGGGGCGCCGCGACGCCCAGACCGCGCCCGACGGGCTGCGCTACTCCAAGTACTCGATCGTCGCGATCCTGCAGTGCGGCGCCGGCTCGGCGCTCCGCGGCGCGGGCAAGCTGATCGGCGGCGACGGCTCGGCCGCGCAGCACCTCTTCGCGGGGATCTACCCCGCGTTCGAGGCCGGGCTCTGCGCGCTCGGGATGTTCTTCGTCGCGCGACGCCTGCGCTTCAGCCGCGGCATCGCGGCCACCGCGGCGGTGCTCCTGATCTTCAGCACGCCGCTCTGGTCCTACGCGCGCGAGATGTACTCCGAGGTCACCCAGGCGTGCGTCGTGATCTGGAGCCTCTGGGCCTACCTCAAGGCGTTCGAGACCGGACGGCGCAGAGACTTCCTCCTCGGCGGCGCGCTGGTCGGGCTCGCGGTGATCGCGAAGACGCCGCTCGCGGTGATCGGCCTGGCGACCTTCGTCTACTTCCTGATGTTGCGCCCCGATCGGACGCGGGTCGTGCGCTTCCTCGTCTGGGGCGCGGTCGGGTTCCTCCCCTTCCTCGCGCTCTACCTCGGCTACAACGTGCTGCGGTACGGGGAGCTCGCCGACCGCGGCTACTCCCAGCTCCGCGACGGCACCCTCGGGTTCAGCACCCCGCTCGCCGTCGGCCTCCACATGCTGCTGCTGAGCCCCGGCAAGAGCATCTTCGTCTACGCGCCGGTGCTCCTCCTCGCGCCCTTCGGCGCGGCGCGCATGTGGCGCGCAAACCGGCCCGCGCTCGTCTTCGCGCTCATCCCCGCCGTCTTCACCTACCTGATCATCGCCAAGTGGTGGGCGGGTCACGGCGACTGGGGCTGGGGCCCACGCCTCGTGGTGCACGTGACGCCGCTCCTCTTCGTCCCGCTGCTCTACGTGATGCGGCGCGGCGGGGCGTGGCGGGCCGCGCTCATCACGCTCGGCGCGCTCGGCATCGTCATCAACGTCCTCGGCAACGTCGTCGACCACAGCCACTACCTCGGCGTGGTCGGGGTGACCCACGCGGGGATGCGGCTCGACCCCGCGTCGCTCTTCATCCGCGACGACCTCGTCATCGTCCATTGCTTGCCTGAGATGAGCCCACCGGTCGGTCACTACTGGCTCCTCGAGCGCTTCGTGACCGGCGAGCCGTGGGCGCCGAGCTCCTGGTACCCCTGGGACGGCCTCGGGATCCCCGGCTGGCGACCGGTCCGCGACCCGACGCCGCTGACGCTCAACATGTGGTCGGACGGCAGCGCCTGGGCCTGGACGGTGATCGGCGTCGGCTACGCCCTCGCCGGCTTCCTGTTGACGATGCTCTGGGCCGGCGCGGTCAGCGAGCGTCGCTGGCGCGCCGGGCGTCCACGCGCGAGCGCCTGAGCGGCTGCGGGGTCCCGCGCGGGCTCCGGCTCGCGACGGCTTCGCGAGGTCGACGACGCGGGCCTCACCGGAACGCGCTCCGGAGCCCTTTTCGCCGGGCCGACGTGAACCCAGCCTTCGCCGCATGAGCGCGCCCGCCGACGTGCCCGCCTTCCGCACCACGCTGACCGTCGCGGGGGTCCTGTTCGTCCTCCTCGCGGTGATGAACCTGGTGCGAGGGCCGGCCGACATCCTCGCGCCCTTCGGGTTCGCTCCGGAGCTGCTGGGCGACCCGCTGTTCGGAGACTTCTTCCACTGGCTGTTCGTCCACATGGCGACGATCGGAGTCCTGATCGTGCTGCTCGGGCGCCTCGTCGACGGGCGCCGTCGACAGACGGTCGTCGCGTGGACGCTCCTCGCGGCGCTCCTGCACTACGGCTACCTGGACCTGTCCACGTCGGTCTGGGGGAGCGGGCTCTACGCGGATCCCGCGTCGCTCGTCATCGTGGCGATGGACGCCGCCTTCGTCCTCGCCGTCGGACACGTCTGCGTCCGCTCCGTCCTCGTGCACCTCCGGCCCCCTGAGGCGGCCGTCGAGGGCTGAGCGCGGGGCTCAGACCAGCCCGTTGACGCGGAGCTCGATCGCGCCGCCGCCGCGCCAGGTGTCCGGGCGGAGGCTGCCGTACACGTCGACCCGGTCGCCGACCTCGCCGGCGAGATCGCCCATCTCCCAGCCGAACGCGGTGAGCGGCCGGCCGCCCGCGCGGAGCGCGAGCTTGAGGTGGCCCTGACCCACCACGTCGACCCGGTCGACGGCGGCGCCCTCGAGGAGGAACATCGGCTCGGCGTTGCCCTCCCCCACCGGCTCGAGCTGGGCCAGCTCCTGCGCCGTGGGGAGCGGGAAGGCGTCCCCGATCACGACGTCGACCCACGGGGTCGCGTCGAGCGGCGGCAGCTCCGCGCGCATGGTCCGGCACGCGTCGTCGAAGTCGGCGCGGAAGCGCTCGAGGCGAGACGCGTCGAGGCTGAGGCCCGCGGCCGCGGCGTGCCCGCCGAACTTCGCGAGGTGTCCGCGGCAGCGTGCGACCGCGTCGTAGATGGAGAAGCCGTCCGGCGTACGGCACGAGCCGTGGCCGACGCCGCCGTCGACCCCGATCACTACCGTGGGCGCGTCGAAGCGCTCGACCAGGCGCGCCGCGACGATCCCGACCACGCCTCGGTGCCAGCCCTCGGCCGAGACGACGACCCCGCCCTCCACCTCGGCGCCGTACACCGACTCGACCTGGGCGATCGCCTCCTGGGTGATGCGCGCGGTGAGCTCCTTGCGTTCCTGGTTGATCCGCTCGATCTCGGCCGCGAGCGCGCGCGCCTCGTGGAGGTCCTGGGCGCGGAGGAGCCGCAGCGTGATCTCCGGGTCGCCGAGCCGCCCGGCCGCGTTGAGCCGGGGCGCGAGCCGGAACGCGACGTCGACCCCGCCGACGGGCGTGCCGTGGCGGACCCGGGCCGCCTCCCGCAGCGCCATCACGCCGGGGCGCGCCCTCGGCCGCGACAGGAGCATCAGCCCGGCCTTGGTGAGCCGCCGGTTGTCGCCGTCGAGCGGCGCGACGTCCGCGATGGTGCCGAGCGCCACCAGGTCGAGCCAGGCGCGCAGGTCGAGGTCCGCTCCCAGCACGGCCCGCACCGCCGCGCCCAGGCTGAGGGCAAGCCCCGCGCTGCAGAGCCCCTTGTAGGCGAAGCCGCAGTCGGGCCGGTGCGGGTTGAGGAACGCGAGCGCCGGCAGCGGCTCGTCCGGCACGAGGTGGTGGTCGACCACGATCACGTCGACCCCGCGCGCCTTGGCCGCGGCCACTCGGGCGTGGTCGCTGCTGCCGCAGTCGCACGTCACGATGAGGCCGGGGTCGCATCCGAGCACGCGCTCGAGCGCGGGGGCGGAGAAGCCGTAGCCACCCTCGAAGCGGTTCGCGACGAAGACGCGCACGTCGGCCCCGAGCCGCTCGAGGATGCCCCCGAGGATCGCCGCGCTGGTGGTCCCGTCGACGTCGTAGTCGCCGAAGATCGCGACCCGCTCGCGGGCCCGGCAGGCGCGCGCGAGGCGCTCGGCCGCGGCCCCGCGATCGGCCATCGCGTCGGGAGGCGTCAGCCCGCCGAGGCGTGGCTCGAGGAAGTCACGGGCCTCCTCCTCGCCGGTCACCCCGCGGTGGATCAGGACCTGGGCGGCGGCCGCTCCGATGCCGACCCGGTCTCCGAGCGCCCGGGCCGCGCTCGGATCGGCGGGCCGCACCCGGACCGCGCCACGCCGCCCGACCGACGATTCGGCCGGGCTCCGCGCGACGTCGCCCTCGCCCGAGACCGGGCGGGAGGCGGCGGCCTCGGGGCGCTGAGCGGCGCCTTCCATCGCGGCGGACGGTGACGGATCCGACCGGCGGGCGCGAGGCCTTTCTGCCGGGGTATCGAGGGTGCTCGCCAAAAGTGCCATGATTCCGGTAGACGGAATCCCGACACCTCGACTGACGGACGATCCTCAGCCGCCCGAAAACCGGCGAATACAGGCCATTTCCGCCGCGTCGCCCGACTCGGCGCGCTCGCACCACTGGATCAGGGAGACCGGCTCGTAGCGGCTGTTCGCGATCGCGTCGAGACAGGCCAGCTCGTTGAGGTCCCCATCGAAGGCCGACTCGCAGGCCCGGACCGCCCCCGGGTCGGGGCGCCGCGCCATGCGCTCGAGGCAGGCCAGCTCGTTCAGGTCTCCGTCGAAGGCGGACTCGCACGCCTGGATCGCGGGCCCCACCGGGCCACGGGCCTGCGCGATGGTGCGGAGGCAGGCGAGCTCGTTCATGTCCCCGTCGAAGGCCGACTCGCACGCGGCGACCTCGCCCCGCGGGTCGCGGCGCCCGACCGCCAGCTCCAGGCAGGCCAGCTCGTTCGAGTCCCCGTCGAAGGCGGACTCGCAGGCCTCGATGGCCGAGACCGCGGCCGCGTAGGGACGCGCGGTCGCGATGGACGCGCAGCGCTGCTCGTTGATCGAGCCGTCGAACGCCCGCTCACAGGCCGCGAGGACCGCGCCGTCGAACACGGGAGCCGGCGGCCGCCCGTACGGCCCGGGCCGCTGCCAGCGCCCCTGATCGCGCGGTCCGCGCCAGCGCGCCTGCCGTCGGGTCCGCTGCGTCTGCCGCTGGGTCCGCTGGGTCTGCCACTGGGTCTGCCTCTGCGTATGCCTCTGCGTCTGCCGCTGGGTCTGGCGGGCCTGCCATTGGGCCTCGGCGGGGGAGGCGAGCAGGGTTGCGGCGGCGAGGGCGGCGAGGGTGAGATGACGCATGTAGGGTGGACGGCCGCCTGCGCCGGGGATTCAGTGGAGACGGAACGAACACGGCGCCCGCTCCCGGTGGGAGCGAGCGCCGTCGGAGGGCCCGAGGAGAGCTCAGGCCTTCTTGCGCTGCCGCGCGCGCGCCTTGCGGCCGGCCGCCTTGGCTCGGCTGAAGAAGCGACGGTCCATCCACTCGGTGAGCGGAGCGGCGACGTAGATCGACGAGTAGGTGCCGATGAGGATGCCGATGAACAGCGCGAAGCTGATGTCGCGGATGACCGGCGTGCCCCAGATGAAGAACGCGCTCACCGACAGGAGCGTGGTGCCCGAGGTCACGATCGTGCGCGAGAGCATCTGCGAGGTGCTGATGTTGATGACCTCGTAGAGCGACTTGTCGCGGTAGCGACCCATGTTCTCGCGGATGCGGTCGTAGACGACGATCGTGTCGTTGATCGAGTAGCCGACGATCGTCAGCAAGGCCGCGATGATCGTCAGGTTGAACTCCTTCTGGAGGAGGATGAACACCCCGACCGTGATGATCGCGTCGTGGGCCATCGCGATGACCCCGCCCGGCGCGAAGCGCAGGTCGAAGCGGAACGCGACGTACACCATGATGAACGCGATCGCGTAGAGCAGGCTCTTGATCGCCGCGTCGCGGAGCTGCGCGCCCGCGCGGGGACCGACGCGCTCGATGCGGTCGGGCGACCAACGCTCGCCGTCCGCGCGAGTCTCCGGGACGGCCTCGGGGAACGCCGCGCGGAGCCCGTTGATGAGCTCGTCGGCCACGCCCGCGAGCCGCACCTCGTAGGTGTTGGCCTCGGCGTTACCGAACTGCGCGACGTCGACGACCGCGATGTCGATCCCCTCGAGGGCGGTCCGGAGCACCGACGGGTCGATGCCGCCCGTGAGCTGGACGCGCACCTTGTCGCTGCCCGTGGGAAGGCGGATCCGGCTGACGTCGACGCCGTCGACGTCCGCGATCGCGTCGGTGATCGCGGCCCGGATCTGCGTCTCCTGCTCCTCGCTGATCGCGGAGAAGTCACCCGTGCGGATGATGTAGGAGTTCTCGCGCTCCACCACCGGGACGACGTCCGCGCCGGCGTAGCCGAGATCGGTGAGCGTCTGGCGCAGCGCGCCGCTCTCGACGGGCGCCTCGAAGGTCAGCTGGATCTCCGTCCCACCGAGGAAGTCGGTGCCGTAGTTCGGCCCGGGGACGAAGATCGAGATGATCGAAGCGGCGACGAGCACGAAGCTCACCGTCATGTAGATGCGCCGGTGGCGCATGAAGTCGACGATCAGGCCTGGCTTGAAGAACTCCATGGCTTCACCCGACCCGGAGGCGCTTGACGCGGAGGCCGCGCACGAGCCAGTCGAACATGACGCGCGAGCAGAACACACCGGTAAACAAGGAGGTCACGATTCCGATCATCAGGGTCTTGGCGAAGCCCTGGATCTCCGGGCTGCCGTACTGGTAGAGCACGACGCCCGCGATGAAGGTGGTGAGCTGGCTGTCGAAGATGCTCCAGAACGCCCGCCCGAAGCCCTGGTCGACCGCGGCGCGCGCGCTCTTGCCCAGGCGGAGCTCCTCGCGGATGCGCTCGGTGATGAGCACATTCGCGTCGACTGCCATGCCTACTGTTAATGCGATGCCCGCGATGCCTGGCAGCGTCAGGTCGCTGTTGAAGAACGCCATGATCGCGAGCAGGAACACGACGTTCAGCACGACCATGATGTCCGCCACGAGGCCCGCCACCTCGTAGTAGAAGCCCATGAACAGGAGGACGAGGCCGATGCCGATGAGCGCGCCCATGGCGCCGCGCTCGACCGAGTCGCGGCCGAGGGTCGGGCCGATGAGCTGCTCGTTCTGCGGCATGATCGGCGCGGGGAGCGCGCCGGCGCGGAGCACGATGACGAGGTCGTTCGCCTCGTTCATCAGCGAGCTGTAGTCCTGGAAGCCGCCGAGCGTGATCTGCCCGCTCGAGGAGATGCGGCTCTGGATGTTCGGCGCGCTCTTGACCTCGTCGTCGAGGACGATGGCCATGCGGCGCTGGACGTTGCCCTGGGTGAGGTCCGCCATCTTGCGGGCGCCATCGGTCTTCATGGAGAAGAGCACGAGCGGCTGACCCGACTGCGGGTCGGTCCCGACCGAGGCGTCCTCGAGGTGCTCACCGCCGACCGGATCGGAGCCGTTCGGCGGCTGCTCGTAGAGGAGCCAGGTCCGCCACGCGTCCGGCTCGGTGTCCGGCTGGAGCTCGTCGGAGTCGCTGTCCGCGCGGCCGATGCTGAACGCGCGGCCCTCGGGCACCCGGCCCTGGGTCTGCTGCGAACGGATGAAGGCCTGCATCCGGGTGCGGCCGGTGCACTCGCCCTCGGGCGCGTTGGGCTCGACGCCCTCGGGGCACGGCCCCGGGCCCTCGGTGAAGATGTACTGGTCGACCGCGTTGCGGCCCTGGCCGACCGACACCTGGCCGCCGCGCCGCAGCGAGAAGCCCTCGGGCAGGTCGGTCAGCTCGGTGACCCACGGGTTGCCGTCGTCGACGATCTTGAACTCGAGGCGCGCGGTCTGGCTGATGATCTCGCGGATGCGCTGGAAGTCATCGTCGCCCGCGCCGGGGACCTCGACGCT
The DNA here is from genome assembly GCA_030426845.1 of Polyangia bacterium. Taxonomy (GTDB): domain Bacteria; phylum Myxococcota_A; class Polyangia; order Polyangiales; family Sandaracinaceae; genus JAUHXR01. The sequence continues at coordinate 20,538 of JAUHXR010000016.1, read as the reverse complement.
GATGTCGATGCTGCCCTGCTGGGAGCGGACGTTCGCCTCGGAGATGCCGAGCTCCGCGATGCGGTTCTTGATCGTCTCCTTGGCCTGCTCGACCGCGACGTCCTGCAGCTCGGTGATGCTCTCCTCGCGGAGGCGCAGACCCACCGCGTGGACCTCGACCGAGCCGACGTTGGAGAAGCGAGCCGCGGGCGCGCTCACGCGGAAGCCCTCGCTCGAGCGGGCGGTGATCCGCTCGCCGGACTGGAGGCGGTCCTGGATGATCGCCTCGGCCTCGGCCCGCGCCAGGCTCGCGCTGCCCTCGCCGATGTCCGACTCGACGACCGGCGTCACGCGGACCCCGTCGCCCTCCTCCTGGACGTCGAGGCGCATGCGCAGCGTGCCGCGGTTCACCTCGGTCAGGTCGCTGTGCGAGTTGAGCAGATCGCGATCGAGCCGCTCGGCGTCGTCGGCCTCGCCGAAGGTGAACCAGATGCGGCGCGACTGCGCGGAGCCGACGCGGGCGTTCACCCGGCTGCGGATCTCGTCGAGCTGCTCCTCGTTCGGCACGTCGCCGTCGTCGACGATGTCGAGGTTCTCGCCGAGGCGCCGGACGATCTGCTGCGCGCGCGCGCGCTGCCGATCCTCGATCGCGGCGTCCATGTCGACCGTGTACATGAGGCGCAGACCGCCCTGGATGTCGAGGCCGGGCCGGATCTGCCGGTCCACGTTCTCGACGATCCACTCGGGCGCGCCCAACCACTCCACGCGGTCGAGGGTCGGCCAGAGCACGACGAAGGCCCCGACCACCGCGGCCAGCACGAGGCTGAACCGTGCGTACCAGCTTCTCTCCATCTCAGGCCCCGTCCTTCGCCTCGTCGGAGCTGCTGGACTCGGAGTCCGCGCTGTCCGACGAGCCGGCGCCGCCGACCACCGTGGAGATGGCCGAGCGGAGGATGTTGACGCGAGTGCCCTTGGCGATCTGAAGGACGACCTCGTCCTCCTTCACGCTGACCACCTCGCCGAGGATCCCGCCCGAGGTCCGCACCTGCGTCCCCTTGCGGATGCTCTTGAGCATCTCCTCCTGCTCCTTGCGCCGCTTCTGCTCGGGCCGGAGGAGGAAGAAGTAGAAGACCACCAGCATCACGGCCATGAGGCCGGCCTGCATGGCGCAGCTGTAGCCGCCTCCCGACGCGGCCGCCGCCTCGCCGCCGCCGCCGCCGCCTCCGCCGCCACCGCCACCCCCCGAGGGGAGCGGCTGGAGCAGGAGCGCCAGCTCGAAGAGCCACATGTAAACCGTCGCTAGGGAGAGCATCTAAACCTTCTGGGGGTGCCGACCCTGGGACGGCTCTGCGGGCGAAGCGGGACAAAAAAGCGGGCAGGAGCCCGCCTACCGCTGGACGGGGGCCGCTATTCCACACGACTCCACCCGCCAGGGCCGCGGGGTTGTACTCTACGGCCCTGGAGGCGTCAACCGCCCGCCCGGCGCGAGGCCGGTGCGCCCCATCACCCCGGAAACACGAGCCTTTTCTGGCGATGAGCGATCCCGAGCTGGACGCGGCCCGAGCGAGGGGGCTGCTCGAGACCCACGCCCCGGCCCTGCTGGGCCTCGTGCGCTCCGACGAGACCGCGCTCGGGGACGTGCTTCGGCGCCCGCTCGGGCTGGGCTCCGACGAGGCCACCTACCGGGCGGGGCTCGGCGACGCGCTCGGCCCCGAGCCGGTCGACAGCCCGGACGTGCGCCGCGCCCTGCGGCGCTTCCGGCATCGGGAGATCATCCGCATCGCGCTCCGCGAGATCCTCAGCCTGGCCGACATCGAGCGGACGAGCGCGGAGATGGCCCTGCTCGCCGCGACCGTGATCGACGCCGCGCTCGGCGCGAGCCTGCGCACCCAGCGCGAGCGGGACGGCCCCGCCCTCGACGCCGACGGGAGGGCGGTGCCGCTGACCGTGCTCGGGATGGGCAAGCTGGGCGGCCTCGAGCTGAACCTCGGGAGCGACGTCGACCTGATCTTCTTCTACGGGACCGACGACGGCGCAGCGGGCGAGCGCACGATTCACGACCACTTCGCCCGGGCGGTGCAGCGCGCGGTGAAGACGCTCTCCGAGGTCACCGAGCACGGCTTCTGCTTCCGCGTCGACCTGCGCCTGAGGCCCGAGGGCTCGCGCGGGCCGCTCGTGAACTCGCTCGCGAGCGCGGAGCGCTACTACCAGACCTGGGGCCGGACCTGGGAGCGCTCGGCGCTTCTCCGCGCCCGGCCGATCGCGGGGGACCGGGCCTTCGGCGAGGAGGTGCTCGAGGCGCTCGGGCCGTTCATCTACCGTCGCGCGGTCGACCCGAGCCTCGCCGAGTCCATGCAAGAGATGTTGCTCCGGTCGCGCCGCGAGCTGAAGGTCGACGAGGCGCGCGACCTCAAGCTCGGCCGCGGCGGGATCCGCGAGGCGGAGTTCTTCGTGCAGACGCTCCAGCTCGTGTGGGGCGGCCAGCACCCGGAGCTGAGGGTCCCGGGGACCCTCGAGGCGCTCGCGCGCTTGCGGGCGACGGGGCTCGTGACAGACCGCGAGGCCGAGGACCTGGAGCGAGCCTGGGCGCTGCTCCGCCGCGTCGAGCACCGGATCCACGCATACCGCGGCTGGCAGACCCACGCGCTGCCCGCGGATCCCGGCGAGCTGGACGCGCTCGCCCGGAGCCTCGGCTACGCGGACGGCGCGGCGCTGGAGGACGCGCTCACGGCGCGCCGGGGCGACGTCGCGGCCCTGTTCGCCACGCTGCTGCCGGGCGCGCCCGAGGCGCCGGACGCGGCGGGCCGCGAGGATGACGACCTCCTCGACGCGGTGGCGCGGGGCGACGACGCCGAGGCCATCGCAGCGCGCCTCGAGGGGCGCCTCGACGTCAGCGATCCGTTCGCCGCGGCGGCTCACCTCGCGCGGCTCGCGCGGCGCGCGGTGGCCCCGCTGAGCGCGGTCTACCAGGAGCGCGCGCCGGCCCTCGGGCGCGCCCTGCTCAGCGAGGTGCGGGGCGCGGCCGACCCGGACGCGGCGCTGCGCTTCCTCGCCGACTTCTTCGAGCGCCTCGGCGGCCGATGGCCGTACGAGCGCCTGCTCCTGGAGCGTCCGCGGCTGCTGCGTCGCCTGGTCGGCCTGTTCGGCGCGAGCGGCACCCTCAGCCAGGCGCTCGTCGGGCACCCGGAGGATCTCGACCAGCTCCTCTCGAGCGAGGCGCCGAGCGTGGCGTCGATCGATCGCCTCCACGCGCGGCTCGAGGCCGAGCTGGGCGATGACCCCGACCCGGAGGTCACGGTGCGCGAGCTGCGCCGGCTGGGGCGCACCTTCGAGCTTCAGCTCGGGCTCGCGTTCGCGGGGGCGGAGATCGACCTGCCGGAGACGACCGATCGGCTGAGCGCGCTCGCCGAGGCGCAGATCCGGGTGAGCGTCGAGGCGGCCACCCGGTGGAGCCGGGGGCGGCACGGCGCCGCGAGCGGCGAGCTCGTCGTCGTGGCGATGGGCAAGCTCGGCGGTCGCGAGCTGGGCTTCGCCGGCGACCTCGACCTCGTGTTCCTCTACGAACGCGACGGACAGACCTCGCCCACCCCGCGCGGCGCGAGCTGCACCCACGCCGAGGCGTTCACCCGCATCGCCCAGCGCACCATGCAGCTCCTGCGTCAGCGCGACGCGGAGGGCGCGGGCTACGACACCGACACCCGGCTGCGTCCGAGCGGGAGCCGCGGCACGCTCGTCGTGTCCTTCGAGGCGTTCGATCGCTACCACGAGCGCGGCGCCCAGGCGTGGGAGCGGCAGGCCCTGATCCGAGCGCGGCCGGTCACCGGCAGCGAGGCCGCGCGCGCCGAGGTGACGCGCCGCTTCGAGGCGCTGGCCTACGGGCGCGGGCCCACTCCGCCGGCGGAGCTCGCGCACACCCGCGCGCGCATGCAGTCCGAGCTTGCTGGCGAAAGTCGCGATCGATACCATCCGAAGCTCGGCTACGGAGGGCTGGTGGACGTGGAGCTCCTCGTGCAGTGGCTGCAGATGCGCCACGGCGCCAGCCCGAGCGGAGCCACGGTTCGGACCCCGAGCACGGCGCGGGCGCTGGACGCCCTCGAGGCGAGCGGGGCCCTCGCGAGCGACGAGGCGGCCGCCCTGCGTGAGGCCTACACGTTCCTCCGACGGGTGGAGCAGAGCCTGAAGCTGCACGACCCGCGCAAGGAGCACCTCGAGACGCTCGGTCGCACCGGCGCCCACGTCGCGCGCAGCCTCGGCGTGCGCGCGCGCGACGGGCTCGCCCCGACCGCGGCGCTCGACTTCGCGTACCGGCGTCACGCCTCGGCGAGCCGGGCGCTCTTCGAGCAGCATGTCGGGCCGGTGGACGCGGGCGCGCCCTGGAGCCGCGCGTGAGCCGCGTCCTGATCGTCCACGCCGACGAGGCGGTGGGCGCCCGGCTCGCGGCCGCGCTGCACGAGGCGGGGCTCGAGCCGACGGTGGTGACGAGCGGCGAGAGCGCGATGGACCGGTTCATCCAGGATCCCGCCGACGTCATCGTGATCGACTACGACCTCGGAGGCCGCGACGGGGTGAGCGCGGCCGAGGCGATCCGGTGGATGCCCGGCGGTCGACGCGCGCGGCTGATCCTGACCGCGAGCCGCGAGCCCGAGGAGGGTGATCTCGAGTCGCTGGGGGCGGGGCTCGACGCCTACGCGATCCGGGTCGGGCTCCCCGATCCGCCGCGCGTCGCCGAGATCGCGAAGCGCGCGGCGGCGGTCCGGCCGCACGAGGCGGAGACGCGGGTCCTCGACACGGAGGAGGCCCAGCTCGAGGCGGACAAGATGCGGGCCGCGGCGAGCGACGCGTGGGACGCGAGGCCGCTCGGCCCGCCGCGCCCGCACGCGTTCAGCTCGGAGCCGCCCGGGCCGCGCCCGCTGCGCTCCGAGGAGCTCGAGATCGGGGGCACCCTCGAGGACGCGACCCGCGGGCCCTGGGAGCTGCCCGACGCGGACGGCCGCGAGGAGGGGGCGGAGGTGGAGCGGGTGGCCTTCGCCGCGAGCGACGGCGAGACCGGGATCAGCGGCACCTTCGAGACGCTGACCTTCGCGCGGGTGCTCAACCGGCTCGCCGAGGCGCGCGCGACCGGCGCGCTCGTGTGCATGCACCCGCCGGACGAGCGGGCCACCACGTCAGGCACCGAGCCGAAGAAGATCGTCTACTTCCGCGCTGGTGTCCCCGCCCACGTGCGCAGCAACCTCGTGCGCGAGTGCCTGGGCCAGGTGCTGCAACGCCAGCGCAAGATCGGGCGCGCCACGCTGCGGGAGTCGGTCGACGCGGTGCGCCGCGGCGAGGGTCGTCAGGGCGAGGTCCTCGTGCGGATGGGCGCGATCTCGCCGGTCGAGCTCTCGGAGGCGCTGGCCGAGCAGCTCCGCGTGAAGCTCTTCGACCTGTTCTTCTGGGAGCGCGGCTCGTTCCGCTTCGCGCCGAACCGCCCTCCCCCCGCCGAGCTGATCGATCTCGAGATGGGGCTCGCCGAGATCGTGTTCCGCGGCACGCGGCTCGCCGTCCCGACCCACAAGGCGCTCGAGCGGCTGCGCGCCTACGAGGATCGCTACGTCGTCGGGCGTGCCCGCAAGCTGGTTCGCTTCGTCCAGCTCGGCCCACTCGGCGCGGGGCTCGGGGAGCTGATCCGACGCGTCGACGGAAGCCGCACCCTGCGCGAGCTCCTCGACTCGGCGGTCGACGCCGGCGAGGCCGCGCAGATGCTCTACGCGATGGAGTGCCTCGAGGCGATCGCGTTCGCCGCGTCCCCGACGCGCGCCCGCTCGCAGCCCCCGCCCGGCCCCTCGGACCGGCACACCCTCGACATGCGCGCGCCGGACGCGGCGAGCCGCGCCCCGGCCGACGCGCGAGGGGACGGCGCGGGCTTCGGCGACCTCGCGGACATGGCGACGCTCGCCGACCTGCCGCCGCACGACGGCCTGCCCGCGCTCCGCCTCGCGCGCGCTGGGCTCGGCGCCTCGTTCGTCGTCGACGGCTCGACGGGCGACGGCTCGACGGGCGACGGCGCGACAGTCGACGGCTCGACGGTCGACGGCTCGTTCAGCCGCGGCTCGGCGGTCGACGGCTCGCTCGTGGGCAGCTCGGCCGATGATCGCTGGGTCGACGAGAGCTCGAGCGGTGGCTCGGGCGTGGAGTCGATCGCGAACCGCGACGGCGTCTCGGCGATCGAGCCGGTGATCGAGCCCGCCCACGACGAGCCCGACACGCCCCGCGATCCGATCCCGGTCGCGGCCGAGGCGCGGGAGGAGGACCATGGCGCGATCGCGGCGGCCGGGCCCGACGAGCCGCTCCCCGCGGAGCTGCTCGCGGGACCGTCGGACGAGCTGGAGCGGGTCCTCACGGGGAGCCTCGAGGCGCCCCCGGGCGCGTACCCGGACAGCTCGGACGCGCGGCGCCTCGACGACCGCTCGCTGGACGAGCCCGAGCCGAGCGGCTCGGCGGCTCGCGAGCCCCCGGAGCTCACGGCCGCCCTGGACCTCCGCGTGGAGTCCCAGCTCAAAGCCGAGCGTGTGTTCCGCCGGGGCGTCCGGCGCCTCGACCGTGGCGATCCAGGCGCAGCGCGGACCTGCTTCGAGGAGGCGGCCGCGCTCTGCCCCGAGGACACCCGCTTCGCCCTGCACCTCACGTTCTGCGCCCACGCGCTGGACCCGTCCGACGGGGACGCCCACCGACACGCGCTCGAGGCGGCGGAGGCCGCCTGCGCGCGCGAGCCGGGGCTCAGCGCCGGGCACCTCCTCCGCGCCCGCCTGCTCCGCGCTGCGGGCCGTGAGGACGACGCGCGCGCCGCCTACGGCCGGGTGCTGGAGCTCGAGCCGGGCCACAAGACCGCGCGCTCCGAGCTGCGCGCGCTCAACGCCGCCGGCGGTTGACGCGGCGCGTCGAGGGCAGCGCGCGCGCGTGTGCTACAGATCCGCGCGAGGAGGGCCAGGGATGGTCGACAAGGTCGAGAAGGTGTGGCTGGACGGCGAGCTCATCAACTGGGAGGACGCCAACGTACACATCCTCACGCACACCCTTCACTACGGTCTAGGCTGCTTCGAGGGCATCCGCTGCTACGAGACCGAGGACGGTCGGAGCGCGGTGTTCCGCCTCGCCGAGCACACGCGCCGGCTCTTCGACTCGGCGAAGATCTGCACCCTCGACATCCCCTACACGCAGGAGGAGATCAACGAGGCTTGCTTGGCGACGATCCGCGCCAACGGCCTGAAGAGCTGCTACCTGCGACCGCTGGTCTTCGTCGGCGACGGCGCGATGGGCCTGGGCGCGATGAGCAACCGGACACGAGTGAGCATCGTGGTCTGGAAGTGGGGCGCGTACCTCGGCGACGAGGGCCTCCAGAAGGGCATCCGCGCGCGCGTCAGCTCGTTCACCCGGCCCGGCGTCAACATGCTCATGGCCAAGGGCAAGGTGATCGGCCACTACGTGAACTCGATCCTCGCCAAGCGCGAGGCGATCTCGACCGGCTTCGACGAGGCGATCCTGCTCGACGGCCAGGGCTACGTCAGCGAGGCGAGCGGCGAGAACATCTTCCTCGTGCGCGACGGGGTCGTGACGACGCCCCCGCTGGGCGCCTCGATCCTCGGAGGGATCACCCGAGACACCATGGTCCGGCTCATCCAGGACATGGGCCTGCCCCTCGTGGAGCGCCGCTTCGCGCGCGACGAGCTGTGGACCGCCGACGAGGTGTTCATGTGCGGCACCGCGGCCGAGGTCACCCCGGTGCGCGAGATCGACGGCCGCCAGATCGGAGCCGGCGCGCGCGGTCCGATCACCAAGCGGGTCCAGGACCGCTACTTCCAGGTCGTCCGCGGCGTCGAGGTCCCCGACCCGAGCTGGATGGCCTACGTCTGAGCCGCGCGCGTCCGCGCGCATGCGAGCCTCGCGCTCCTTCGCTCGGCCTCCGGGCTCGGGCGGTGAGCTCGCTCGCCGCACAGAACCGGCCGCACGAAACCGGCCGCACGAAACCGGCCGCACGAAACCGGCCGCACGAAACCGGCCGCACGAAACCGGCCGCACGAAACCGGCCGCACGAAACCGGCCGCACAGAGCCGGTGGCCCCGCGTGAGCTCGGCCGTCCCGAGCCGCTCGGTCGGGAGGCGCCGCGGTGCGTCCGCGGCGCCGGGGTCCGTCAGAGGATCGCGTCCTTGTGGAACAAGAACCGGTTGCACGCCTGGCACTGGTGGAAGTCGGTGCCGGCGATGATCTGGTTGTAGAGCTGCGGCGCGATCCGCATCCGGCAGCCGGTGCAGTAGCCGTCGACCGCCTCGACCACCGCGGGGTGGATCTTGGGGCGGATGCGCTCGTAGCGGCGGTAGATCGGCTTCGGGATCTTCGCGACGTGCTCGTCGCGGCCCTTGGTGATCTCGGCCTTCTCCGCCTCGAGGGTGGTGAGCTTGTCGCCGCTCGAGGCCTCCGCCTCCGTGAGCGCCGTCTTCTGCTCCTCGAGCTCCGTCAGGGGCTTCTCGAGGATGCTCCCGATCTGATCGATGAGGCCCTGGAGCCGGTCGCGCTCCTGCTCGCCGTCGCCGATCGAGCGCCGCACCGACTCGAGCTCGCGCTCCGCCATCTGCGCCTCGCGCATGTTGCGGGCCTTCGCGCTCTTCGCGCGCGCCCGGGCGAGCATGTCGTTGCGGAGCTTCAAGTCCTCGATCTGGCTCTCGAGGAGCGCCTTGGCCTCCTCGAGCTGGCCGCGCTGGCCGCCGACGAGGGCCTCGAGCGCCTGAACCGCCGCTCGCCGCTCCTCGAGCTCCTCGGGGATGCCCCGGAGCTGCTCGTCCGTGTCACGTGCGGAGTTGTCGATCTCCGCGAGCCGCACTAGAGCCCTCAGCTTGTCCTGCACCCGCTCGGTCCTCCCTGGCTGCCGGAGTGAACGCGTGCGTCACTACATCGCATCGGACGTATGCGCAAGCGATAGGCCCAGCTGGACTCGAACCAGCAACGACCCGGTTATGAGCCGGGGGCTCTGACCAATTGAGCTATGGGCCCGAGCGCCCCGCCGCGGCGGAGGCCACCGGCGGGGCAACGGTCTCGATGGAACACCGCCCTGGAGCGGAGAGCAAGCCGCCGCGCAGAGGCAGGCAGCGGGGCGGGGCTCAGCTGTCGATGAACGAGCGGAGCTGCTTGCTGCGGCTCGGGTGGCGCAGCTTCCGCAGCGCCTTGGCCTCGATCTGCCGGATGCGCTCGCGGGTGACCTCGAAGTCCTGACCGACCTCCTCGAGGGTGTGGTCGCTCTTCTCGCCGATCCCGAAGCGCATGCGGAGGACCTTCTCCTCGCGCGGGGTCAGGGTCTTGAGGACCCGGCGGGTCTGCTCCTCGAGGTTGTTGTTGATGACCGCGTCGACCGGGCTCACCACCGACTTGTCCTCGATGAAGTCGCCCAGGTGCGAGTCCTCCTCCTCACCGATGGGCGTCTCGAGGCTGATCGGCTCCTTGGCGATCTTCAGGACCTTGCGGACCTTGTCGAGCGGCATCTCCATCTTCTCGGCGATCTCCTCGGGCGTCGGCTCGCGGCCGAGCTCCTGCACGAGGTAGCGCGAGGTGCGGATGAGCTTGTTGATCGTCTCGATCATGTGGACCGGGATCCGGATCGTCCGGGCCTGGTCGGCGATCGCGCGGGTGATCGCCTGCCGGATCCACCACGTCGCGTAGGTCGAGAACTTGTAGCCGCGGCGGTACTCGAACTTGTCGACCGCCTTCATGAGGCCGATGTTGCCCTCCTGGATCAGGTCCAGGAACTGCAACCCGCGGTTCGTGTACTTCTTGGCGATCGAGACGACGAGCCGGAGGTTGGCCTCGACGAGCTCGGCCTTGGCGCGCTCCGAGAGGCGCTCGCCGAAGTGCAGGTCCTTGTGGGTCTGGCGGAGCACGCGAGCCGGCTGGCCCATGTCCTCCTCGACCTTGCGGACCTGGCGCTGCGACTCCGCGATGCTCTCGAGCAGGCTGCGCAGGTGGTCGGCGCTGAGCCCGAGCCGGCGCTGTACCCGCCGCGCGGTGTTGGGGTTGGTCTGGACGTCCTTGAGGAGCTTCTTGATGCCCTTCTCGTCCTTGCCGCCCGCGCGACGCTCACACTCGGCGATGATCGCCTCGGCGCGCTCGATCCGGCGGATGTAGGCCTTGATGGCGCCGACCACGCGGTCGATCGTCTTCTTGTTCAGGCCCATGCTCCGGACCGCGTCGACGCGCTCGAGGTCGAGCTTGTCGATCTGGGCCTTGAGGTCCTTCTTCTCCGTGGCCTTGCGGCTCGCCGCGAGCTCCTCGCGGAGCTTGTTGCTCTGCACTTCGAGGCGCTTCACGCGGTCGACCTGACGGGCGATCTGCGCGCGGTACTCCTCCTCGGAGGACACCTCGGTGTCGTAGACCTTCAGCACGTCCTTGGGGCGGCGTGTGCCGCGCTTGACCTGCTCGCAGAGCTCGATGAGCTCGGAGACGCCCACCCGGCTGTTCATCACGACGAGGAAGATCTTGTCGTCGCCCTGCTCGATGCGGCGCGCGATCTCCACCTCGCCCTCACGGGTCAGGAGCGAGACCGAGCCCATCTTGCGCAGGTACATGCGCACCGGGTCGTTGCTCTTGGTGTACATGGCGTCCTCGGACGCCGGCGGGAGCGACGAGCGGCGGGCGCCGTCGGCCTTCTTCTGCTTGTTCACCTTCGCGTTGTTGGGGTGATCGACGACCTCGATGTCGCCGCCCGCGAGGGTGATCATGAGCTCGTCGATCTGCTCGGAGGTGACCTCCGACGACAGCGCCTCGTTGATCTCGTCGTACGTGAGGTAGCCCTTCACCCGACCGCGATCGACGAGCGAGCCGATCTCCTTCTTGCTCTTCTCCTTGTCCTTGCCGCGGTCCTTCGACTTGGGCTTCGACCCGTTCTTGGGCTTGGCCGCCATCGGCTCTTCGGTGGTCGCGGGGGGCTTGGAGGAGGCGGTCGCGCGCGCCTTGCTACTGGCGCTGCCGTTGCTCGCGCTGCCGCGCGCCTTGGTGGTCCTGCCGTTCCGACCCGAGTTCTTCTCCGCCATCTTCACCCCTCCGTCCCCGCCGGGACGTCCGTCTTCTTCGTTGGAGTCGATCACGCTCAAGGCTCGCCCGCGCTCCGAGCGCTCTTGAACGACTCCGACATCTCGCGCATCAACGCGTCCGCGCGCGCGTCATCGCCTGCGCGCTTAGCCTCCAGGAACTCTCTCTTCAAGCGCCGGTTCTTTCGGGCGACGCGATCGCGCTCCAGCTTGGGGATCGCTCGCTCGATGAAACGTGCCGCACTCGATTCGTCCTCGAACTCTTGTACCGCCAAACGACGCTCGAGCCAGTCACGGACCGGCCCGTCGCCCTCCGCCAAACCCGGGAGCTGAAGCAGCTCCGAGGCGTCGACACCTCGCGCGCTCGCCCAGCGCGCGGTGGCCGCAAAGATGGCGCGAAGATCTGCATCCGTCAAAAGGCCGTGGATTTTTTCCGCAAAATCGGATTGATGCAGCTTCGGCTGGTCGATGAAGGCGCCGAGCACCTGCAGCTCGAGACCGGGTAGCGGCGCCGAGCGCCGGCGGGGCGACGCGGGCGCGTTCGTCGAGACCTGAGGCGGCGGCTCGGGGCGGCGTCGGGGTCCGCGGGACGCGCGCGCGCCGCGCCGGAGCTGCTCACGCACCGCGGTGACGTCGCGCACCTCGAAGGCGTGGGCCACGCGATCGACATAGAGGCGCGCCTCGACCGGGTTGTCGAGGGAGGCGAGGACCGGGCCGAGCGCCTCGATCGCCTCCGCGCGAGCGCGGGGATCGCGGCCCGCCTCGAGCGCAGACGTCTCGATCAGCCAGTCGACGATCGCGGGGGCCTCATCGATGAGCCGCCCCATCGCGTCGGCCCCGCGCCCGCGGAGGTAGCTGTCCGGATCCTCGCCCGCGGGGAGCGTGACCACGCGGCCGGCGATACCCGCCTTCGCCAGGAGGGGCTGGGCCGCGCGCGCGGCCTTCTTGCCGGCCGCGTCGGAGTCGAACAGGAGCACCGCGGTGGACGCAAAGCGGCGCAGCAGGCGCGCCTGCCGCTCGGTGAAGGCCGTGCCGAGGGGCGCACAGACGTTGGCGAAGCCCGCCTGCGCGAGCGCGAGGACGTCGAAGTTGCCCTCGCAGAGCAGCGCGACGTCGCGCCGGCGCAGCTCCACCCGGGCCTCGTGCAGGCCGAAGAGGATCTCGCCCTTCTTGTAGATGCCGCTCTCGGGGCTGTTGATGTACTTGGCCGGCGGATCGCGGCCGTCGTCCTCGACCGGCTCGAGCGCGCGGCCGCTGAACGCGACGATCTTCCCGGACGCGTCGGTGACCGGGAACATCAGCCGGTGGCGGAAGCGGTCGTAGTGCCCTTCGCCGCTCTTGCGCGGGACGATGAGGCCGACCTGCTCGGCGTCCCGGGGGCTGTAGCCGCGCTCCGCGAGGTGCTTGGCCAGCTCATCCCAGGAGTGCGGCGCGTAGCCGAGGCGGTAGCGCTCCACGGTCGAGCGCTCGATCCCTCGCCGCTCCAGCTCCGCCCACGCCATCGGTCCGAACCTATGCGCGTCCATGCTCTGTACAAAGAAACCCGCAGCGGACTCGGTGACCGCGAGCAGCCGCTCGCGGCGCTGGCGGGCCTCCCGGGAGGCGCGCTCCTGCTCGGAGTCCATCGCCTCGATCTCGACGCCGGCGCGCTCGGCCAGGATGCGGAGGGCCTCCGGGAAGGGCACGCCGTCGATCCGCATGAGGAAGCTGATCGGGTCGCCGCTCGCCTGGCACCCGAAGCAGTGGAAGAAGCCGCGGTCCGGGTGGACGTGGAAGCTGGGGGTCTTCTCGGAGTGGAAGGGGCAGAGGCCCTTGAAGCTCGACCCGACGCGCTTGAGCGCGACGTGCTCCCTCACCAGGGCGACCAGATCCGTTCGCTCCCGGATCTCCGCGACCTTCTCTTCGGGGATCATTCGCGCCGCGGGCCTCCGCGGGCCGACCGCCCCACCACGCCATCGCCGCCCATTCGCCTCGACCCCCCCTGCCCCGCGGCCGTCGCCAGCCTCGAAAGCGCCGAGGTTTAGCGTGGGGTCGGGCCGGGTCAAGACCGCGCCGGGCCCCGAGGGATCGCGCGCGCTCCGTCGGCCTGCTATCGATCCAGCCGTGAAGGCGTCCAAGCCGCTGCTCGAGGTCCTCGCGGTCTACGCCGGGATCACGGCGGCGACCGCCGCGATCACCTACCTACCGCGCGCCCTCCCCGGCCTCGACGGATACGTCCACCTCCTGATCGCCGGGCTCTTCCTCGTGGCCGCGGTGCAGCTCGCGCGGCGCGAGCCGGACGGCATGCGGCGAATGGGCATCGACCTCGGCGGCGTCCTCGAGCCGACCGACCCGGACGACGAGCGGCCGGCCGGGCCCCTCGGGATCTTCGACCTCGGCCGCGCGCTCGGGCGCGCCCTCCCCTCGGGCCTCCGAGAGCTGGGCGTCGGCCTGGCCGTCTGCGCGGTGGTGTTCCCCCCGTTCGTCGTCGGCTTCTACTTCTGGCACGAGCCGAGCCACGAGCTCGCGCTGTCGCTCCCGGAGGCGCCCCTCGAGCTCGCGGCGACCCAGCTCCTCGTCATCGCGCTGCCCGAGGAGGCGTTCTTCCGCGGCTACGTCCAGACCCGGCTGCACGACGCCTTCGGGCCCGGGCCGCGCGTGCTCGGCGTGCAGGTCGAGCCGCGGGCGCTGCTCCTGCAGGCCGCGCTGTTCGCCGCGATTCACTTCGTGTCGATCCCCCACCCGGCGCGCCTCGCGGTGTTCTTCCCCGCGCTGCTCTTCGGCGTGCTCCGCGCGTGGCGCGGTGGTATCGGAGCGGCGGTGGCGGTGCACGCGATGAGCAACCTGCTGGCGGAGACGCTCGAGCGAGGCTGGCTGTGACGAGGCTCCCGTCGACCGCCCCCGGCCGCGCCGCGTTCTTCGACCTCGACAAGACGCTCGTGCGGGTCAACACCGGCCCGCTCTACGTCCGCTGGCGCGTGCGGCAGCGGCGCATGGGCGTCGGCGACCTCGCGCGCGTCACGTGGTGGAGCCTGCTCTACACGTTCGGGCGGCTCGACGCCGAGCGCATCAGCGCCGCCGCCGCCGCGACCCTCGCCGGGGTCGACGAGGGCGCCTTCCGCGCCGAGTGCGCGGCCTGGGTGGAGGAAGAGATCTTCCCTCACGTGACGGTGCGCGCCCGGACCGAGGTGGCGCGGCACCACGCCGAGGGCACGCCGTGCGCGCTGCTCACCTCGAGCTCGAGGTACATCGCCGAGCCGGTCGCCGCGATGCTCGGCGTGGACGACGTCATCTGCAGCGACGTCGAGGTGCGCGAGGGTCGCTTCACCGGGGGGCTCGCCTCGCCGCTCTGCTACGGGCCGCGCAAGGTGACCGAGGCGCAGCGCTGGGCGGACGCGCGCGGGGTGGACCTCGGCGCGAGCGCGTTCTACACGGACAGCGTAACCGACCTACCCATGCTGGCCGCGGTCGGCGAGCCGCGCGTGATCAACCCGGACCCGCTGCTGTCGCGGGAGGCCCGCCGTCGAGGCTGGTCGGTGGAGAGCTGGACATGAACCTTGCGCCCCTGCCCGAGCTGACGATCCGCGATCAGGTGGAGCGCGCGCTCCGCGAGGACCTCGCCCGCGGCGACGTGACGACCGACGCGACCGTCCCGATGGACGTCGAGGCGAGCTGCGTGCTGCGGGCGCGCGAGCGGCTGGTCCTGTCCGGCCTGCCGGTCTTCGAGGCGGTGTTCACGACGGTGGATCCGACCCTCCGCGTCGAGCGGCGCGCGGCGGACGGCGACGTGCTCGAGCCGGGCGCGATCGCGGCGTTGGTGCACGGCCGCGCCAACCCGATCCTCAAGGGCGAGCGCGTCGCGCTGAACTTCGCGCAGCGGATGAGCGGGGTCGCGACCAAGACGGCGGCCCTCGTCGCCGCCCTGCCCGCCGGCGCGAAGACGCGAATCACCGACACCCGCAAGACCACGCCGGGGCTGCGCGCGCTCGAGCGCTACGCGGTGCGGTGCGGCGGCGGGCACAACCACCGCGACGACCTCTCCTCGGCGGTGCTCATCAAGGACAACCACGTCGCGGCCTGCGGCGGGGTCGCCGCCGCGATCGAGCGCGCGCGCGCCTTCGCGCCACACACGAGCCGCGTGGAGTGCGAGGTCGACACGATGGCCCAGCTCGACGAGGCCCTCGCGGCCGGCGCGGACATCGTGATGCTCGACAATTTCGACGACGCCACGCTCATCCAGGCGATGGAGCGCGTCGGCGGCCGGGCGATCGTCGAGGTGTCGGGGAACGTCACCCTCGCGCGCATCCCGATCATCGCCGAGGCCGGCGTCGACTGCATCAGCGTCGGCGGGATCACGCACTCGGCGCGCGCGGTCGACCTCGGCCTCGACTGGACGTGACCGACCTGAGCGCTCTGCACGTCGCGGCCGCGCTCACCACGCGTCGCTACGGCCGCTCGCTCGAGCTGCGCGAGGAGACCGGCTCGACGAACGACGACGCGCGCGCCGCCGCCGACGCGGGTTGCCCCGACGGGCACGTCGTGGTCGCGGATCATCAGCGCGCGGGCCGCGGCTCGAGCGGGCGCGGTTGGGACTCGCCGCCCGGCGTGGACCTCTACTTCTCGATCGTCGCGCGCACCGGGCTGAGCCCCGACCGGCTGCCCCCGCTCACGCTGGCGGTGGGGCTCGGGGTCGCGCGGGCGATCGAGGTCGCGCTCGACGGCGCGTCCGTCGCCACCCTCAAGTGGCCGAACGACGTGCTGCTCGGGGACCGCAAGGTCTGCGGGATCCTGGTCGAGACGGTCTCGGTCGGCGCCCGGGTCACGAGCGCGGTGATCGGCGTCGGCGTCGGCGTCAACCGCGCGCGCTTCGCGCCCCCGCTCGATCTCACCGCGACCTCGCTCCGGCTCCAGCGCGGCGCGCCGCTGGATCGGTCGTCCCTGCTCGCCTCGCTCCTCGGGCACATCGAGGAGGAGGTTGACCGGTTCATCGCCCACGGGCCCGCGCCGATCGCCCGCGCGGTGGACGCGCGGCTCGCCTGGCGGGGGGCGCGGGTACGGCTCGACGGGCGCGAGGTCGTCCTGCGCGGGGTCACGCCGGACGGCGGGCTGCGGATCGAGGGAGAGACGGGACCGGAGGTCGTCCGCTCGGGCCGGCTCTCGCCTCCCATCGGCTGAGCGCGAGCGGCGGTCGACGCGCCGGGCGGTCGGGACGCGACCGAGCGCCAGCGGGGCGCTCGGACGGTGCGTGGCTCAGAGCGAGCGGCGACGGAGGATGCGCTGCTGGCGGTCCCAGCGGCGACGGTCGCGCTGCCAGACCCGGTACGCGCGACGCCACGCTCGCGTGGGCCGCCCGACGAGCGGCGGCGGCGGGACGGCGTAGTAGACGGTGCCCGGGTTGACCTGGACCGAACCGGCGTAGGGGCGGACCACCATGCGACGGCCGGGCGGCGGAGGCGGCGGCGCCATCGGGCGCGCGGGCGGCGCGGCCATCGCGCCGAACTGGCTCGGACCCACGCCGTTCGGGTGCGCGGGGAAGCCGGGCGGCGGGCCCTCGACCGACATGTCGACCTGGAGCTGCTGCCCCGGGACCGCGTTGGCGGGGTACGGGTAGTACCACCAGCGGCCACTCCCGTAGACCCAGTACGCGAGCACGCGGGCGCCGTCGCGCGCGATCACCACCGTGCCGTTCGAGCCGGGCTGCACCTCGAGCTGCGGCTGGCCCATCGGACGGCGGGCCTGCGTGGTGGCGGCGGGCGGAGGCATCGCGGGCGGAGGCATCGGCGCCGCGATGGTGCCGCCGGACGCGGGCTCGTCCACCAGCTCGGTGGACGGCGCGGGGAGCGCGGGCTGGATGTCGGGCGGCGCGGGCGCGGGCGCGGGCGGAGCCTCGGCCACGGGAGCCGGTGCGCCCATCGACGCGAAGACCTGGGTCACGTAGACGCCCTGCTCGGTGCGGAGCGCGGCGAGGCCGACGTGGGTCGCGTCGGCGGCCATCATGTTGGCGCGGTGCGCGTCGCTGCCGATCAGCGCCTCGTGCGCCGCCCCCGCGTCCCGGTGCAGGGCCACGTTCTCGCTCACCGAGGACGCGCGGACGCCCGCCGCACGGACCCGGTCGGCGGGCGTGCCGCTGCTGTCCGACACGTGGGTGAGGGCCTGCTGGTGGGCCATGTCGACCGAGTGCGCGCGCGCCGCCGCGTCGAGCCCCGGATGGCGGACCAGCGGCGTGAGCTGCTGCGCGGCGCGCATCGCGTTGATGCGCGCGAGCATCGCCTGCTCGCCTCCGCCGTCGAAGTCCTGCGCGTCGGCGAAGGACGGGACGAGGGACGGCGCGACAAGCGCCGCGAGGACCGGGAGGAGGAGGTGGGCTCGCGTCATGGGATCGCGGATCAACGTAGCAACGACCAAGCCACCCGTCCGTCCGGGGTGGAAGCCGGCCGCGGGACCGACGATGTAGACCTCGGTTCACACCCGATCGCGCCCGCCGCGCGGGGTGCGGCCGGCCCGTCCGACGCAAGCGCCTTGCGACCGCGGGGGCCCGGGCGCCAGGATCGGCCGCATGGACGAGCGAGCGGAGCAGGCCGACTGGCTGCGGAGCACGGCCGGGGTGCGTCGCCTCGACGACATGGGCATACGAGTCCGTGGGTCCGAGGCGCGCGCGTGGCTCAACGGGCAGGTGACCAACCAGGTGGCCTTCCTCGAGCCCGGCGGCGCGGTCTACACGCTGCTCGTGACGGTGAAGGGCCGGGTCGTCTCGGACGCCTGGGTTCTCGGGGTCACGGCAGAGGAGCTCTGGCTGATCGTGCCGGGCGGTGAGCGCGACACGCTGCGCGCGCACCTCGAGCGGTACCTGGTGATGGAGGACGTAGACCTCGAGCCGCTGCCGCGCGTGGTGCTCAGCGTCCAGGGGCCGGCGAGCGCCGAGGTGGTCGGCGATCGCCCGAGCTGGCCGTGCGGACGCCTCGGCGCAGCGGGCCGCGATCTCGTGCTCGAGCCGAGCGAGGCGGACGCGGTCGAGGCCGCGCTCGACGAGGCGGCGCGGGCGGTGGGAGGCGGCCCGGTGGACGCGGCCGGGTGGGAGCTCGCGCGCCTGCGCGCCGGCCGGCCGGCCTACCCCGACGATCTGAGCGAGGGCGTCTACCCGCAGGAGGCCGGCATCAAGGCGCTCGCGGTGAGCTTCGACAAGGGCTGCTACGTCGGTCAGGAGGTGGTCTGCATGCTCGAGAGCCGCGGGCAGCTCCGGCGCCACCTGGCCCGGCTCGAGAGCGCGGACGAGCCACCGGCCGGCGCGCCGCTGCGGCTCGGCGAGGCGTCGGTCGGCGAGCTGCGATCGCGCGCGTACGATCCGGCCGCCAGACGCTGGCTGTCGCTCGGCTACGTGAAGCGGGCCCACGCTGCCCCCGGCACCGCGCTCGACGCGGGCGGAGTCGCCGCCACGGTGCTCGAGGTGGTGGCCCCCAGCTAGGCCCCTATCGTGGCCGCCGACCAAATCGGACTGTTGCGGTCCGATATCCCCGGAACTATAGTCCGCCTTGCGATGATCGAGCTCACCTCGAAGGCTGGCGATAAGGTCAAGGAGATCCGCGCGGCGGAGAACCTCGGCGAGCAGGGTTTGCGGGTACGGGTGATCGGGGGCGGCTGCTCCGGCTTCACCTACGACCTCTTCTTCGAAGACGAGACCACCGATCTCGATTCGAGGTTCGAGAGCCACGGCATCCCGCTCTACATCGACATGATGAGCCTGCAGTACCTCGAGGGGACGACCATCGACTACGTCGAGGGCCTGCACGGGGCGGGGTTCAAGTTCCTGAACCCGAAGGCGAAGTCGACCTGCGGCTGCGGGTCGAGCTTCTCCGCCTGAGCTCCGGCGTCCGCGACAGCCCGGCGATCGACCACCTCGAGCGCGCCCCTCTGCGCGCTCGCGGCATCTCGCGCGTCCGACGCCGCCGATGTGGACCTGACGTTACGTAAGACTACGGCTTCGCGGCGAGCCGTCGTATCTGACGTTACGAAACGTCTCATCGCGTCATTCGAGCGGTCCCGTACAACCGTCTGTGAACCAAGGCTTCACAGAACTTAACGGGCTTTTCAGGGCGAAACCCGTAGTTTGTCAGGACCCCGAGGGTCGAGGTCCGAACGTAGGGCTTGACCTCGCACCCGAGATAACGTTACGTAACGTTATCCAACGCAACCGAGGAAACCGATGACTGCCAACGAGCCCATCCAGCGATACATGGAGCGAGTCCGAAAGATCCCGACCCTCACGCGCGAGGACGAGCACGATCTGGCGGTCCGCGTTCAGGCCGGTGACGAGGCCGCGGCCGAGGCGCTCGTGCGGGCCAACCTGAGGTACGTGGTGGCGGTGGCCCTGCAGTACCGCCGCTACGGGATCCCGATCTCGGAGCTGGTCGCCGAGGGCAACCTCGGCCTGATGATGGCCGTGAAGAAGTTCGACCCGGACCGTGGCACCCGCTTCGTGACCTACGCGGGCTACTGGATCCGCGCCTACGTGCTCGACCTCGTCGTGAAGTCGACCACCATGGTCGGCGCGGGCTCGGGCCCGCTCCGGAGCAAGCTGTTCTTCCGGTTGCGCCGCGAGCGCGCGAAGGTCGCGAACCTCAGCGCCGACCATCGCGAGCGGCTGCAGATGATGGCCGACCGCTTCGGCGTCTCCGAGTCCAAGATGGAGGGGATGCTCCGCCGCCTCGACTCGCGTGACGTGTCGCTGAGCGCGCCGCTCTTCGACGACTCGGGGGCGACCCTTCAGGACACCCTGCTCGAGGAGGGCGACAGCCAGGAGCTGCGGGTGATCGACGAGGAGCGCCAGCGCATCCTCGAGACCCATCTCGGCGAGGCGCTCGAGGGCCTCGATCAGCGCGAGCGCTACATCGTGGAGCAGCGGTACATGGTCGACGAGCAGGTCTCGCTCGCCTCGCTGGGCCGCGAGCTCGGGGTGAGCCGCGAGCGGGCCCGGCAGCTCGAGGCGCGCGCGAAGAAGAAGCTCAAGAAGAAGCTCCAGCACCTCGAGCTGCACGCCGCGTAGCGAGACGCGTCGCGGACCCGCGGGACGAGGCCGGGGCCGAGAGGCTCCGGCCTCGCGCGCGTAGGGGCCTCCCCCATTGGTCTGGTCGGCCGAAGATCGTATCGTCGGCGCCCGGACCTGCCCACGATGGTCGACCACCGCGACGCCGATCCTGCGACCGAGACGATGGACGTCGACGTCAGCGAGCTTCGCGAGGCGAAGCCGCCGCGGCGCGACAACACTCTCGATCGGCTGCTGGGCGAGCTGGAGGACGAGGTCCACTCGCCCCTCGTGGAGCGGCCGGCCGCGCCCCCACCGCCCGCCGCGCCGCCCCCGCCCCGGCCCGCGCAGCCCGCGTCGATCCCGCCGCCGGCTCCGCCGCGGGCTGCCACGCCTCCCACCGCGCGGTCCTCGAGCGTTCGACCTTCGACGCCGTTGGCCGCAGGGCCCGCGACCTCGTCGGCTCCGCCGCCGCTGCCCCGCCCGAGCGCGCCGCCGAAGGCGCCGCCC
>JAUHXR010000351.1 GCA_030426845.1 Polyangia bacterium | reverse complement strand
TCGCGCTCGTCCTGCGCGGGCTTGAGCTTCACAGGGCGCTTGCTCTTCTTCTTCGGCATGCACCCCGTTAACACGGAGCGAGCGGGATTAACAGCGCCGAGTGCTCAGGCCGTGATCTGCACCCGTCCTGCCGGTGTTCGTCGTGCTGTCGGTGCTTGACGGAGGCCCCGGCATTACGCACGCGCAGAAGGGCGAGATCTGGGCGTTCTGGGCCCTCGTGCAGAGCTTCGTCCCCGTCTTCAGCGGGACCTACGCGGACCGCTACGGCTACAAGCTCACCATCGCGATCAGCACGGTGCTCAAGATCGCCGGCTACCTGTTGATGGGGTACTGCATCGTGCTCGCCGAGTCGGTCGCGGGGATGCCGCTCCCCGAGGCGCGCCGCGCCGGGGTGGACCACGTCGTCCTGATCTTCACGACCGGCGCCATGCTCCTCGCCCTCGGCACCGCGATCTTCAAGCCCGGCGTCCAGGGCCTCATCGCCCAGCAGATGCCCGACAAGGCCGCGGGCCTCGGCTGGGGCCTCTTCTACCAGATGGTGAACATCGGCGGCTTCATCGGGCCGTTCCTCGCCGCCTACCTCCGGGTGATGGACTGGGAGTACGTGTTCCTCGTCTGCGCGGCCGGCATCGCGCTGAACTTCGTGCCGCTGTTCTTCTTCAAGGAGCCGAAGAAGGACAAGGTCGATGACCGTGATCCGCTCACGTTGCTGCTGGACGCCGTGAAGGGGCTGCTCGAGCCGAGGCTCTTCTTCTTCACGCTGGCGTTCGCGGGCTTCTGGCTGATGTTCTATCAGCTGTTCGACATCCTCCCGAACTTCATCGACGACTGGATCGACTCGCGCGCGGCCGCGGACATGCTCGTCTCGTTGACGAGCGAGGGCGCGGTGCCCCAGGTCAACGGGGGCAACCTGACGCAGGAGTGGATGATCAACCTGAACGCGCTCCTGATCAGCCTCTTCGCGTTCCTCGTCGGCTACTGGACGGGCAAGCTCCGCTCGCTCGTCGCGATCGTGATCGGCATCGCGGTCTCCGCGCTCGGGATCTACATGCTCGGCTGGGGGATGAGCGGCTGGATGATCCTCGGCGCGATCGCGGTGTTCAGCGTCGGCGAGATGATGGCGAGCCCGACCAAGATGCGGTACCTGAGCTCGATCGCGCCGCCCGGCCGCAAGGGCCAGTACATGGGCTACGTCAACATGACGGTCGGCATCGGCTGGTCGATCGGCAGCATCGTGGCCGGCAACTGGTACGAGGAGAACGGCGACAAGATCAACCTCGCGCGGCGCTACATGGAGGAGCACCTCCACGTGCCCGGCGCGGCCGACCTCGAGCGTGGCGAGGTCTTGGAGCGCTTCTACGCCGCGGCCGACGTGGACGCCTGGGGCGCGCGCGAGCTCCTCTGGAACACCTACGAGCCGAGCTCGATGTGGCTCATGTTCACCCTGATCGGCCTCGGCTCGATGGTGCTCCTCGTGATCTACGACCGCGTGGTCGAGAAGGCCAAGCGCGAGCCGGGCTTCTCGTTCAACACCCACGGGCGGCGCTGGGTCCAGGGGGCGCTCGTCCCGATCATCGCCGGCCTCGCCTACGCGGCCTACGCCGACTTCAGCTACGCGCTCGTGGTGCTCCTCGCCATCTTCGTCCTGCTGTTCGTCGCGTCGTTCGTGTTCGCGGACACGGCGCCCGAGCCCACGCCGCCCAAGGAGTTCTGATGGCGAGCGACTCGCCCGGCGACCGCACCCTCGCGTGGGTGCGCGAGGTGGTGGTCGGGCTCGAGCTCTGCCCCTTCGCGCGCGAGCCGCTCAGCCGCGGCGGTCTCCGCGTCGCGGTGGTGGACGACGAGGGCTTCGACGGCTGCGTGCGCGCGACCCTCGAGGAGCTCGGGCGGCTCGACGCGAGCCCGGAGGTCGAGACGACGCTGGTCGTCTTCGCGCGCGGCCTGGTCGAGCTCGACGCGCTCCTCGACGCGGCCGCCGCGGTGGAGGAGCTCATCGAGGAGGCCGGCCTCGCGGGGATCGTGCAGGCGGTGAGCTTCCACCCCGACTACGTCTTCGAGGGCGAGGCGCCCGACGATCAGGCGGCGTTCACCAACCGCTCGCCGTACCCGATGCTCCACCTGCTGCGCGAGGCCTCGATCGAGGAGGCGGTCCGCCGGCACCCGGACCCGGACGGGATCGTCCCGCGGAACGCGGCCCGGCTCCGCGCGATGAGCCTCGCCGAGCTCCGCGCGCTCGCCGCGCGCTGACCCGTCGACGCGGGTTGGATCGGAGGTTGCTCTCTTCGGGGGCGTGCGCCGCCTCGTCCCCTCCGCCGTCGCCCTCGCTGCCCTCGCGGGCGCCGCCCTCGTCGCCGCTCCTGCGGGCGCGATCCGCGGTATCGAGGGCCTCTTCAACCACGGGGCGGCTCCGATCGACGTGGGGCCGACGCCCGCAGGGCTCGCCGCGCTGGACGCGGAGGCGTGTGCGTCTTGCCACGCCGACGTGGCCGAGGAGTGGCGCGGCTCGATGCACCGCGCGGCCTGGACCGACCCCGTGTTCCAGGCGGCGTTCGTGCGTGAGCCCCTCGAGGCCTGCCGCAACTGCCACGCGCCCCAGCGCGCACCCGGCGCGGAGCCGAGCGGCCTCGCGGCCCACGACGGCGTGACCTGCGCGACCTGCCACGTGCGCGACGGCGAGGTGCTCTCGACCGGCGAGGGGCGCGGCGCGCCGCACCCGGTCCGTCGCGTGCCCGAGCTCGGGGCGAGCGAGTACTGCGCGGGCTGCCATCAGTTCGACTTCCCGGCGGAGCGCGGCGCGGCCCGCGGGCACCCGCCCACCGACGAGCCGATGCAGGACACCTACGAGGAGTGGGCGCTCAGCGACGCGGCGCGCGACGGGGTCCAGTGCCAGGGCTGCCACATGCCCCGCGTCACCGACGCGTCGGGCCGAACGCACCGGAGCCACCGCTTCCTCGGGGTGCGCGACGAGGCGTTCCTGCGCAGCGCGGTCCACGTCGAGGCGGCGGCGCGGCGCGACGGCAGCGAGGTGGTGGTGACGCTCCGGCTCGTCCCGGGCGCGACGGGGCACGCCTTCCCGACGGGCGACCTGTTCCGGCGTGGCGAGCTGCGCGCGTGGGTCGACGCGGACCGACCCGAGGTCGTCGCGCTCGCGCGCGAGTTCCGGGACGAGCCCGAGCGCATGCCGGACGGCTCGATGGCCTTCGTGCGGCGCGAGCGGGGCGACTCGCGGGTGCCGCCGCCGGGCTTCGGGGCGCCGCGCGCCTACGAGCTGCGCTTCACGACGGACGCGGACGAGGTGAGCTGGTCGCTCGACCACCTGCTCATGCCGTCGCCGATGGCCGCGTCCCAGGGGTTCTCGCAGGCGCGCGTGCGGCGCGTCCTGTGGGCTGGATCGGTTCATGTCACGGGGGAGGTCACGCGATGAGGAGTGCTATGAAGATTGCTGTATTGATGAGCCTGGTGGTCGCCGCTGTGCTGGGGCCGTCCGCGGCCGCCGCGGCGCAGGAGCGACCGCTCACGGTGGCGCGGCCCGCGCTCCCGCCGCTGCCCACGCTGACCGCCCGCGAGGCGCGCTGGGTCGGGCGCCTCGAGGGCGTGGCGCGCCGCAGCTTGGGTTGCGTCATGTATGACGGTGAGCGCGGCGGCGAGGAGTACAGTGACGAGCGCTGCTGGGACTGGTACGACCGACTCCACGCGTCGGGGGCCGGGGGCGTCCACGCGAGCGGCCGGGTCCTGCTGGCGTCGATGGACCGGGGCGACGAGCTCGGCGAGTCGCACGTCCGGCTCGTCAACCTGCTGGGCGGCTCGGAGCGTCGGGTCGCCGCGCCGTACCTGCTGCACCTGCTCGCGCGCGGTCAGGGGGACGCCGACGCGGGGGTCGCGCTGACTTCGGCGGTGCTCTTCGCGCTCAGCGACCTGGCGCAGGTGGACGTCGCCCCGGTCGCGCCCTGGGCCAACCGGGTGGAGGCGCTCCAGCCCGCGGCGGCGCGCGCCCGCGTCCTCGACGCGTGGCTGACCTGGCACGCCGCGGCCAGCCCCGAGCCGTACCGCGTATGGGCCCGAGCGGGCCGCGAGCTCGCGGAGGCCCACCTCGAGGACGCCGACCCCGCGATCCGGTTCGAGGCGATTCGGCGGCTGACCGAGGCGCATCGCGAGCACCACGCCATCGTGGCCTCGCTGCGGGAGATGCTCGTCGCTCCGGAGCTGCCGGCGGAGGCGCGCCGCTACGTCACGCGCTACGCGGGCCGCCACGGGCTGATGACGCGCCGCGAGATTCGCGAGCTGCTCGCGTCGGTGTGACGCATGGGGGGCGACGAGCGAGGGGCTCGTCGCGCGGAGCGCGAGGCCCCGACCGCAGGGCCCCGACCGCAGGCAGGGCCCCGACCGCAGGCAGGGCCCCGACCGCAGGGCCCCGAGCGTGAAGCTCAGAGGCCGTCGAGGCCGGTGAGCGCGCGGTCGAGGGAGCTGTTCCCGCCGCCGCCGCCGCCGCCGCCGCGACGGGCGCGGGGACGGTTGCGCTGGTTGCGCGCCGCCTCGGCTGCGGCCTGCGCCTCCTCGCGGGCGCGCTGCTCGTCCTGGATGCGCTGCGCGGTTGCCTCGGCCTCGCGGCGCTGCTGCTCGGCGACGCGACGCGCCTCTTCCTGCTGCTCGGCGAGGCGGGCCGCCGCCGCGGCCTCCTGGGCGCGCTGCTCGGCCGCCGCGCGCGCCTGGGCGGCCGCCGCGTCGTGCTGCGCCATGTACGGCGCGACCACGCCGAAGTAGCCGCCGACCAGGCCTCCGAGGAGGAGGACTACCACGGCGACGAAGACCCCAGGGTGCACGCCCTTGCGCGTCTTGGCCTCCTCGCGGACCCGCGCCTGCTCCTGGGCGAGCATCGCCTCCTGCTCGGCAAGCCGGCGGCGCTGCTCCTCCTCGAACTGGAGGCGGAGCCGCTCCTCCTCATCGGCGCGGCGCTTGGCCTCCTCGAGCTCGCGGAGGCGCTGCTCCTCGGCGAGGCGCGCCTCTTCCTCGGCGCGGCGCTCGGCCGCCTCGGCCTCTCGCTTGGCGCGCTCGGCCGCCTCGATGCGGGCGCGCTCCTCTTCCTCCTGGCGCCGGACGGCGTCCTCTTCGTCCTGGATGCGTTCCTCCTCCAGGTTCATGAGCTCCTTGAGGTTGAACAGGACCGAGGACTCTTTCTGCTCCGACATCAGCTCTCCTGCGCGCGGTTCGACCGGGATTTTGGAGTCTTCACGGCCGCGGATCAACCAAATGGGACGATCCACGCCATCGGCTTGGACGCGTCGAGCCGCGAGACCTTGGGCGCGGACGCGTCAGGCGTCGCGCTGGTGCGCCGCCACCTCGGCTGCGGACGGGAAGGCGCCCACGAAGCGCATCGCGCGCGCATCGAGGTAGACGTCGGCCGGCGGCTTGTGGCTCGGGAAGCGGACGCGCGCGAGGGCGTGGGGAGAGAGGCCGGCGGCGGCGAGCCAGGCCCGGAGCGGCTCGGCGCCGTCGAGGTCGACTCGTGAGCCCACGACGGCCACGTCGAAGCGCTCCACCGCCCGCTCCAGCCAGTCGATGGCGCCGTCGCGCGGGGCGACCTCGTCGAGCGGAAGGCGAGCGCTGGCGGGCGGACACAGGCCGCCGTCGAAGGAGATCGCGAGGGTCCGCCCGCGCCGCGCCGGACCGATCGCGCGGACGTCGGCGACGGGCGCGGCGGCCAGCGCACGCCGGCGAGCCTGGGCCAGCTCGTCCGCGTCGAGGGCGCCGCGCGCGGCGAGCGCCTCGAGGCGCGTGAGCTGGTCCGCGAGACTGGTCGCGTCGACGAGCGCTTCGAGGCGCTCGACGATCTCTCGCGGCGTCGCGGTCATCGAGCGGCCGCTCGATTCGGCTCGAATCGGACCGCGGCGCCAGCGCGCGCGCCAGCGATCAGAAGTCGCCCTGGTAGTCGTCGAACTCGCGGCGGTTGCCGCCGCCGCGCCGCTTGCGCCGGCCGCCCTCGCCGCGGGCGCTGTCCAACGCTTCCTCGCGCTCGCCGCGCCCACGCTTGCGCTTGCCGCCGCCGTTGTGACGCTTGCGCCCGGCCGGCTTCCCCTCGGTCGGGGGGGTGCTGGCACCGAAGGAGCCACCGCCCCCTGCGCCGCCACCGCCGCCACCGCCGGCCGCGCCGGGAGGCCCGCCGCGCCGCTCGACCGGCGGATAGCTCGTGCGCTCGCGAGGCGGACCGCTGCGCGGGCCCCCGGGCGGGCCGCCCGGACGAGGAGGCCGAGGGCCGCCTGGGCCCCGGCCTCCGCCGCCGCGCTCCTGCGCTTCGTTCACGCGGATGTAGCGCCCATCGATCTCGGCGCCGTTCATCGCGTCCATCGCCTTCTTGGCCGTCTCGTCATCGACGAGGGTCACGAAGCCGAAGCCTCGCGAACGACCGGTCTCTCGGTCCGTGATGACGCGGGCGTCGACCACCTCTCCGTGCTCTGCGAACGCGTCACGGAGACTCTTGTCGGTGGTGGCCCAGGCCAGCCCCCCCACGAACAGCTTGTTAGCCATCTTCTTCGGTCTTCTCTTTCTCGATGTTGGCCCGGGGGCGCCTTTCGTTTCCCCCCCGGGGTAAGTCGACAATCCTGCCAACTTCATTCAGTTCGTCACTTCCGGCGCCCGGAGTCAACCACCCTCGGTCGCTTTTTGTCGGCGCGGCTCGCGACCCGGGCCACCGAGCTCGTCGCGCATCGACTACGCTGGACCTCGATGCCCGCGTGGATCGCGCTCGCCGTCGGCGCCGCCTGCCTCCTCGCCTGGCTCGTGCTGCTCGCGCGAGTGATGGCGAGGCGTCCGCCCCCCGAGGCGCGCGTGCGCGCGCTCGCGGTGTGGCAAGACGTGGCCGGGCTCGTCGAACGCCTGACGGATGAGGAGGAGCTGCCGGCCGAGGTCCGCTCCCGCGCGCGCCGTGCGTCGTTGTACGCGCGCTGGCCGATCGACCTGTGGCCGTTCAGTCGTGTGGACGACTTGGTCTTCGCGCTGGGCGCGATCGACGCGGCGGCCGAGGCGCGCGGGCTGGCGTGGGTCGAGGACCGGTGGCCCGGCGACGAGGCCGGGCTCAACGCGCTTCGCTCCGCCCTTGGGCGAGAGGAGCGGTGGGAGCCGTGACCCCGAGCGCGCGCGCGAGGCGAGGCAGGACGTCGCCCGCGCGGCCCTGGACGACCAGGTCCGCGAGCGGGTCGCCGCGGCTCTCGCCGAGGTTCACGAAGGCCACGCGCTTGCCGCGCTCGGCCGCGCGGCGCACGAACCGGTAGCCGCTGAAGACCGCGAGGGAGCTGCCGACCACGAGGAGCGCGTCCGCGTCCTCGACCGCGGCGTAGGCCCGCTCGACGCGGGCGCGCGGGACTCCCTCGCCGAAGAACACGACGTCTGGCTTGAGCGGCCCGTCGCACGCGACGCAGCCCGCCACCTCGAACCGCGCGATCGCCTCGGCGTCGAGCTCGGCGTCTCCGTCGGGCGCCATCTCGGCCGACCGGGTGGCCCACCCGGGGTTGAGCGCGAGCAGCCGCGCCTGGAGCGCGTCCCGCGCCTCGATCGCGTCGCAGGCGAGGCAGCGCACCTCGGCGAGCGCGCCGTGGAGCTCGACCACCGCGCGGCTGCCGGCGGCCTGGTGCAGGCGATCCACGTTCTGCGTCACGAGGGTCGGCACGCGGCCCACGCGCTCGAGCGCGGCGAGCGCGTGGTGGGCGAGGTTGGGGCGCTTGTCGGCGAAGCGCGTCCAGCCGACGACCGCCCGCGCCCAGTAGCGCCGGCGGGCCGCGTCGTCCTCGAGGAAGCGACGGAACTTGACGGGGTTGCGCGCGCGGCGTCGGGTCTCCGGCCCGCGGTAGTCCGGGATGCCGCTCTCGGTCGAGCAGCCCGCGCCGGTGAGGACCGCCACCGGGCCGCCGTCGAGCAGCTCGGCGAGCGCGTCGATCTGCGCGTCGGTGACCTCGGGCGCCGGGATGGCGAAGCTCATGGGTCTGCCATAGGGCGGCGGGGCGCCGCGGCCAAGCCGGGTCGACGCTCGACGTCGAGGAGCCGTCGGCACCCGAGCTGCGTGGAGCGGGGCCGCTCAGGGGAGCCGCGCGCCGACGGAGAGCATCAGGAGGACCTCGGCCGGATCGTCCTGCCCCTCCTCGGCGTCGTCCGGGAGCTCGAGCCACTCGTCGATGAGGAAGACGCGGGCGGCCACGTCGATCGCGAGGTCGTGGTCGACGAGGAACGAGAACGGCGCGTCCCACGCGACGTACCAGGTCACGTCGGTGTCGCTCCGCAGGATCGCGCCGACCTCCGGCACCGCGGTGCCCCAGAAGGTCGGCATCCGCACGACCGAGTCCTCGAACCGGTTCTCGAGGACGGGGGCGAGGCCGATCGCCGTGATCCAGCGCGCGGCCGGGGCGTCGTCGAGGCGGGCGAGCGCGTGGACGCGCAGCGCGACCCCGAGGACGTCGCCGAAGAGGAAAGTCGGCAGGAAGTGGCCGCCGTCCTCGTCCGCGTCGCGCGCCGGGAGGACGGCGACGTAGCCGACCGAGGCGGTGCCGCCGGCGAAGCTCCCACCGAGCTCGGCGAGGGTCGCGAGGTCGGCCGAGAGCGCGAGCTCGAGCCGGTCGCCGTCCCGGTGGCGGCTCACCCAGCGGAGGTCCTCGGCGCGGCGTCGCTGCTCGCGCTCCTCCGCGGCCCGGGATCGCGCGGCCTCCGCCTGCCGCGCGGCGTGCTCCGGGTGGGTGACGAGGTGGGGCCTCAGGGCGACGAGCTCCGGATCCGCGATCAGGGCTTCGCGCTCGCGGGTGAAGCCGTCGTAGTCGGTCGGCCAGTCGGACACCGGCGCGACGCCGCGGGCTACGCGGTGGACCCCCCCGCGGCCGGGGCAGGAGGGCGCCTCGCAGAGCCCCGACGCGATCACCGGCGCGCATCCGCCCGCGCCGCAGGCGCTCAGGAACGAGCTCCCCCCCGGCGTCCACACGCGGTCGGAGCCGAGCCAGACCGCGGGGCTCTCGCCGGTCACCGAGAGCGCGCGGCCGGCGCGAGGCGCGGGCTCCTGCGCGCGAGCCAGGCCGGCGACGAGTCCGGGGAGCAGGAGCGCCGCCGCGGCGGCCAGGAGGAGCGAGGTCGGTCGAGGTCGTCGTCGCACGGAGGCGGTTCGACGCGTGAGGCCGCCCCACGGTCTCGACTTTCTCGTCCCCGCC
>JAUHXR010000350.1 GCA_030426845.1 Polyangia bacterium | reverse complement strand
GGCGGCGGCGGTCAGCGCGCGCGCACCACGACGGGGGTCGTCTCGCCGGGCCGCACCCGGACCGGGACGCGCCGCCCCGGCGGCCGGTCGGCCACGCGCACCGTGAGCACGTGGCGACCGGCCGGGAGCTCGAGCGTCAACGGTGTTTGCCCGAGCCGGCGCGCCCCGCGATAGACCACACCCCAGCCGCCGGCGACGACCACGTTGACCGAGCCACGCCCGGCGGGGCGATCGCGACGCCGCGCGGCCGGAGTCACGGGCGGCGAGGCCTCCGCCTCCTCTCCCGCGCTGGCCGCGTCCGCGTCGGCCGCCGCCGGCGTGTCGTCGCGGGCGACCTCGGGATCGGACGACGAGCGCCCCTCCGCGGCGGGCGGCGCCGCGACGGGCTCGAGGGGCGAGGCCTCGGCGGCGCGCGGTTCGGCCTCGCCTGACGCTCCGACCGAGCGGTCGCTCGACGCCACCGCCTCGAGATTCGGCGCGCCGCCCGCGCCGGCCGACGGCTGCGCGAAGCGACCCAGCAGGACGCCCGCTCCGAGCAGCAGCGCGGCCGCGGCGACGCCGACCGCGACCCACCGCGCCCGCCCGGGACGAGGCTGGGCAGCCGCGAGCGGGGGGCTCACCGCGGCGTCCGGCGCAGGGAGAGGCGCGGGCCGCGTCTTCGCGCGTCGCACGAGATCGAGCGCTCGCTCGCGGCCGTCCACGAACAGCGTGTCCATCCAGCGCGCCACGTCGGGCGCCGTGATGACGACGCCGTCCACCTTCTGTGCTTCGACGAGGGCGTCGCGCATCGCCGCGGCGCTCGGCCACCGCCTCTCCGGGTCGCGCATGAGCGCGCGCTCCACCACCGCCCGGTACGCCGCCGGCACGGCCGGCTGGACCTCGGCCAGGCTGGGGATGGGCGCCGACACCACCGCAAACAGCGTGTCCGCCGGCGAGTCCCGACGAAACAGGCGCTGCCCGGCCAGGCACTCGTAGAGGCACACCCCGAGCGACCACACATCCGAGCGGAGGTCCGTGTCAGCGCCCTGCACCTGCTCGGGCGACGTGTACGCGAGGCTGCCTTTGATCTCTCCAGTCCGGGTGCGCGTCGTCCGGTCCGCCGCGCGCGCGATGCCGAAGTCGAGCACCTTGGTCTGCCCGGCGTAGCTGACGAGGAGGTTGTGGGGCGAGACGTCGCGGTGGACCACGTTCAGCGGCGTCCCGTCCACGGCGGTCGCAGTGTGCGCCGCGTGGAGCCCGTCGCAGGCCTCGCGGAACACGTAGGCGACGAGCGCGCGGTAGCGGGGGTCGGCCGGGCCGCTCGCCTGCACCGCGCGCGGGATGACGCGCGAGAGCGTCTCGCCCATCAGGTACTCCATGGCGAGGTAGTAGCGCCCGTCCGCGATGCCGAAGTCGTGCACCTGGCAGACGTTCGGGTGCACGATCTGAGCGGAGATCCTCGCCTCGTCCTCGAACATGCGGACGAACTCGGCGCGCTTCGCGAGGTGGTCGTGGATGCGCTTGAGCGCGACCGGCCGCGCGAAGCCGCCGGGCCCCTCCATGAGCGCGAGGTACACGGTCGCCATGCCGCCCGAGGCGATCTCGAACGCGAGCCGGTAGCGCTCGTCGCTGCGCGCGCTCCGCAGCTCCGCGTCGACCTCGACCGTCCGTTCGCCGTGCGCCGTCGACTCGTCAACCAACGTGGCGATCGACGATCCCGCGTCGAGCGCCGGCCCGTCGAGCGAGCCGCGGTCGAGCCGCCGGGTCACATCCACTCGATGATCGGGGGACCGAGCTGGCTGGCGCTCCCGGCGTCCACCGCGAACCCGACGCCCACGGCCACGCCGCCGAGCACGAGCGCGCCGAGGACGATCGTCAGCCCAACGACCCAGTCCTCTTCCGAGACGTCGGCCGAGTCGGCGCCCGGTTCGCCGTTCGGGTCGACGCCCCCAGGCGCGATCCCGAGCGCGACACGCCGGGACACACGCACCAGCTCCGCGCCGCCCGGGCCGACGGCCGCCAATTCGACGTCCACGCCGTCGAGCGCCGCGCCGAGCACCTCCACCGACCCACGCTCGCCCTCGACCCACGCGCCGGCTGGCGCCGCGCGCGCACGCAGGTCGACGCGCCGCACGAGCTCGCCCGGGTCCCCGTGAACGCGCGCCGAGACCTCGGCCCCTCGCGCGGTCCGCTCCGCGCGAACCTCGAGCCGCAGCGCCCCGCCGCCGACCCGGACCTCGTCGAACACGCTGCGGATCTGCGGCGCGACGTGGTCCCCGAGGGGATAGTCGGGTGCGAGGGACGCGAGCCGCACGAGATCGCGGCGCATCGCCTCGATACTGCGGGCCGCGAAGTGGAGCTCGGCGCGTCGCGCGAGCAGGCGGAGCAGCCCGTCTCGCGTGAGCCCGCCCTCGGCCGAAGCCGCGCGCTCGAACGCGGCCTCGGCCACCTCGAAGCGCCCCGCCTCCATCGCCGCCACGCCCTCTTCGACGAGGGCGTCTTGAGCGTCGGCCGTCGACGGAAGCGCCCCGCACGCGAACGCGAGCGCGGCCCACAGCCCGCGGCATCGCCCCGATCGGGTGGGTACGCGCGACGAGCCGAGCCGCGTCCGCGGTCCAGCGACGCGCGCGCTCCGCTCTTGAAGACCATCCACGTCGCGCCTCGTACCGCCAACAGCCTACGCGATCGTGGCTCGACACGACGCCGTTTGTGATACTGGCCGGCGTGCCGCGCGCGGACGAGCTCCAGGTCATCCTCCGCGCCGCCATGGTCGCGGCGGCGCTGCTCGGCTGCGCCTCCCCCACGGAGATCCGCGTGCGCTTCGAGGACCCCGCGCTCGCGGAGCGCGCGGAGCTCGTGGAGGTGACGGTCGCCCTCGGCGCGTGCGATCAGGAGCCCGCCGCGTGCCCTGAGAGCGACTGCCCTCCGTGGTCGGCGGCGGCCGGGGAGCAGCCCGAGGGCAACGTGCGGCTGCCGCAGTCGCCGGCGTGCCTGACCGCCATCGCCTACGCCGCGGACACGCCGGATCCGGATCGGGTGATCGCGCTGGGGGCGGTCGACGTGCGCGAGGACGACCCGTCGGTGGAGATCGTCCTGCGCGCCCCCCGCATCGCGCACGTCGCCGCAGGCCGCGGGCACACCTGCGCCGCCGTCCGCGACGTCGGCGTGTACTGCTGGGGCTACAACATGAGCGGCGAGTGCGGCAACGGCGCCTTCGACCTCTCCGCCGCGCCGTCGCGGGTCGATCTGCCGGACGGCGACGTGATCGCGCTGGCCGCCGGCGGCTACGACATCATCTCCCAGAACGGGCACTCGTGCGCGATCGTCGACGCGGCCGGGGGACGCGCGCTCTACTGCTGGGGCAACAACGACGACGGTCAGCTCGGCGACGGGACGACCACCTCGCACGCCACCCCCGTGCGAGTCGACCTCGAGGCGAGCGAGCTCGGCGGCGCGGTCGGCCTGGCGCTCGGAGGCGGGCACACCTGCTTGACGACCAGCGCGGGCGGGTTCCGTTGGCGGTGCTGGGGTCGCAACCGCGAAGGTCAGCTCGGGCAGGGCGAGGTCGGGGCGCCCGTTCTGACGCCGCCCGCGGCCTCCGAGACGCCTCCGCTCATGGCCCTCTCGACGAGCCACCAGACGACCTGCGGCACGACCGGAGCCCGGTCGCTGTTCTGCTTCGGGGATGGGCGCGGCGGTCAGACCGGCGGCCCGCTGGCGCTTCAACCCTCCGCGCGCCAGGTGCCGACGTTCAGCCCTGTCGGCACGTTCGCCACGGGGAGCTCCCACGTGTGCGCGCTGCTCGACGACGCGGTCCGCTGCTTCGGGCAGAACGACTGCGCGCAGGTGGACCCGGCCGCGTCGGACGGCGCCTGCCAGGGCGGCCTGATGGCGACCGACGTGGTCGCCGCCACGGCCGCGTCGACCGTCGATGTCCCTCGCGAGGCGGGCGAGCGGATCGAGCAGCTGGCCGCCGGGGGCCTGTCGAGCTGCGCGCGCCTCTCATCGGGTCGTGTCTACTGCTGGGGCGGAGCGCGCTTCGGCGAGCTCGGCGCCGCCCTCCCGGACGAGGCGGGCTCCGCCTTCGTGCAGCTCGAGGACGGCCGGCCGCTCGAGGGAGCCGCCGAGGTCTCGATTGGCACGGCCCACGCGTGCGCCGTCACGGAGGCAGGCGAGCTCTACTGCTGGGGCCGCAACCACCACAACCGCGTCCAACCGGCCGGCATCGACTGCTCGGCCGGGATGATGCCCGAGTGCAACCAACCTTTCGCGGGCCGCGTGTTCCTGCCCTGAGGCTCCTGCCCGAGGCGGCTCAGTCGGCGAGCCCGTGGCGGCGCAGCAGCCGCGCGTACGACTTCTTGTGCATCCCGACGTGGGCCGCCGCGGCCGTGTGATCGTCACCGAAGCGGCGCACCACCGCGGCGAGGTAGCTGCGCTCGAGAGGCTCGAGCCACTCGGCGCGCGCGAGCTTGAGCGAGAGCTCGCTGCGGACCGCGATGGAGAGACCTCCGGCGCCCGGCGGCTCGGAGGTGCGGGTCGGCGGGCCGCTCGGCGGGAGCGTGGCGAGGAGCGCCGCGTCGATGACGCCGGCGGTCGCGAACGTGGCCGCGCGCCGCACCGCGTTGCGGAGCTGCCGGACGTTCCCCGGCCAGCTCTCCGCCGCCCACGCGGCGATCGCGTCGGGGGTCACCGCCAGGTCGGAGCGGCCCAGCTCGGTCAGCATGCGCGACACGAGCAGCGGCAGATCCTCGGTGCGCTCGCAGAGGGGCGGCAACGAGACGGTCACCTCGCTGAGGCGGTAGTAGAGGTCGTCGCGGAACGTCCCCTCCCCCACCATCTCGTGGAGCGATCGATGAGTCGCCGCGACGACGCGGACGTCGAGGGGGACGGGGGTGTGGCCTCCGAGGCGCTTGCTCTCCCGGCGCTCGAGCACCCGCAGGAGCCGCGGCTGCAGCTCGTGAGGCAGCTCGCCGATCTCGTCGAGGAACACGGTGCCCTGGTGGGCGAGCTCGAAGCAGCCGGGCCGCGCGCGGTCGGCTCCGGTGAACGCGCCGCGCTCGTGACCAAAGAGCTCCGCCTCGATCAGGTTCGGGTTCATCGCCCCGCAGTCCACGACCACGAACGGACCGTCGGCGCGCGCGCTCGCCTGATGGATCGACCGCGCCGCGAGCTCCTTCCCAGTGCCGGTCTCGCCGAGCAGCAGGCACGTGAGCTCCGAGCCCGCGACCCGCTCGAGCATGCCGAAGACCTCGCGCATCGCGGCCGAGCTCCCCCACAGCTCCCCGAACACCTCCGCCGCCGAGGCCTCGACCGGCTCGAAGGAGCGCGCGAGCGAGTAACGGATCACGGTCTCCCCGAGCGCGATCTCCATGCCCGGGGCGAGGAACGCCTCGGTGATCTCCACCCCCGCGAGCCGGGTGCCGTTGGTGGACCCGAGGTCGCGCAGGACCACGCGCCCGCCGCGGACCACGATCTCGCAGTGGTGCCCGCTCACCGTGTCGTCGGTGAGGACGACGACGTTGTGCGCGGCCGTGCCGAGCGACACGGTGGGCGCGCGGACGACCCGCTCCTCGCCGCGCTGCGGCCCGGCGACGAACCGCAGCTGGTGCTCGACGACATCGAGCCCGCACAGGCCATTGCCCCGATCGAGCGGCACCGTGCGCACGTCGTCGAACTCCATGAGCGGAGCTTATCGCAGGGCGGACACGGGGAGCGTGAGCGGCGGCTGCTCGAGGTGGTGAAGCACCCGAGCCGTGGCGCACGCGATCCTCGCCCCGGTCTCCAGGGCAGAGAGTCCAGGCCCGCAGATGAAGACGCGACCCGCGGGGACCCCGTGCACCGCCCCGATGCCGATCGTCCCCGCGGGTCGCGGACGATCCGGTCATGAGCAAGCGGCGGGCCGCGCGCTGGGGGTGGGATCGCGAGCGGCGGTGTGGCCTCGGGGGTCACACCTCGGCGCGACCCCAGACCCCACCGGGGCTACCAGACGCCTCAGTCGGCGCCGCCCTCGGGGTTCACCTCGACGGTCGCGCTGCCGCCTTCGCCGCCCGCGCTCGCGCGGACCTGGATGCGGGAGCCGCGGGTCGCCCGCGAGCGGGTGCGGGGGGTGCCGCCGGTGGAGGTGTCGAAGGGCGGCGGGCGGTTCGGGTCGCAGTTCGGGCCGAAGCCCTCGGCGTCGAACTCGTAGGTGAGCGAGCCAGAGCCGGTCTCCGCGAGGGCCTCGACGGTGACGGTGTGCACACCGGCGCGCGCGGGGCTGCAGTAGCTCAGGAGATAGTAGCGCTGGGTCATCTCCACGATGCGCTGGCTGATGCCGCGGAACGCGTTCCGGATCGCGCTTCGGTCCGCGACCATGACGTAGCCCTCGCGGCCGACGTCGCCGAGGACGCGCTCGCTGATCTCGTCGCCGACGCCGATCGCGAAGAAGTCGTAAGGGCTCTCTTCGATCGCCTCGGCCATCTCGCGCGGGGTGACGCGCGCCGCGCGGTCGGTTCCGTCGGTGAACACCACGACGGTGCCGAAGCGGAGCGGGACGCGCGAGCGCTCGAGGGCGGTGTCGAGCTCGCCGATCGCGGCGACGACCGCGCCGTGGAGGTTCGTGGACGGGTCGCGCGCGTTGTAGGACGAGAGCCGCCCCGCGCCCGCGCTCGCAGCGCCGCCGCTGCGGGTGAACGGGGTGATCGCGCGGATGTCCTCCGAGCCGTCGAAGACGTAGACCGCGACCCGCTGGTGCGACTCGAGCTGCGAGGTGAACTCCTGGGCAGCCTGCTCGATGAGCGGGACCTGGTCGCTCTCGGAGACGCTGCCCGACATGTCGACGAGCAACAGCGTGTAGTGCTCGGCCGCGACCTCCGGGTTCACGATCGTCTGCTGACTCTCGGCCACCGAGACGAGCGAGCCGTCCTCGTAGATGCGGAAATCGTCCGCCTCGAGGCCCGCGACGGGGCTGCCGCCCGCGGTGTCCACCGTGAAGTAGACCGCGACGTTGCTGGGTCGGCGGTAGGCCGAGTCGACCATGCTCAGGCTGAGGCCGCCGCAGCCGGCGGCCATGCCCGCGGCGCAGGCCGCGGCGAGGAGGTGGTTCGCGCGCATTGGGGGGAGTCTCCATGAGTCCCGCCCCGGCTCCAAGCGTTTGCGATACCGTGAGTCCCACCGTCCGTGCCCCGCTCCGTCGCCGTCGTCGCGCTCCGTCTGGCCCTCGGGGCGCTGGCCGGGGGAATCGTCTCCGGGTGCGCGGATCTGCGCGGCGGGGCCGACGCGGGCGTGCCGGTGGCGACCCAGTGGGCCGAGGCGCGCGCCCTCTGGTACATCGACCGCGACCCCGCGGCCTACCGCGCGTGGACGGCGATCGACCCCGGGACGCCGGAGGGGCGCGAGGCGCGGCGGCTGCTGGCGGAGGCGGAGCCGCTCTACCTGGAGGGCATCCGCGAGGTGCAGCGCGGGGCCGCCGACGCCCGCGGGACCTTCGAGCGCGCGGTGCGGGTCGCGCCGATGGACCCGCGCCTCTACCTGCCGCTCGCGCGCGCGTTCCGCGACCTCGGCGAGCGCTCGGAGGACAACGCGCACCTCTTCATCCGGGCGGCGGAGTACTACCGGAAGTTCCTCGCGCTCCTCCCCCACGACCCGCGCGCCGAGGAGGCGTCGGCCGAGCTGTCGCGCCTCGACCCGGACGGGAGTCGGCTCTTCGCGGCCCCGCCCTCCCCTCCGCCCGAGGCCGCCGCGCCACCCGCCGCGCCGGCCGCCCCGACGCCGGCGTGGCCGCTCGCGGTCGCGCTCCTCGCGCTGCTCTTGGCGCTCGCCGCGGTCGCGGTGCTCATCGCGCGCACCCGCCGCCGGTCGCTGTCGCTCGAGCAGCTCGCGGAGCGGCGGCCCGAGCTCCACCCCGCGATCGCCTATCTGGTCGGGAGCCTAAGGCACGAGCTGCTCAAGCACCGCATCGGCGCGGTGGGCGACGCGGTCGACGCGCTCGGCGCCGGGACGGCCACCGACGCGCAACGCGCCTTCCTCGCGAGCCGGCTCTACGAGGGCGAGCCGATCCAGGCGGCGTGGCGAGGGCACCTCGCGGCGTTCGAGCGGGCGCTCGGGCTGGAGCAGGACCTCGCGCGCGGCGACCGGCGGTTCGGCGCGGCAGAGCGGGCGGTGGACGCGATCGCGCGGCTCGAGCCGAAGCTCGCGGCCGGAGGCGCGGCGCCGCGGGGGCTGCAGGGCGCGCACGACGAGCTGCGACGCTTCGACGTCTACCTCCGCGACCTCGTGGGTGCGCTCACCCGCACGCCGGTCGACGGGGCGCTGTTCCGCGACGTGGTGGACGAGGTGCGGCGCGAGTACGCGGCGGGTCAGGTAACGCTCGAGGAGGTCGTGATCCGCGCGCCCGAGCCCGCGCCCGAGGTGGAGGTGTTCCGGGTCGACCTCGTGCTCGTGCTCAAGAACGTGGTGCGCAACGCGATCCTCGCGGTCGGCGAGGGGGCGCCGCCGCGGCGGATCGGGCTCGACGTGGAGACCGCGCTCGAGCCGACCGGCGAGGAGACGGTGCTGATCCACGTGCGGGACACGAGCCCGGCCGCGTTCACCACCGAGGACATCTACGCCCGGCGGATCGACCGCGGGCTCGGGCTCGTGACGGCCGCGCTCCGACGCTACGAGGGCTCGATCGCGGTGGAGCCGGCCGACGAGGGCGGCGAGTGGGCCAAGCGCGTCACCGTGCGCTTCTTCCGCGCCGATTGAGGCTCGTCGACCGAGGTCCTTCACGGAGCGCGCACGCGATGGAGGAGCCTGGTACAACCGGGGCCGTGGCGCGGCTCCTGGTGATCGAGGACGGGCACGAGTACGAGGAGTTTGCGCGGCTCTTCCTCGCGTCGGCCTTCGAGATCGCGGCCGCGCGGTCCTGCGCCGAGGCGCTCGCCGCGGCGACGGGGGGCGCGGACGCGATGCTGATCGATCTGCGCTTCGAGCGGGCCGCCCCCGCGGACCTGATCGGCGACGTGGCGGGGACGGCGACGCGGCGCTTCGGCGGCGACGAGGAGCGCGCGGCACGCTGGCTCAAGGAGCAGCAGGGCACGCTGATCCTCGGCGCGCTGCGCGAGGCCGGGCACGACGCGCCGGCGGTGTTCGTGCACGACTTCACCGCCCGGCGCCTCGCGAACCTGCGCCAGCTCTACGGGCGGGTCGACGCGGTCCCCGGGTTCGACGCGGGCGCGATCCTCGCCGCGCTCGAGGGGCTGCGATGAGCGCGGCGGCCCG
>JAUHXR010000349.1 GCA_030426845.1 Polyangia bacterium | reverse complement strand
CACGTCCGCCAGCCGCAGCAGGTCCTCGGGGGACGCGCCCTCGGCCTCGGCGCGGAGCCCCTCGGCCCCGAGGCGCGCGTAGGCCCCGGTGGCGTCGCCCCGCGCGGCCAGCGCGCGCCAGCCGTCCTCGCGCGTCTCCGCCTCGTCCGGGCGGGGCGCGGGAGCGCGATCGACCTCGGGGGACGCGACCGAGGCCGGCGCGGGCGTGACCTCGGCGGTGTCCGCGGCCCGGTCGGACGGCGCCGCGGACGCGGACGTGCGCTCTGCCTCGGAGGCCTCGGAGGCCTCGGGGAGCCGCAGGCTGTCGCCCGCGTAGAGGTCGGCCGCCTCCGGGAGCGACGGATGGTGGACCTCGACGTGGCCGCGCTCCACGCGGACCTCGACCGCGTCGGGGGTTACGCCGACCGAGAAGCGTGTGCCGCGGACCTCCACGCGCGCGCGGCCTGCGTTGACGATCCAGCGACGCGGCCCGCCCGGCGTCACCTCGAAGGTCGCCCGGCCGCGGCCGAGGCGCGCGCGCAGCCGGCGCGCGTCGTTGGCGAGCACGCGCGCGGACGTGTCCGGGGCGAGGGTGATCCGGGAGCCGTCGTCGAGCGCGTAGGTCGCCGGGTCCTCGCGCGCGCTCAGGTCGGACGGGAGCGCGTGGCCTCGCGCGAGGACGAGGGGGCCGGCTTCGCCCGGGGAGCTCGGCGCCGCGGCGGGCGGCCGCAGCCACAGCGCCACCGCGGCCGCCACCGCGAGGGCCGCCACGGTCGCCCCGACGGCCCAGGCCCGCCGCGAACCGCGCGCGCCGCCCTCGGGCTCCCGGACGCCGGGCGCCGGGCTCGGGTCCTGGCGGCTCAGCTCCTGCCGCGCCTCGAACGCGCGCAGCATGCGGTCGACGTCCGCGTCGTCGGCGGGCGGGCGGAGGTGCCGCTCGAGGGGTCGGGGCTCATCCATCGAGCACCCCCATCGAGACGTGGCGCTCCACCACCGCGTGCGCGGCCTGGATCCGGCGCTTCGCGGTCGATCGCGAACACTCGCACGCGTCGGCCACCTCCTCGACCTTGTAGCCGAGCACGTAGCGCAGGGTCCACGCCACGCGGTCCTCCGCCTCGAGCTTGTCCAGCACCTCGTCGAGCAGCCGGAGCTCGGCGCGAACCGCGGGGCTCGCGGCCGGGGAGGCCTCCGCGTCGAGGCCATCGAGCGGCTCGACCACCCGCTGCCGGAGGCGGCGGTGCACGCCCGAGACGACGATGCGGGTCAGCCACCCGCGGAAGGCGCCGGGCTCGCGCAGCTGGTCGAGCCGCGAGAAGGCGAGCATGAACGCGTCCTGCACCACGTCCTCCGCCTCGGCGCGGTTGCGCAGCGTACGCAGCGCGGTCTGCATCGCGATCCCGACGTGCCGGCGGTAGAGCAGCCGCGAGGCCCACGCGTCCCCGGCCCGCGCGCGCGGCACCAGCTCCGCGTCGGGCGGCCCCTCCGACAGCCAGCGCACGCGCGCGCCAGGCGTCTCGGGCGGGCGCTCGGGCTCGTTCATCGCGCTCGACAACAGCATCTCGCAAGGAGCAGAGCCAGCCGCGCCCCGGAACGGTCCAAGAAAAAGCCCGCGGTCCCATGGGGCGCGCGGGCTGCGCACCCGCGGACCAGGCGGCTGCGCCAGATCCGCACTGTCCACGGCCCTCGCTGGGGTCCGCGGACCCGAGCCTCTTCGCCCGCCCGCGCCGGTTCGCCCCGCCGTCGGGGCGCCTCCGGATCTTGCAGTAGACGCGCGCGGGCGCGGTCGACACGGTGACCCCGCCCCGGTAGGGTTGGACGGACGATGCGCCTCACAGCGCGGCAGGAGCGCGAGCCTCGACTGGTCGCCGACCAGGCGGGGGCCACGATGGTCATGGGCGTCTTCATGGCCGTCCTGCTGGTCGGGCTCATCTACTACGTCTGGGGCATCGGCGACGCGGTGATGTTCCGCGAGCGGATGCAGGACGCGTCGGACACGGCCGCCTTCAGCGCCGCGGTGGTGCATGCGCGCGGCATGAACCTCATCGCGCTCATGAACATGATCATGGCCGCGCTCTCGGTCGTCGCGGCCACCGTGGCCGTCATCTCCAACATGCTCGGCTTCGCGACCGCGGCCGCGACCTTCGTCTGCTCGCTCTGCTGGTCGTTTTGCGACGCGTGCGCCCACGCGATCGAGCACGGCGTGGAGTGGGGGATCGCGGAGACGATCGACGCGTTCACCTACGAGGCGGTCTACGGGCTCAACGAGGGCATGCACGCCTACGCGATGGGGCTGCGCGTCGGGGTGCCGCTCGCGGCCCAGGCGCGGGTCCAGCGCTACGCGGAGTTCTACGACCCGGTGACCGACAACGGGGTGATGCTCCCGATCCGCCCCGAGCTCCCGGTCGAGGACGACATGGACACGTGGGCCTGCAACGAGAAGGTCGCCCCCTACGTCGCGATCCTCGCCCCGATCAACGCGCGCCTCTGGTCGCACAACTCGGTCTACCAGGGCGTGGGCATCGCGTTCGGGATGACCACCGTGATCAGCGAGTCGCAGGTCTGGTGTCAGTTCGGCTTCTTCCAGCGGGTGACCGACGCCGCGCAGGAGCAGGGCAACGACGAGTACCAGGTGCAGGCCTACATGCTCGGCGAGCACGACCTCGCGTGGACCCAGACGGGGGTCGCGGTGGCGACCTGGGGCGAGGGCGACGAGGTCGGCGGGATGTACAGCGACCTCGCGGAGTTCGGCGACCTGAGCTTCGCGCAGGCGGAGTTCATGTTCGACGACGAGGAGGACGACTGGCGCGAGTGGATGTGGGCGATGAACTGGCGGGCGCGCCTGCGTCGCTTCCGCACCTCGGCCGCGGGCCCGGGCGGGGTCGGCGCGGCGCTGAGCGGCCTGAGCGGCGCGCTCCCGGGCGGCGGCCTCGACGAGACGGTGGTGCACTGATGGCCCGCCCCAAGCTCAAGCCGCGCCGGCGCTCGGTGTTCGAGCTGCTGCGCGACGTCGCCGGCCACGCGACGACCGAGACGGTGATCATGATCCCCATCTTCGTCGCGATCTGGGGGGGCATCTGGTACACGCAGCAGCGCCACCACAAGGCCATCGCGATGGCGCAGCTCACCCGCGCCCACGTCTGGGCCCACGCCTACGACGCGTGCGAGGGCGACGGCGGCTCGACCGACATCCGGCCGGCCCCGTCGAGCGACGCGGGGTTCGTCGGCGGCGTGGTCGACCTGCTCTTCGGCTCGGGGCTCATCCCGGGGATGCGCTTCAGCGAGATCGAGGGCGAGCGCTCGACCTCGATCCAGCGCCCCGCGGTGCTCGGCGAAGGCTCGGTCGAGATGCGACACAACCTCTTGCTGCTCTGCAACGAGCAGATCCAGGGCGATCGGAGCTTCTGGTCGGTCGCCTGGGGGATGTTCTTCGGATGAAGCCGGCCTCGCGACCGTCCGACGCGCCGCGCGAGCGGGCGCCCCGCCGGCGGCGCTGGGTCACGGTCGGCCTCGTGGTCGCGTTCGGGGCCGCGCTCGCGATCGGCGGCGCCTACCACCGCGCCGAGGCGCAGCTCTCGGAGGGCCTGCTCGACCTCGGCGGCCGGATGATGCGCTACAGCGACGCGGAGACGCAGTCCGCGCCGCGCGAGGTGGTGCTGAACGGGCAGGTGATGCACCTCAGCAGCGGCGTCGCGGCCGGCTCGGTCGAGTCGCTGCTCGACCGCTTCGAGGCGCGCTGCGACGCGGCGGACGGCGAGCTGATGGAGCAGCTCGCGCAGCTCCAGGCCGAGCACCCGGAGGCCGACGGCGTCGAGGGGCTGCGCTCGCCGACCTTGCGCCGCGACGACGGGGAGCGCGGCTACGTGGCCTGCCTCGACCTCGGGCCAGAGAGCGTGACGGCGACCGAGCTGGTCGAGCGCCTGCACCGCTACGGCGACACCGGCGACGTCGCCGAGGTGGGCGAGGCCCGCTACGTCTTCGCCGAGGAGTCGGGCGGGAGCACCCACTTCGTCGCGCTCTGGACGAGCGGCTCGTTCAACCTCCGCGCGATGTTCCCCCAGGAGGGCGACGTCCCGGGCGAGGACCCCGACGGGATCGCGCGGCCGCCGTCCGCCCGCCGCGTGCTCCAGGGCTTCGAGCGCGGCCAGCCGCACGTGATGACCGTCTACGAGACGCGCAGCGACGAGGCGGACCTCGAGCGCTTCTTCCACCGCGCGCTCACCGCCGAGGGCTGGTCGCTCTCGGTCGATCCGACCGGCCTCGAGGCGAGCCGGCCTATGGGCGACGCGCCGACGACCTTCGTCGCGGAGCGCGGCGACCGGATGGCGGTGGTGGTCCTCCACACGAGCCTGCGCACGGGCCACGCGAGCGCGGCGGTCTTCGAGACCCGGTGAGCGCCGCCCGCGCGTCGCTGCTCGTCCTCGCGCTCGCGGTCGGCCTCGGCTGCGGGGAGGAGCGCCCGGAGGTGACCCCGATCGCCTCCGGCGGCCCGCGCCCCGAGGCCGAGGAGGCGCCGTCGCCCTACCTCACGAACCCGCACGCCAACTTGCGGGAGCGGAGCGCGGCGGACCGGGCGCGGGAGCAGGCCGAGATCGAGCGCGAGGCCCTCGCGGGATCGCGCGGCGGCGGTGGCGGCGGCGGCGGCGGTCGCCCCGAGCCGGGGCCGGCCCCACGGCCGAGCGCGGCCGAGCTCGAGCGCTTCCGGCGCGAGCTCGCCGAGGAGACGGCGAGCGTCGACGCCGACGACGAGCCCTGCGATCAGCTCCGCGCGATGCTCGGCGCGTCCGTGCGCGCTCAGCAGCGCCCCGGCCACGACATGCCGGCCCCGCCCACGCGCCGCGAGATGCTCGCCCCCTGCCGCGAGCTCCCGGCCGGCTTCCAGCAGTGCCTCGATCGCACCTACCACGAGGCCCATCAGGCGGAGTGCGAGCAGGCCTTCGCCCAGCTCGGCGCGCGCGGCCACCGCATCAGCCGGCGCGCCGAGGCCGCCTTCGCGGAGGCCGAGGCCAACGGCGGCGTCCTCGAGCGGCGGTCCGGCCGCGGCGGGGACGACGGCGAGGACGACGAGGACGAAGGCCTGCCGCCGGTCCCCGACGCGCTCCTCGACCCCGCGCCGTGAGACGACCGCGGTAGAGCCGGCCCGCGTTAGAGTCGCCGCGTGCTGCCCTACGTCCGCTTCGTCCACCTGCTCGCGGCCGCCGTCTGGACGGGCGGCCTGATCGTCCTCGCCGCCTTGGTGGTCGCGCTGCGCCGCGCGGGCGCCGACCGGGAGCTGCTCCAGGCAGCGGCTCGCATGTTCGGTCGGGTGTCGTGGAGCGCGATGGGCCTCGCGCTCGCGACCGGGG
Organism: Polyangia bacterium; assembly: GCA_030426845.1. Taxonomy (GTDB): domain Bacteria; phylum Myxococcota_A; class Polyangia; order Polyangiales; family Sandaracinaceae; genus JAUHXR01. Next base: position 3,950 of record JAUHXR010000349.1, on the reverse strand, counting down.
TCTGGCAGGTCGAGCTGATGGGCATGCCGTGGACCTACGGCCGGCTCCACATCAAGGTCGCGGTCGTCGCGCTCGCCGTGATCCTCGCGGGTGTCCACCAGCTCACCGCGCGGCGCGCGTCACCGGCGGCGCGTGGGATCGGCCAGCTGCTCATCCTGATCGCGAGCCTCGGGATCTACGCGGCGGCGGTGGCGCTCGGTCACTAACAGCACGACGTGCACGTGCACGAGGACGAGGACGAGGACGTTCACGGGGGACTGGGCCTTCGGCCCGTCCCTTTGAAGACACTCCCTGGTCTAGTACTCGTAGCGTGAGCCCTGCATCGGCATGGTCGCTTCGCTCTGCAGGAGCTTGTAGCGCGAGCCGCTGAGCGAGGTGAGGTACAGCATCTCCGCGTTGGCCGCGCTGTCGAGCTCCTCGGCGGCCGGGCCGTCGCGCTCGTGGCGGTCGCGCGAGAGGCGCAGGCGCTCGATGCGGCGCTGGCCCGCCTCGCGGCTGAGGCGACCGCTCAGGACGTCGCGCACCACGTCCTCGATCAGCGCGCCGACCGCGCCGTGGCGGAGCGTCGGGTAGGTCTCGCACATCAGGCGGTTGATCAGCGGGACGCCGCAGTGGAACGCGTAGGTCACCCGCGCGGTGACCTGGTCGTCGCGCGCGAAGGTCGTGCGCAGCGAGCTCGAGCCGGGCGCGCTCGGGAAGGTCACCGCGAGCGCGGCCGCGTTGTACGCCGTCGAGCCGGCGGTCGCGCGGCAGGCCGGGTCGTCGATCGCGGTCCGCACCGAGTCGGCGTCGCGGAGCTGGGCGGAGCTCGGCGCGATCGCGATCAGGGGGAAGCCCGCCGCCTGCCGGATCGCGGCGATCCGCGGGCCGCCGCGGCTGCCGCCGAACGCGGCCGTCGGGTCCGGGCACGCGACGCCGAGGACGCGGGTGAGCGGGCTCTGGACGTCCGAGCTGCCGTCCATGTCGATGCGCAGACGCGCCGCCCCGTCGTAGCGCTCCGGGTCGTCGTCGAGCACCACCACCGCCGAGCGCACCGCCCGGCTCGCCGCGTGCTGCACGACCAGGTCGGCCGCGCCCATGAGCGCCCATTGCACCATCCCGAGGAAGAGCGTGAACAGCGGCAAGAACGCGATCAGGAACTCCACGTAGGCCGCGCCGCCCGCGTCGGCCGCGAGCCCTCGCGCGGGCGGTCGGTGCGGGGGTCGCCTCACGCGATCCACAGCTCCTGGTGGTGCCCGCTCACCGCGATGAGCGCGCCGAGGAGGATCGCGGCGCCGAGGCGGATGCGGTGCATCAGCGCGGTCGACATCGAGCGCCGGTAGCGCTTGGGCAAGACGGGGTTGAGCCCGAGGAAGAGCGAGTTCGTCAGGCTGTGGAGCAGGCGCCCGTTCCACGCCAGCTGCCCGAGCGCGTAGATCGACGCGCAGACCAGGGCGAGGAGCTGCACCTCGAGCCCGAGCTCGTAGCCGCCGATCGCACCGATCGCCGCGAACAGCTTCACGTCTCCTCCGGCCATGCCCTTTCGATAGAAGATGATGAGCGGGACGAGCGAGCAGATCAGCAGGCCCATGACGGACGCGAGCAGCCCTCGTGTGCCGTCGATCACGCCGTGGACGATCGGGGCGACGACGAGGGCCGTCAGGGTGAGCCAGTTCGGGATCAACCCCTCGCGGACGTCGGTGAACGCGGCGATGAGCGCGACCCCGAGCACGACGAGGTGCGTCGCGGTCGCGATGTCGCCGCCGAGCGTGAACATCGACGCGCTTAGGGGGCGCTCTCGGTCGGGAGCGTGCCTACGACGCTGTCCGCGCCGCCGACCTTCGCCTTCACGGTCTCGCCGAACTTCTTCCAGATCGCGAAGCCGACGACCGCGATCAGGCAGAGGATGATGATGTACTCGACGGTGGTGAGCCCGCGCTCGTCGCTGAGCAGCCCCTCGAGGTGGTCCGACTTCTTGATCTGCATTTTCGTCCTCACGGGATCGGGAGAGAGAGAACCATCTGAGCGAAGCGGTAGAGCTTGAGCAACGGGACGCCGAGGCTGAGCGTGCTGATAGCGCCGATCAGCGTCACGAGCGTCACCAGCGCCACGTACTCGACGAACACCACACCCGACCGCGAGCTCAGGAGCGTCTTCGCCGACGGCTTCGACTCTTCCGAAACCAACCGCATCGTGCCTCAATCCTATACCCACGCGCGGGGTGTGGAAACACCCGGGCCGCCGTTTCGCGATGCGAGGCGCGTGCCACTGACGAGGGACTCGCGAGGTGTCAGCCGAGGCCCGAAGTCGGGGATCGTTGACCCCAGCGATCCGCGACAGCCTGTCTCGATCCAGCGCCTCTCGCGCGCCGCGGGAGCCCGGCAGGCTCCGCGCGACCCGCGTGCGCGATCAGCGACCGAAGCGCGCGGCGAGCGCGCCGAACGCGACCGAGACCTGGCGACGGTGCGGGTGGGACGACCCGGGGACGAGCGCCTCGAGCGCCGCCCCGAGCCGCCGCGCGACCCGCGCCCGGGCCGCGAGCCGCGGAGCCCGCGCGAGCTCGACCCGGCCCTCGGCGAGCGTGGCGTGCGCGCGCATGGCTTCGGCCGCCGCGGCTCCGTCGCCCCGCGCGATCGCGGTCGCGGCCGCGTCGAGGCTCGCGCCGAGGTGGTGGTCGAGGAGCGCGCCGGTCGCCCCCGCGCTCGCCGCGACCGCGCGCGGACCGACCGAGACCTCGAGCGGCCTCTCCGCGTGGAGCGGCGTGACGAGGCCGGCCGGCCGGTAGCGCACCACCGCGCGAGCGATCGCCCCGCCGCGGGCCCGCGCGGGCACTCGCACCCGAAGCACGATCTGGCGCTCCTCACCCGCGTCGAGGAAGGGCAGCGCCAGCTCGACCCCCGCGCCGCGATCCGACCCGAGCGCCTGCGCCCCGCTCGTCTCGATCAGCTCGACCCCCGGCTCGAGGTGGACGCGCAAGCGCACGTCGTGAGCGGCCGCGAAGGCGTGGGCCTCGAGCTCCGCGTGCAGGCTGTGGGCGAGCCCCTCGACGCCCGCGGTCACGTGGTAGCCGCCGCCGCCGCCGCGCGCGATCTGGCGGAGGAGCCGGCCGTCGAACTCGGCGCCGAGCCCGATCACGCTCGTGCTGCAGCTGCCCGCCTGCGCCGCGCGGGACGCCATCGCCGAGAGCTCGGACGCCTCGAATGCGCCGTGGTTCGGGACCCCGTCGCTGAGGAGTACGACGAGGCCGCGCGCGCCGGCGCGGGCCCGCGCCGACGCGCGGTACGCGAGGTCCAGGCCCGCCTCGATGTTGGTGCCGCCGCCGACGCTCACCCGACCGAGCGCGGCCCGGGCCTGCGCTCCGTCGCCCACCGGGCCGAGCGGCAGCGCCTCGGTCGCGTCCGAGCCGTAGACCACGATCTGCAGCTCGTCGGTCGGGGCGAGCCGGGCCACCAGGCTCCGGGCCGAGTCGAGCACCCGCGCCCAGCTCCGCTGCATCGAGGAGCTGCGATCGATGACGAGGTGCACGCGCAGGCGCGCGCGCCGCGGCGCCTGCCCGGGGTTGGCCCGAGCGCGCACCACGACGCGCGTCTCGCCGCCCGCCGCCGGCAACGTCCCGTGCTCCACCTCGGCCCAGACCGAGAGCGCGCCGTCGGTGGGGAGGGCCGCGTCGGGAGCCGACGGCAGCTCGAGGTCGCCGAGCGCGGCCAGCTCTGCGAGGCTCACCTGCACGCCGTCCACCTGAACGCCCGGGCCGGTCAGCGCGCTCAGGACGGTCGGGCGCCCGTCGACACTCCAGACCCCGTCGCGCGGCACGGTCGCCCGCGCCTCGAGGTGGAGGCCAACGTCGATCCCCGCTGCGCTGCCCGCCGCTCCGCCGGCCGCGAGCCCGCCGCCCGCGCCCCCGCTGACCCCGCCGCTCGTGCCCGCTCCGCCCGCGCCCCCGCCGTAGGCGCCCCCGCCGGCACCGTTCG
>JAUHXR010000348.1 GCA_030426845.1 Polyangia bacterium | reverse complement strand
GGGGTCGGCGGGGTCGGCGGCGCCGGAGGTTCGGCCTGGGCCAGGAGCGCCTCCTCCGGGGTCGGCGGCTCGTCGCCGGGGCAGTAGCCGCGGCTGAGGAACGGCCGGCCGGGACAGCTCGCCGAGGCCTCGAAGGTCTGGCTGTCGCACGAGCAGAAGTGGTCGGTCTGGCGCCCGCAGCGGGGCCTCATCCGGCGGCGGCGCACGCAGGTCCAGAGGGTCGAGCAGCCGGGGGTGCCCGCGCAGACGAAGCCGCGCGGGCAGTCTCCGTCGCGGGTGCAGACGCGGCTCCCCTCGACCGGCTCGGGCGCCTCGGTGAGCTCCTCGCCGAGCGTCTCGCACGGGCCCACGTGGTCGTACGGCTGGCCGGGGCAGTTCTGGGGCGCGTAGAAGGTGGCCGTGTCGCAGCCGCAATAGGCCACGCTCTCCTCCCCGCATGCGCGAGGCGCGCCGCACGCCCAGTCCCCACCGCAGCCGGCGGGACCGCGGCACTGCTGGTCGCCCTCGCACTCGCTCGTGGCGAAGCATACGGCGCCCTCGGGGACGGCGTCCTCCTCGAGCGTCGGCGGGGCCGGAGCCGGCTCGGCCTCAACGACCGGCGCGGGCGGGGGCGCCTCGGGAGGCGGTGGGGCCGGGCCAGAGCACGCCGCCATCAGAATCAAGATCGATGCAGAACGCCTCACGCCGCGCGCTCCGCCCACGCCTGGCGCGGGTCGAGGCCGAGGGCCTCGAAGCGAGGGAAGATCTCCGACTCGACGGTGGCGTAGAAGATGGCCGCATAGACGGCGGGCTCGAGCGAGCCCAGGTTCGCTGGCGCGTCCGCGCCTGGAGGAGCCACTACCGTTTCACCCACGAGACTCTGGCGATCGACGCCCGCGGGTACGCAGCTCTGCTCGAAGCCGGCGAAGCGCCGGCGCATCGACGCCTCGATCACCGCCGGATCGACGTGCTCCTGCAGCCACGCGAGCGCCTCCCACCCGAACGTCGCGTGGAGGTGCTCGTCGCGGAGGATCTGACGGACCACCGCCTCCGGCACCGGGTCGGTGATCACCGTCGCGACCGCCTCGAACAGCGGCCGGCTCAACGTCTCACCCAGGCAACATGCACAGACGACCACGTCGGCGGCCCAGGCGTAGATCGCGTCGTCGCCCGTCGGCGGCGGCGGCCACGGGTTCCGCGGCGCGGTCCAGTCGAAGCCGCCCGCGCCGACCCCGAGCGCCTCGGCCATGTCCGCGCAGAGCCACGCGTGCCGCGCCTCGTCGGTGATCAACCGCGACAACGCGGCGAGCAGCGCGATCGGCGCCCGGACCCCGCTGAGGGCCTGGGTGAGCTGGCTGAACTCGTGGATCGAGCCGTACTCCTCGCGGGCCCGCCGCCACCACTGGCGCGCGGCCGGCGCCCGGACCTCCTCCGGGTAGCGCGCGGCGTCGAACGAGGCGAAGTCGGGCCACGGCTCGCGGGCGATGTGGGTCCGCCCGATCGTGGCGAGCCGCGGGCGGGTGGCGCGACTCGGGGAGCTCATTCCGTCGGCGTCACGCCCGCCCCAGGGCCCTCGTCGGCACGGGGCGCAGGCAGGTTGGGCGTGGGGCGAACGGGAGGCGGCGGCGGCACGACGGGCTCCGGCGGCAGGTTGGGCCTGGGCTCTTCGACCACCTCGTTGGGGGTCGGCTCGTCGACCGGCAGGTCGGGAGCCGGCTCCTCGACCGGCTCCGGCATCGGCTGCTCGGGCGGCTCGTTGATCGTCTCGACCGGCTCGTTGACCGCCGGCTCCTCGCCGCAGCCGGCGGAGAGCGGGCCGACCATCAGCGCCCCCGTCACGACAAACCGCAGCACCCGATTCGGTCCGGTCTCGTCCGCCATCTCGCCCTCCGGCGGGCGAGCATACCAAAGGCGGCGTCGCGGCGGCTTGCTCGGCGCCCGGACCGGGTCAAGCTGGCGCCCCGTGAACACGGTTCAGCCCACGCAGGCGGCGCCCGAGGCGCCCTCCACCTCGCCCACCACCCCGGCCGGCACCCCGGCCGGCACCCCGGCCGGCATCGAGTGCTTCGAGCCGGCGACCGGCGCCCCGCTCGGGCGCGTCGCGGTCGACTCGCCCGACGACGTGAAGGCCAAGGTCGCGGCCGCGCGTCGCGCGCAGGAGCGCTGGGGAGCGAGCTCCTTCGCGGAGCGGCGGCGCCTGCTCGAGCACCTCCTCGCGCATGTCCTCGACCACGCCGACGAGCTCTGCGAGGTCATCGTCCGCGACGCGGGCAAGACGCGCGAGAACGCGATGCTCGGCGAGGTGTGGCCGGTGGCCGAGAAGCTGCGCTGGACGATCGCGAACGGCGAGGCCCACCTGCGCCCCGAGCGCATGTCGTCGGGGATGTTCCTCCACAAGAAGGCGACCGTCCTCTACCAGCCGCTCGGCGTGATCGGCGTGATCTGCCCGTGGAACTACCCGCTGCAGAACGTGCTCGGCCCGAGCATCCCCGCGCTCTTCGCGGGCAACGCGGTGGTGGTGAAGGTCAGCGAGCAGGTCGCGTGGTCGTCCGAGCGCATCCAGCGGATCTTCGACGAGGCGCTCGACGCGGTCGGCTACCCGCGTGAGCTCGTCGCGATCGTCAACGGCTACGGCGAGACCGGGGCCGCGCTCGTGCGCTCGGGCGTCGACAAGGTCGTGTTCACGGGCTCGGTCCCGAACGGGCGCCGCGTGCTCGAGGGCACGGTGGAGAACCTCACCCCGAGCGTGCTCGAGCTCGGGGGCAAGGACCCGTTCATCGTCTGCGAGGACGCGCACCTCGAGCAGGCGGTCCACGCCGCGCTCACGGGGGTGTTCATCGCGGCGGGTCAGAACTGCATGGCGGCCGAGCGCGTGCTCGTCGACCAGCGCGTCTACGACGACTTCCTGCGCCGCATCAAGGAGGAGGTCGACGCGCTCCGGCAGGGCCCGCCGCTCGACGGCGCGGTCGACGTCGGCGCGATCGTCTCGCCCTATCAGGTCGAGATCATCGAGGACCTCGTCAAGGACGCGGTCGCGGCTGGCGCCCGGGTCCTCTGCGGCGGCAAGCGCCGCGAGGGCGCGGGCCAGTTCTTCGAGCCCACCGTCCTGGTCGACGTCACGCCCGAGATGCGCATCATGCGCGAGGAGCTCTTCGGCCCGGTGATGCTCGTGATGCCCTTCCGCTCGGAGGACGAGGCGATCGCGATCGCCAACGGCACCGAGTTCGGCCTCGGCTCCACCGTGATGAGCAAGAGCCCGCGGCGCGCGCGGAGGCTCGCCGAGCGCCTGCGGGTCGGCTCGTGCACCGTCAACGACTTTGGCTTTACCTACATGGCGCAGGACCTTCCGTTCGGCGGCGTCGACGCCTCGGGCTTCGGCCGCCTCAACGGCCGCGAGGGCCTGCGCGCGTGCTGCAACGTCAAGGCGATCCTCGAGGACCGCCTGCCGCTCCACATGCCGGCCAAGCTCTACCCGGTGGCGGACGGCGACTACGATCTGTTCCGCGCCGGCATCCGCGCGCTCTACCAGCCCACCCTTCGCGGCAAGGCGCGCGCCGCGGTCGAGCTCGTGCGCACGCTCTCCGAGAAGCTCCCGGGCCGGGCGAGCTGACGCGATGAAGGCCTACGACTACGTCGTCGTCGGAGGCGGCTCGGCCGGCTGCGTGGTCGCGGCCCGGCTGAGCGAGGACCCGAGCGTCTCGGTGCTCCTCCTCGAGCACGGCGACGACGCCGAGCGCCACCCCGAGACGGCGCGCGCCGACGGCTACAAGGACGCCTTCGTCAACGACCGCCTGGTGTGGGAGCGCTTCAGCGCGGTGGACCCGCGCTGGGGGACGCGCCGCCTGTTCATGGGCTCGGGCCACGGGCTCGGCGGCAGCGGCTCGATCAACGGGATGGTCTACACGCGCGGCGCGGCCCTCGACTACGAGCAGTGGCCGAGCGACTGGCGCTGGCCCGCGCTGACCGAGAGCTTCGAGGCGCTGGAGGCGACGCTCCGGCCACGCCCGCGCCCGGCGACCGAGTTCGCCGAGACGTGCATCGAGGCGGCCGAGCAGGCCGGGTTCCGCCGCTCGCGCGACCTCAACGACGGCGACCTCACCGAGGTCCTCGGCTACGAGGCGATGAACTACGAGGGCGACGCTCGGCGCAGCTCCTACGTCGCCTTCCTCAAGCCGGCGCTCTCGCGCCCGAACCTGCGCGTCCTGACCAACGCCGCGGTCGAGCGGCTCCGGGTCGGCGAGCGCGGCGTCAGCGGCGTTTGCTTCACGCACGACGGCGCCCGGGTCGAGGTCACCGCGCGCCGCGAGGTCGTGATGTGCGCGGGCGCGCTCGAGACGCCGCGCCTCTTGATGCTCTCGGGGATCGGCCCCGCGACCGCGCTCCGGCGCGTCGGCCTGCCCGCGCTCTACGACGTCCCGGGCGTCGGCCAGAACCTCCACGACCACCCCAACGTCTGCGTGTTCTTCAAGGGCGACGGCGAGGTCGACTTCGCCTACCCGCAGCTCTACGGCTTCGGCCGCGCCAACCCGGGCAGCGACCTGCCCGCGGCGATGAGCGACACCTGCTACGTCTTCTACCCGGCGCGCAGCTCGCTCCATCAGATGATGAAGCGCATCGTGCCCGGCCTCGTGCTCCCCGAGGGACTCTACGAGCGCTCGATCCTGCGCGACTCGATCCGCGGCGCGATCGACGTCGCCTTCGGCGCCTCGATGACCCGCGACTTCGTCGAGCGCGTCTACGGGATCGTGGTCATTCTCGGCAAGCCCAAGAGCCGCGGCGCGATCACGCTCGAGGCGGCGGACCCCCGCGTCCCGGCCCGGATCGACCCGGGCTACTTCGCGGACCCCGAGGACATGGACACGATGGTCCACGGCGTCGAGCGGGCGCGGCGGATCGCGGGCGCCCGGCCGCTCGCGGAGTTCGGCAACACCGAGCTGAGCCCCGGGCCGCTCGGTCGGAGCCGGGGAGCGATCGAGCGCTGGGTCCGGCTCAACGTGATGACGACCTACCACTACGCCGGGACCTGCGCGATGGGCGAGGCCGAAGACGCGGTCTGCGACCCGCGGCTGCGGGTGCGCGGCGTGCCCGGGCTGCGGATCGCCGACGCCTCGGCCGTCCCCGTCACCCCGGTGTCCGCGATGAACGCGCCGTCGATGCTCGTGGGCTACCGCGCGGCCTCGTTCCTCCACGAGGAGCGCCGCGACGCGGCCTCGACGGGCGCGTCCGAAACCAGTATGGGTGGGGTGCCGTGCTGAGCAGCATCATGAGCAGCCTCATGGGCAGCGCTGTGATCGACCTCGTGCCGTTCCACGTGGCGGTGGGCGTCATCTACGCGCTCAACGGGATCGTGATCCTGGGCCTCGCGTGGATGTTCCACTCGCCCCGGTTCCACGCCTGGCACATCCGGGCGCCGATGCCGATGCGGGTCACCAAGGCCCAGTATTACTGGAACATCCTGCCCAACCTCGCGCTCTCGACGGTGGTGACGACCGGCGCGATCTACGGCCTGTCACCCTGGACCCTGACCGCCGAGCCGACCGCGTGGTGGATGATCCTGCTGCAGGGCTTCGGCGTGCTCGTGGTCTACGACTTCTCGTACTACTTCCTGCACCGGCTCTTCCACGTGAAGGCCTTCTACCCGCTGGTGCACCTCGTCCATCACCGCGTCCGTTTCCCCCGCGCGCAGGACAGCCTCTACCAGAGCCCGATCGAGCTGATCGCGGGCGTCGGCCTGCTCATGCTCGTCGTCTGGGTGGTGGGCCCGATCCACTGGGTCGCCTTCGCCGGCCTCTTCCTCATCTACTCGACGCTCCACATCTTCATCCACTCGGGGATGCTGTTCCCGCACAAGCTGTTCGGGCGTGAGGTCTTCTGGGTGCTCAACCAGCTCACCCTCAAGCACCACAAGCACCACCTGAACAAGCACGGGCACAACTTCGCGGGCGTCACCCCGATCCCGGACCTGGTCTTCGGCACCGCGGCCTGAGGCGTGCCCCGGCCCCGCGCGATCACGCTGTCCGCGACGGCGCTGGCCGAGGCCGAGATCGGCGCCTACGTCGAGCTGAGCGGCGTCCTGCGCTCGCCCGATCCCGTCGAGGGGCCGTTCAGCCGGCACACCCTGGTCGGCTTCGAGGTGCTCTGCACCCTGCTCACGCCGGACGGAGTCCAGCGTCTCGACGCGCGCCGCTGGGGGGAGGCGATCCTCGAGGACGACACGGGCGAGGCCGTCATCGGGCTCGAAGGATCGCGGCTCAAGATCCCCGCGTTGAGCGAGGGATCGTTCGACGAAGAGGACAAGATCGCGCGCGTGCTCGAGGAGCTCGGGCTCACCGCGAAGGGGAGCCTCGAGGACGCGGAGCTGCTCGTGCTCGAGCGCGGGGTGCGCGACGGAGCGCGGGTCAGCCTCACCGGGCGCGTGGCGGAGCCGACCGCCCGCGAGTCGGCGTACCGCGCCTCCGCGCGGCCGCGCCGGCGCGTGGTCGGGGTCCGCGGCGCGCCCCTGGTCATCGTCCCCGGCTGAGGGCGGGCTGACCTGCCCGGCCGACCTGCCCGGCCGACCTGCCCGGCCGACGCAGCCGCGGGCGATGTGAGATATCCTCGCGGCCACCGTGGGACGCGTCGTCAGAGATCGCTACGAGCTCGGGGTGGAGATCGCCGAGGGTCCGCTGGGCTCGCTCTGGCGCGGGCAGCTCCGCGCGGACGCGGGGTTCGGGCGACTGGTCGCGGTGCGCGAGCTCGCGCCGCGGTTCGCCAGGGACCCGCGCTTCGTCGGGACCTGGGCCGCGACCGCGTCGGAGCTGTCGCGGCTCGCCGGGCCGAACATCGAGCAGATGCTCGACCTGGTGGTCGAAGGCGAGCGGGTCTACCTCGTGACCGAGTGGATCGAGGGAGTCTCCCTGACGCGCTGGGTCCGCGGGCTGGACGGCGAGCCGTTCCCGTGGCCGCTCGCGGTGCGGCTCGGGGTCGGCCTGCTGCACGGGCTGATCGGGCCGCACGCGAACCAGCCGGCGCTCCTCCACGGGGGCATCACCCCCAGCGCCGTGCGGGTCGGGCTCGACGGCACGGTGAAGCTCACGCGGTTCGGCGCGAGCAGCGCGCTCGCGGCGGCGGGGGCCGGGCAGGCGGAGCTCGAGGCGAACGGGGCCCGGCACCGCGCGCCCGAGCTGGCACGGGGCGACGCGGCGACCCCGGCGACCGATCAGCACGCGGTGGCCGCGCTCCTCTTCGAGCTGCTCACCGGCGAGCCGCCCTTCGCCGACCTGGAGGCGGGCGACGCGCGCGATCTGTCCGACCACCGGGACGACGCGCCCGCGCTCCTCGCCGCGCACCTCGCGGTCGCGCTGCGGCGCGAGCCGGCGGACCGCTTCGACTCGGTGGACACGATGGCGCGCGCGCTCGCCCAGCTCGTACGCACGACCTCCGCCGAGGCGGACCGCGCGTCGCTCGCCGAGGCGGTCGACGCGGCGCGATCCCGGGTCTCCAGCGCGCCCCCGGAGGCGCCGCTCCGCGGGCCGGCCGCGCTCGCCGCGTCGCTGCGCTCGATGGTGACCGAGCCGGCGGAGGCGCCGAGCCCGGGCGCGCGCCCCAAGATCCCCGTGGGTCTGCCCGAGGATCGCACGATGGCGGTGTCGGTGAGCGAGCTCCAGGAGCTCCCACGCGTGTCCGAGCCGCCCGAGCCGGACGCGGAGGAGGCGGTCGGCGAGGCGGGCGACGAGGCGAGCCAGGAGGCGGGCGAGCACCCGGAGGCAGAGGAGAAGAAGCGGTACAAGTTCCAGCCCAAGGACCGCAGCGCGACCCGCAAGGTGGCCGAGGAGCGGGCGCGCGGGCTCTCTCCTCAGGAGTCCGAGGCGGCGCCGCTGCCGCTCACCAAGTCCAAGCGCCCCGAGGGGTTGGCGCCGGCGCGCACCGAGTTCCTCGACGACCTCCAGGTCGATCAGCTCACGCTGGGGAAGGCTCCTACCGGGCTCGGGGCCGCGCGGACCGAGTTCCTCGACGACTCCCAGGTCGACCGGCTCACGGTGGCCGGGGCCGCGGACGAGGCGGCGAAGGCCCGCTCGAAGGCACCGACGGGGCTGGCCCCGGCACGGACCGAGTTCCTCGACGAGGACGAGGTCGACCGGCTCGCGATCGGAGACGACGAGGAGGAGTGAGCCCGCGAGCCCCCGGGGCTCGGGGCGGGGCGCCGGGACTGGGCCCGGGTGTGGGCCGGCGGGCGCGGGCAGGGGTAGCCGGTCGCCGAGGGCTCCCGGCTACTGGGGCATGGGGCCGACGTCGATCGGGATGGTCTGCTCGAGCGCGGCCTCGACCCGCACCGTCTCCAGCACCGCCGGCTCGCGTCCCCACGGCAGGATGCGGAGCTGATGGCGACCCTCCGGGAGCTCCGTCTGGACGGGGGTGCGCCCGAGGCGCCGGCCGCCGATCCACACGTCCGCCCACCCGCCGTGGGCGACCACCCGGACGCTGCCCGTGCGGACCGGCGCGGGGGCCGCGCTGCCGGCGGTCGTCCCCCCGCTCGAGACCCCGCTCGTCCCGCCGCCCGAGACCACGGTCGTCACCGTCGCGGCGCGCCGACTGCGGCGGCGACCGGACGATCCCGACGATCCCGAATCCTCGTCGCCCTCGTCACCCTCGTCCGCGCTGGCCTGGGCCTCGTCCTCGGAGCGGCTCGCGTCCGGGATCCCGCCGTCGTCGGCCGGCTCGCCGGGGCCCGCGTCCGCGGCGCCCGCGTCGGACCGCGCAGCCACCGTGGCGGGATCGACGTCGTCACCCGGCGCGTCCGGCTCGGCCGGCGCGCGCCCGATCAGCTCGAGGAACCACGGCGCCGGCTCGTAGTACAGCTGCAGGTAGTAGCCCCCCGCCGCGAGGAGCACGAGGGCGAGCAAGATCCAGGGCCAGCGGCGACGGGGCGCCGGCTCGGCGGCGGCCGCGGGGGCGCGCCGGACCCGGCCCGAGACCTCGCCCGGCTCGCTCTCGTAGGGGATCGCGTCGCGCGGCGGCGGGACGCTCTCGATCATCTCGACGTCGTCGGCCGCGACCTCGTAGAGCGGCGCGTTCGAGACCTCGTCCAGATCGAGCTCCTGGATGCGATGCGCGAGGTCGAGCTTCTGCTCGTGACGCTCCGCGAAGAGGAACTCCATCCACTCGGCCAGCTCGGCCGACTCGAGGGTGTAGCCGCTGTCGGCGATCCAGCGGCGCAGGTCGCGCCCGAGCTCGCGCGCTGACGGATAGCGGTCGTCGAGGTTGCGCTGCAGCGCGCGGTCCGCGATCCGGGCGACCTCCTCGGGGATCCAGTCGCG
>JAUHXR010000347.1 GCA_030426845.1 Polyangia bacterium | reverse complement strand
CGGGCATGGTGTGGTCGGGCGGCGGGCTCGAGACGGCGGAGTACGTGCTGCAGCGCCGCTGCTCGATCGCGGGCGGCGACACCAACGGCGCGGACGCGTTCGACCCCTCGGTCGAGTGGATGGGCGCCCCCTACGTCGACCCGGCGACCAGCCACGCCGGCCTCGGCAACCGCTCCGAGTGCCCGTAGCCTCCCCGTAGCCCCGTGTACGTGCGCGTCCCCGAGGACGCGCACGTACCCTCGCGCGCCCACGCCCGAGGCCTGACCGACGCCGCTCTCGCGGCGGTCGGTCGGGCCTCTTCAGGCGCTCTTGGCCTCGACGAACTGGAGCCCGACGAGCCAGCCGTCGGCGAGCTCGCGGCTCCAGACGACCACCGCCTCGTCGCGGTGCGCCGGCTCGCCGGGGATCGAGACCTCGAGGGCGATGCGCTCGCCCTCCGCCACCGCGCCGTCGAGGGTCACGCGTAGGCCGCCCGCGCTCGCGTTCAGGACCACCCCCTCGAGGCCACGCGGGCTCAGCACGCGCACGTCCGCGTGGAGCGGGTACCGCGTGGCTCGCCGGCGCGCGCCGCGGTGGTGCGACACGTCGGCCGGGCCGATCGGGAAGATGTCCGAGATGCTGCGCATGAGTTCCCCCTGAGCCAAGGCGCCGAGCGAGGGACGCTCGGTCCTGGAAGCTCAGCGCAAACACCACGCCAAGCGGGTTGTTTCGACGATTCAGGGACCGGGTGGGGTCTCGGGTATCAATCGTTGCGTAGCTGAATCCCCACTACGTCACAGGGCGGGGCGGGATTGCAGGATTGTTCCGCCAAGAACGGATCACGTCCTGACCTGGTCGGCGAGGCGGCGGAGCGCGGCGAGCGCGGGCGCGGTGCGGACCCCGTACCAGAACAGATCCTTGCCGCTGACGAGGCGGACCTCCGCGTCGAGGCCCCAGCCGCGGACCTCCTCCACGTGGGAGGCGTCGAACCGGAACGGCTCATCGGGGAGCAGGACCAGGCGCGGCGCGGTGGCGCGGATCTCGTCGACCGACAGGCGCGGGTAGCGCGTGTCGCGCGCGCCGGGGTCGATCGGGGTCGCGCCGGCCACGTCGGCCGCGAGGGGGTAGCGGCGGGCGCGCTCGGCGAGGACGTTGTCGAGCCCGGCGCAGCGCAGCAGATCGCTCGCGTAGGTGCGGCGGTCGAAGCTCATCCAGGGGTCACGCCAGATCGGGACGAAGACCCGCGGGCGCCCCGCGTCGAACGCGGCTATCGACGCGGTCGCGGTTGACGCGGGCGCGGTCGACGCGGGTGGGGGAGCAGCCACGCCGAGGAGCCGGGCGAGGACGTCCAGGTAGGCGACGGCCGCATCGACAGTGCAAGGGAAGCTCACGTGCACGCGCAGGCCCGCGTCGATCAGCCGCTCCACGTCGCGGCGCGTGTTCTCCTCCTGGTTGGCCAGGACGAGGTCGGGCGCGCGCGCGATCACCGCGTCGACGTCGACGTCCTTGGTCCCCCCCACCGTGGGCACCGCCTCGACGACGCCGGCTGGCTCCTCGCAGTACTCGGTCCGCCCGACCAGGCGCCCGACGCCGGCGAGCGCGACCACCGACTCGGTCTCCGACGGGACGAGCGAGACCACCCGCCGCGCCGGCGACGCGTCGATCGGGCGCCCGAGCGCGTCCTCAAGCACCGAGCCGCGAAGCGTCGATGCGAGGGAGCGAGCCGGTGACGGGGCGCGGCGCGTCCGGGTCGCGCAGGGTCACCCCGTGGAGCGCGAAGTCGCGCTCGAGCTGGAGGAAGCCGTCACGCAGCTTGGTCATCGTCGCCTCGTAGGCGATCGCCTCGACCTCGCGGCGGTAGAAGTACTTCATCGGCGAGCCCGAGAGGATGCGCATCTCCTCGGCCTCGGGCCGGAAGAGGTGGAAGCGCACGTTCGGGTGGAGGTTCGCGATCGCGTCGACCGCCTTGGTGAAGCGGCCGTTGATCAGCGCCTTGAGGCTCTGCGTGGTGCCGTAGATGCCGCCGCGCGCGTGGACGTGGCCGGCCTCGCGCGAGCGCGCCGGGACGAGCGGGTCGACGAGGATGACCAGCGTCGCGCCCTTGCGGGCCGCGACGCGCATGTTGGTGGTGCGCGAGAAGGCCCCGTCGATGTAGCGGCGGCCGTCGATCTCGACAGGCGGGTAGAAGGGAACGAGCGCGCAAGACGCGTGGACGGCCCGATGCACCGGGACGTGCCGGAGCGCGCCGTCACCGAAGAGCACCGCCTCGGAGGTGTCCTGGTCGGTCGCGCCCACGTAGAGCGGGCGGCGCAGGCCGTCGAACGAGTCGCTCATCTGCGGGCGGCTCAGCTGACGTTCGAGCCAGCGCCCGAGCCGGCGGCCGCTGAACGCGGCGCTCGGGACCGCGCGGGCCAGAGACGAGAGCGCGCGGCGCGGGCCGACGCCGCCGCGGGCGAGCTGCTTGGTCAAGGTCCAGAGGCGCGCACGCGCCTCGCCGAGGTTCGGCTCGAACAGGTCCATCCGCTCGAGGGGATCGATGCGGTGGCCGCGCCCCTCGAGGGAGCGGAGGATCTCGTCGGGGCCGACGCCGTTGGCGAGGAGCGCGCCGAGGATCGCGCCGGCGCTGATGCCGCAGAAGAGATCGACGTCCACGACCGCGCGATCGACGAGGAACGACTCGAGCGCGCGGAGCACGCCGACCTCGTAGAGGAGCCCCTCGATGCCGCCGCCCGCCAGGCAGATCGCGATCTTGCCGCGCGCGCCGCCGAGCAGCGCGTCGAGGCGCGCGGCGATCGCCTCCGGCGCGAGCTCCGCGATCGCGCCGCCGATCCCGTGGCGACCGAGCGCGAAGGCGGCCTGGGCGTCGCCCGGGTCGACCACCGCGAGGATGCGCTGTCGGAGCAGCGGCCCGCCGACGTGGCCGCTCGGAAAGAGCTCCTCGAGCATGCGCTCGACCGGGGCCAGCCGACCCTGGCGCGCGTCGAGGAGCGCGGCCTCGACCGGCTGACGCCGCAGGTACGCGAGCGCGCGCACCGGATCGTCGATCGGGACCACGCGGCGCCGCGCGCCGGCGAAGTAGACCGCGCCGTCCTCGGCGCGACGGGCTCCGGGGAGCGTCTCGAGGCCCAGCTCCGAGAAGGCCGCGCCGTAGTAGACGATGGTGTCCATGACGAGAGACGTCGGCCCCGCCGGAGCGGCGCGCGAGCCGGGACCTTAGGACGTCCCCGAGGCCGCGCAAGGGGGGCCGCGGCCGGGGACGATTTCCCGTCGATTCGCGAGTGGTTGCGCGGTTTGCCGACGGGCTGGACGGGGTGGTAAGGTGCGGTCCACCAAGGGGTGGGCCGGAGACCACACGAGTGAGCAGTCACGACCTCCAACAGGTCAAGAAGCAGCTGATCGACGCCGGGCTCGAGGTCTATCGGACCAAGCCGAACGAGCTGGAGATCGCCGAGCGGGTGCGGCTGCACATCATGGACTCGGGCGTCCGGGTGCGGGACGATCTCACGGTCGTCTTCACCGCGCGCTCGCAGCGCTCCGACTTCCCCTCCGTCGACGCCGAGCACCTGTTCGACAAGGTGCGTAACGTGGTGGGCCGCGACGCGCTCGGCCGCGGCTACGCCGAGGAGGCGTCGCAGACGGTCGACGTCACCGACCCGATGGACGACGCCAAGATCCTCGACGTATGGCACGAGGTCGTCTACGCGAAGAGCGCCGACGCGGTCGACGCGGTCGTCGAGGAGGTCCGCTGGGCCCTCGGCATCGACCGCTACGTCGGACCCGAGCGCCCCTGAGCGGGCGCCCCTGAGCGGGGTCGGCGAGAGACGCGGTCGCCGAACCGACGCGGGCCTCGACAGACGGCCGCCCCGAGCAGCGGCCGTTTTGAACGAAGTGAGCCGCGGCGCAGGCCGCGGCTCGGTCGAGAGCGCACTCCCGGGGGACGGCTTCGTGGCCGCCGCTCCCCCGCGTGAAGCCGACCTATCCGCGCGCGCGGTCGGCCTCGCCGTACCCCCGGCCCGAAGACCGATCCGGCAAACCGGTGAGTCATCGGGTCCGAGGTCGTGCGGCGGGCGACGCTGGAATGGCGCCGCCGTTTCGAGGATCGCCCCGCCCGAGATCGGGCGCGAGGGCCGCCGCAGCCCCGGAACGCACTTCGGAGCGGGGGACTAGACTCGCGGATCCTCGGCCCCATGACTAGAGGAGCGGGGGTACTAGAGAAGCTGGGCGGCTAGACGGTCGACTGGACGGCGCTGGAGTGCACCCGCTCGGCGAGCGGCCCCTTGGGGCCATCCTTCAGCTCGAACTCCACCATCTGGCCCTCGCGCAGCGTGCGAAATCCGTCGCCGGAGATCTGGCTGTAGTGCACGAAGACATCGGGCCCCTCATCCTGGCGGATAAAGCCCCAACCCTTGGCGTTGTTGAACCACTTGACGGTGCCGACTGCCATCAACCCTCCAAAAAGCTGTTCGCCTGGTGAGCTGGAGCGGGGCGACCATGTCAGTGCGGTCAACGCCTCGAGGTCGTGGAACCCGAACGCGTGGATTCGCAGCGCATGATGCACGCAGCGCTTGTCAACGCTGCGTGCGCATCGACTGGCGTCGATGCTCGGTGCCGGAGCACCGTTCCCCCCACACGAGCTGCCTGAGCGTAGGCTACCAAGTGGGTCAGTCAAGCAGTTTTCTCCCGCAAAAACGGGCCTCTTCGAGTGGTGCTGATCACCTGCAGGGGGTACGGATCCGTCGACGGCGGACCATTGTGTTGAGGGCGCGCGCCGACCGATCACACACGTCTCTGGCTTGGGGTGGGGAGAGCCCGGACAGCGGCGATCTGCTATGACCCAGCGGGGCCTCGAGGCCTCCGGGGAGGACCGATGCTGGACCGTCTGATCGACGCGATGAGCCACAAGAAGAACCGCCACCTGGCGCTGCTCGCCGGGGGCACCGTCGGGCTGATGGCGGGCGGGAAGGCGACGCCCCTCGCGATGATGGCGTCCGGGCTGAAAGGCCTCGAGGAGGAGTGGCAGAAGGCCCACCCCGAACACTCCGGCAAGCTCGCCGACCGCTGGCGCGCGGCGCTCGAGTTCTACGACCAGACGCACCAGGAGCCGACCAACCGCGTGCTGCACACGGTCGGCATCCCGATGATCCTCGGCGGCTTCCTCGGGATGCTCGCGTGGCCGCGCTACACGCCGCTCTGGTGGGCGTCGAACGGGTCGTGGACCGCCGGCTGGGCGCTGAACTTCGTGGGCCACGGCGTGTTCGAGAAGGGCGCGCCGGCCTTCGCGGACGATCCGCTGAGCTTCGTCGCGGGCCCGGCCTGGGACTTCATCCGTCTCCGGGACAAGCTGACCGGCCGCGCCGGTCGCGCGGGCGCGCCGGACGAGGCGCCCGCTCCGGTCGAAGCCCGGGCGGCGTGAGGGCGGCGTGACAGCGATGCGCGCGACGCTCGCCGCGGCGCGGGTCGTCGGCGCGGGGCTGCTGATCGCGTGCGGAGGCGCGACCTCGAGCGCGACCACCGCGGCGCCGGGCGCCCCCGACCCGGCCGATCGCGTGGCGCGCGCGGCCGACGCGTGGGCTGCGCTCGACCCGGCACGGGCGGCCCGACTCGCGGACGAGGCGATCGCGCTCGGCGGCGGGGACGACGCGCGCGAGATCGCAGCGCGAGCGCACCTCGCCCGGGGCGAGGCCGAGCCGGCGATCGCCGCCCTCGAGGGGGTCTCCGCGCCGGCGCTGCTCTACCTGCGGGCCCGGGCGCAGCTCTTCGGCGGCGATCCGGCCTCGGCGCTCGCGAGCCTCGAGGCGGCGGCGCCACGCGCGCGCGAGCCCGACCCGTGGGCGGAGGCGCTGGTCCCCGCGCTCCGGTCGGTGGTGGACGGCGGCCCGATGCAGGCGGTCGTCGGCGACTCGACCGAGCTCCCGCTCGAGGCCGCGCCGCTCCCCGTGGTGCGCGTGCGGGTAGACGCGGTGGAGACGCTCGCGGTGATCGGCTCGGGCAGCTACCTCGCGGTCCTCGACCCGTCGGTACGCCGCGCGCCGGGGGCGATCGACGAGCTGACCCTCGGCGGGATGCGCGTCCGCAACGTCCCCCACACCGTCCGGCCGCTCGCGCCGATCCGCGAGGCGCTCGGCGCGGACATCGGCATGGTGATCGGCGCCTCGCTGCTGGTCCGGCTCCACGCGGTGCTCGACGGACCCGGACAGCGGCTGCGCCTCTCGGACACCGCAGCGCCGCCGGCCGACGGCGCGACGCGCGCCCCGCTGCGCTGGCCGAGCGGCTCGTTCCTCACCGTCGCGGGCCAGCTCGGCCAGGCGCCCGCCTGGTTGACGGTGGACACCGCGGGGCTCTTCCCGATCGCGTTGAGCCCCGGCGCGGGCGAGGCCCTCGGCATCCCGGAGGCAGAGTGGCAGGCGACCGAGGCGGGGCCCGCGCTGTGGCTCGCGCCGGAGGTGCGCCTCGGCGGCCTCGCGGTGGAGCAGATCCCGCTCGTCCGGGGGCTGCTCGGCGAGGACCACGCCCGCGCCGCGGAGGCCCCGATCGCGGGGAGCCTGGGCTGGACGTTGCTCGGTCAGCTGGTGACCCGCTTCGAGGCGGACGCGCTGTACTTCGAATGACCGAGGGAGTGCGATGACGACTGAGTGCGATGACGACTGAGTGCGATGACGACTGAGTGCGATGACGAGGGAACGCGCCGGCCGATCGAGGCGTAGGATTCTCTCGGAACTCCCCCCAGCCCAAGGTGTCTGACCGCCCAATGCCTCGCCCGATGCCCGCCGATCCGTTCGACGTCCTCGAGCTCCCGCGCCACGCCTCGCTCGCCCAGGCCCGCGCCCAGTACCGGCGCCTCGCGCTACGGCACCACCCCGATCGCAACCCCGGCGACCGCAGCGCAACCGAGCGGTTCCGGCGGATCCTCGCCGCCTACCGCCGCATCGCGAGCGGCGAAGTCCGCGCGGCGGAGCGAACCCCGCCGCCCGCGCCGAACCCGGACCGCTACGGCTGCGCGCGCTGCGGTGACAGCTTCCCGTTCCCCGAGGCCTGCCCGCGCTGCGGGGTGGCCCTTCGCGACCGCTCGTCGGGCAAGATGGCGGCCGCGGCCGATCCGGCGGTGGAGGCGATGATCGCCGAGCTCGAGGCGCGCCCGGCCCCGCCCGAGGTCGACCCGCTGGAGCGGCTGCCGGTCCCGGCGATGATCGTCGGGGCCTGCCTCGCGATGGCCGTGCTCCTCTACCAGCTCGGCCCGGTGGGACCGGCCCTGCTGTGCGTGGGCTTCAGCGCCTACGTCGCCGCGCTCGAGCTGCACCGGCGGGCCGCGATGGCCGTCCAGTAGCGCGTGGCAGAGCTACCGCGACCCAGCTCCTGAGACCCAGCTCCTGAGATCCGGCGCCTGAGACCCGGCTCCTGAGACCCTGCGCCTGAGACCCAGCTCTGGCGCACGCGCTCGGGGCGCCCAGCGCTCAGGGCGCCCAGCGCTCGCAGGTCCAGCCGTCGCCGTCGCGGGTGTAGACGAACCGATCGTGGAGGCGATCGGCGCCATTGATCCAGCGCTCGGCGCGGTCCGGCACCACCCGGTAGCCGCCCCAGAACGGCGGCCGCGGCACCTCGACGCCATCGAAGCGCGCCTCGATCTCCGTCACCCGCACGGCCAGCGCCTCGCGGCTCTCGATCGGGCGTGACTGCGGGCTCGCCCAGGCCGCGATCTGGCTGCCGCGCGGGCGGGCCGCGTGGTAGGCGTCGCTCTCGCCCGCGCTCAGGCGCTCGGCGCGCCCCTCGAAGCGGAACTGCTCGTCGATCTCCGGCCAGTGCATGGCGAGCGCGACGCGCGGGTTCGCCTCGATGTCTTGGGCCTTGCGGGACTCGTAGTTCGTGAAGACGAGCAGACCCTCGGGGCCCACGTCCTTCACGAGGACCCAGCGCGCGGCGGGGCGGCCGTCGCGATCGGCGGTCGCGAGGACGGCCGCCGTGCCGTCGAAGCCCGCGCCCGCGGCGACGGCGGCGCGACGGCGCTCGAGGAACAGAGTGATGGGGTCGTGGCTCACGCGCGCGTCATAGCAGCCTCGGAGCGACGGCACCGTGACGGGCCTCCCGCGAGGTTGCGGACGCGCAGACCGGCGTTATCTCAATTCGAGATGCCGCGCACGTTCACCCTCCAGGAGGCGAACGCGCTCGTCCCGGACGTGGCCGCTTCGCTCGCGCGCACGACCCTCTTGCTGGGCCGGGCCCGGGCGGTCGCGCGACGCCTCGCCGACCTCGGGGTGGTGGGTGAGCCGGTGGGCGCCCTGCCGGACCTGGGCGCGGTCGCCGGCCGGCCCCGCCTCGAGTCGGACCTGCACCAGGCCCGCCTCCTCCTCGCGGCCGCCCACGAGGAGGCGTCGCGCCTCGAGAAGCGCGGGGTGGTGATCCGCGACCTGGAGCGGGGCTGGGTCGGGTTCCGCTCGGTGCTCGACGGCGAGCGGGAGGTGCTGCTCTCCTGGCACCTCGGCGAGCGGGAGATCCGGCACTTCCACGACGTCCACGGGAGCCTCCTCGATCGGATCCCGATCGACGGCCACCGGTTCTTCCGGAGCCGCCAGCTCGCCCCGCCCGCGTAGCCCAACAGCGGGCGGCCGAGGGGGTGGACCACCGGGCCGCCAAGCGCGCGAAAACGGGAGCGCTTTCGGTACGATCGGGCCGGCCCATCTGGTACGTTGCGGCGTCCGGTCCTGGGGCCGAGCCGAGCATGGACGCCACTGCGCAAGACCTCATCGCGCGCCTGCGGCGCGATCCCAACGACGCGGACGCGTTCGCCGCGCTCCGCGGGCACTACCAACGCATCGGAGACTACGCCTCGCTGGCCAACCTGCTCGAGGGCTGGGCGGGGCGCGCCCGGGACGCGAGCGCGGCCGCGCACGCCATGTTCGAGGCGGGTGAGCTGGTCCTCGGCGCCCTCGCCGACCGGGAGCGCGCGATCCGCATGTACGAGCGCGGCCTGGCGCTCGACCCGCACCATCAAGACACCTTCCTCCGTCTACGCGGCCTGTTCGAGGACTCGGGGGAGGCGCGGCGCCTCGCCGACCTCCTGGAGCGCCACGCCGGCGGGCTGGCCAAGGCCCAGGCCGACCCGCGCGAGGTCGCGCTCATCTACCACCAGCTCGGCGAGCTCTGGGAGCACCGCTTCAACCGCGTCGACAAGGCCGTCCACCACTACCGCAAGGCGTTCGAACTCGACGGCACCCTGGTCGCCGCGATCTACGCCGCGCGCGAGATCTACCGCAACGCCGGCAACCTCAAGGCTGCGGCCACCCTCCTCGAGCGCGAGGCCAAGGCCGAGCCGGACGCGAGCCGCCGCC
>JAUHXR010000346.1 GCA_030426845.1 Polyangia bacterium | reverse complement strand
CGTCGCCGCGGAGCGCGCGCGCGTCGCCGACGAAGTCCGCGCTGATCAGCGTGCTGTTGGGGCCGCGCAGGATGTTGGGGTGGCAGACCGCGTGGACGACCGTCGCGAGGAGCGCGCCGTCCTCGCCTCGCACCCGGAGCACGCGGACGCGCGAGTCGTGCGGCCCGTCGAAGTCGGGGCCGTAGATCGCCTCTCCGTCGACCACGAGCCGGCGGTTCACGTCGAAGCTCACGCGCGCCTCGCCGGCGCCGATCGTCGCGGGCGCGAGCTGCCCCGGTAGCGTCGCGGCCGCCGCCGTGAGCGCGTCCATCGTGCGACGGCTCCACGCGTCGTCGCCGATCATCGGGGCGGAGTGGGTGTGCGAGGCGACCACGATCACGTGCTCGAGGTCGGCGCCGATCGCGAGGCTCACCCGCTGGCGGATCATCATCGCGTGCCAGTCGGCGATCCCCGGCAGGTCGAGGGTCACGATCCCGATCCGCTCGTGATCTCGCTCGAGCAGGAGCACCGCCGCCTCGAGGGGGTCGCGCACCTCGGTCGAGGTGCGGTTGCCGAAGCCGACGATCGTGATGCCGGGCTCGGGCGTGATGTCGATCGCTACCGCGGCGGCCCGCAGCGCCGGCGGCGGCGGCCCCGCGTCGACGGCGAGGGGCGGCCCCGCGTCGCGCTCCGGCGTCCCGCCGCAGGCGGTGAGCAGGAGCGCGAGGACGAGCGCACGGCGGGGCACCGACACATTCTTCCACGCGGCCGCCTCGGAGGCGATGATGGGACATGTTCGAGTCGGCGGAGATCGACCACGCGGTCGACAAGGAGACCTACGAGCGCGAGGTGCCGCGGCTCCGGCAGGAGCTGCTGGAGGCCCAGTACGACCTGCTCGAGTCGCGGCGCGCGGCCCTCGTGATCGTGGTCGCGGGGGTCGACGGCGCCGGCAAGGGCGACACCGTGAACCTCCTCCAGAAGTGGCTCGACCCGCGCCAGGTGCGGGTCCACGGCCTCGGCGCGCCCTCCGAGGAGGAGCGCGAGCGGCCGCCGCTCTATCGCTTCTGGCGGCGCCTCCCTCCGCGGGGGAAGGTCGGCGTCTTCATGGGGTCCTGGTACAGCCAGCCCATCCTCGACCGCGTCTTCAAGCGCACGAAGAACACGCACCTCGACACGTCGATGGAGCACGCCCGGCACTTCGAGCGGATGCTCACCTACGAGGGCGTGGTGCTTCTCAAGCTGTGGTTCCACCTCTCGAAGGCCGAGCAGAAGGCGCGGCTCGAGCGCCTCGCGTCCGATCCGCGCACGCGCTGGCGGGTGACGCGCCGCGACTGGGATCACTTCGAGCGCTACGAGCGCTTCCGCAAGGTCTCGGCGCGGGCGCTCCGCGAGTCGAGCACGGACTACGCGCCGTGGATGGTGGTGGCGGGCGGCGACGCGCGCTTCCGCCAGCTCACCGTAGGTCGAGCGGTACACGCCGCGTTGACGCGCGCCAGCCGCGCGGACACCCACCAGCCGCCGCCGCCGATGCCCCCGACCCCGCCCGCGGTCGACGGCAAGACGGTGCTCGACACCCTCGACCTGACGCGGTCGCTGCCCAAGAAGCGCTACCGCGACGAGCTCGAGCGGCTCCAGGGCGAGCTCAACGCGCTGGTGCGCCACCGCCGGTTCCAGGGGCGCTCGATGGTGGTGGTCTTCGAGGGGGCGGACGCGGCTGGCAAGGGCGGCGCGATCCGGCGCGTCACCGCGGCCCTCGACGCGCGCGCCTACTACGTCGTCCCGATCGCGGCGCCCACCGACGAGGAGAACGCGCGGCCCTACCTCTGGCGGTTCTGGAGGCACCTGCCCAAGCGGGGCCGCGTCGCGATCTTCGACCGCAGCTGGTACGGCCGCGTGCTCGTCGAGCGCGTCGAGCGCTTCGCCGAGCCCGCGGACTGGATGCGCGCCTACGCCGAGATCAACGACTTCGAGCGCCAGCTCGTCGACCACGGCACGGTGGTGGCGAAGCTCTGGCTGCACATCGACCCGGAGGAGCAGCTCCGCCGCTTCCAGGAGCGGGAGCAGACGGGCTTCAAGCGCTTCAAGATCACCGACGAGGACTGGCGCAACCGCGAGAAGGCCGGCGACTACCGGCTCGCGGTCTCCGACATGATCGATCGCACCTCGACCGAGCTCGCGCCCTGGACGCTCGTCGAGGCCAACGACAAGCGCTACGCGCGGGTCGCGGTGCTCCGCGCGATCACGTCGGCGCTCGGGGAGGCGCTGGAGAAGTAGCGCGGGTCGGGGAGGGACTCGGGCTGGGGTCCGGGTCCGGGGCCGGTCGTGGACGTGCAAGAGTACGTGCACGTCCACGAGTACGTGCACGGGTACGAGGACGGCAGGGGGGTGGTCTCTACGGCGTGTACTCGGCGAAAGCCGGAGCCGGGTGGAGGGACTCGTAGACCGCGGCCGAGAGGACCCGCACGCGGTCGTCGGCGAGGCGCTCGTCGGCCAGCTTGTACAGCCACGCCGCCAGCGTCTCCGACGTCGGCGCGAACGGGAACACCGCCACCTTGATGTCGCCGGGCAGCTCGTTTCGGGCCCCGGCGAGGTCCCCCTCGAGGTGCGGCTGGAGCTCGCCGCGCGAGCCCATCGTGTGCTCGCGCGAGTCCACCAGGCGCACGCCGAGGTCTCGGAGCGGCTCCCGCGTCTCTCGCCAGGTGTCCTCGCCGATCGCCAGCGCGTGGTCGAGCAGGAGGTGGCAGGGCAGGAGCACCTCGCGCTTCATCACCGCGAAGTCGATCACGAAGCCCTCCGCGTCGAGGGTCTGCGCGCCGACCGTGAGGTCGAAGCGCCACGTGTGGCCGTGCAGCGAGATGCACGCGCCTCGGTGGCCGCGCACGTGGTGCGCGAAGTGGATGTGCTGACCTTTGGTGATCCGGTACATCGGAGTCGACAGGTATGGGCGCCAGGGGCCGCGGCTTCAAGCCCGATGGCGCGTGCGCCGAGGCACGGCTCAGTAGAGCACATCTCAGAACCGCTCCCGTCGCCTCGGCGGCGGGACGACGCGCGCCGCCCGCCGGTCGCTCCTCCGAGATGCTGCGGCACTCCGACATGCCGGAGCACTCCGACATGCCGGAGCACTCCGACATGCCGGAGCACTCCGACATGCCGGAGCACAGTGTCGTCGGCCCGGCGCGCGGGACACGCCGTCGCGCTCGCCGATTCCCGGTCCGGGGTGTTGAGATGTGCTCTAATCCGCGCCGTGCGAGTCTCGGTGGTCATCCCGGTCTTCAACGAGGAGCGAACCCTCCTCGAGCTGGTCGAGCGCGTGCGCCGCGCGGGGCGGACCCACGGCGCGAGCGGCGCCGTCCCGTGGGAGCTCGAGCTGGTGCTCGTCGACGACGGCTCGAGCGACCGGAGCCGCGAGCTGCTGCGCGGGCTCGACGCCGACGCGGACACCCGTGTGGTCTTCCACGCCGCCAACCAGGGCAAGGGCGCGGCGCTCCGGACCGGGTTCCGCGAGGCGACCGGCGACGTGATCCTCGTGCAGGACGCGGACCTCGAGTACGACCCCGACGAGTACCCGATCCTCCTCGAGCCGATCCTCGACGGCCGCGCCGACGTCGTCTACGGCTCGCGCTTCGTCGGCGACCGACCGCACCGGGTCCTCTACTACTGGCACCGGCTCGCCAACCAGGTGCTGACCACCGCCTCGAACATGCTGACCAACCTCAACCTCACGGACATGGAGACCTGCTACAAGGTCTTCCGCCGGGAGATCCTCGACGGCCTCACGATCGAGGAGGACCGGTTCGGGTTCGAGCCGGAGATCACCGCCAAGGTCGCGCGGGTCCCGGGGGTGCGCATCTACGAGGTCGGCATCGGCTACTCGGGCCGCACCTACGAAGAGGGCAAGAAGATCGGCTTCAAGGACGGCGTCCGCGCGGTCTACGCGATCCTCAAGTACAACCTGCGGCCCTGACGCGGGCGGGTTCCGCCGAGGTTCCCGCGCGCCGGCGAGGAGGCCCGGCCGAGGCGCGGACGGTGTAGGATCGGCCCGCCATGCGATCCTTGTTGTACCTGGCTCTCGGTCTCCTCTTCGCCCCGCTCCCCTGCGGGGTGGCGTACGCGCAGGACGACGCGCCGCCGGCCAGCGATGCGCCGGGCGAGCCGACGCCCGCGGAGGGGGAGGGCGACGCTGCGCGCGACGTGGCGCTCGACCAGGCCGAGGCCCGTGCCCACTTCTCACTCGCGCGCGTGCACTACGAGCGCGGTCGCTTCGAGGAGGCGGCGCGCGAGTTCGACGCGGCCTACGCGATCTCGCCGCAGCCCGAGCTGCTGTTCAACGTGTTCCTGGCTCATCGCGACGGGGGGCGGCTGGCGGACGCGGCCGACGCGCTCGACCGCCTCCTCGCCCTGCCGGAGCTGCCGCCCTCGCTGAGCCGCGCGTTCCTCGAGTCGCGGCGCACGGCGCTCGAGGCCTCGATCGCCGAGCACCAGGCGATGGAGGCGCGGCTCGCGGCCCAGGAGCAGGCGCTCGCGGAGGCGCGCCAGCAGCAGAGCGAGGCTCCGGAGGAGACGCCGTCGGAGGGCGGCGGGCCGTGGGTCGGCGGATGGGTGATCGCCGGGATCGGCGCGGCCCTCACGGTGACCGGCGCGATCACCGGCGCGGTCGCGCTCGACCTCTACGGCAGCGTCACCGCGCGGTGCACCGGCAACGCCTGCCCGGCCGACACGGAGGGCGATCGGGCGACGGGCGAGGCGCTCACGATCACGACCGACGTGCTGCTCCCGGTCGGCGTGCTCGCGGTCGGCGCGGGCGTGCTCCTCGCGTTTCTCCTCGCGGACGAGGCCGAGTCGGTCGCGGCCGCCTGCACCACCGACGGCTGCGCGGCCGCGGTGCGGGGGACCTTCTGATGCGGGCCGCCGGAGTCGGGCTCGCCCTCGCCCTCGCGGGCTGCACCCTGATCGCGCCCTTCGGCGATCTCACGAGCGTCCAAGGCGACGCGGGCGACGGTGTCGACGCGGGCGAGGTCGACGCGGGCGACGGTGTCGACGCGGGCGAGCCGATGGCCTGCGGCGACGCGGGGTCGTTCGTGTTCGACGCGGGCCCGATGGTCGACCCGATGGGGGTCGAGGTCTGCAACCGCCTCGACGACGACACGGACGGTCGGTACGACGAGAACGTGCTCCGGACCAACGTCGCCGAGCTGGTCCCCGGGATCTCCGGCGTCGGTGAGCGGATCGAGGCCGCGCCCTCGACCCGCGGCGACACCTACCTCGCGCTGTTCGAGTCGGCGGACCCGGCGACCCTCGGCCGCCTCCGCGCCGCGGAGGTCCAGGTGGGCGGGGCGGCGCGCGAGGCGACGCTGTCCGACGGGCTGGTGGGCGACTTCGACGTGGCCCTCACCGCCCGCGGCTACGCGGTGGTGTGGGTCGAGGACGCGACCGTGCGCTTCGGGCTGATCGATCCGACCTGCGGCATCGCGCCGACCAGCGTGCAGGACCTCGCCGAGCTCGAGGCGACCCGCGTCCGGGTGGCCGCGAACGCCACCGGGACGGAAGTCTACGTGGTGTGGATCGAGATGAGCGGCCAGCTCTCGGGGACGCGCGTCGACCTGCGCGGCGCGACGCCCGACCGCGGGCCGATCGGGGACGCGATGGGGATGGCCCGCGACGTGGCGCTCACGGTCGCCGGCGGCCAGGCGTACGTCGCGACCATCCAGGGCCCGGTCATGCCCCCGCACGCGGTCACGCTTCGCGGGCTCAACCCGATGGGGATGTTCGGCCCGCCGGCCATGATGAACACCGCCTTCGAAGGCGACGGGCCGTTCGACGGGGTCAACCTGACGAGCGACCCGGAGAGCTTCCTCATCCTCACCTACCACACGGTGGCGGGCTCGATCTGGGCGTCGGAGGTGCAGGCGCCGGCCCTGTTCACGCGGGGACGCCGTCGGTTCGGCGGGATGGGCCGGGTGTTCGACTCGGCCAACGACGCGTCGCCCTCGAGCGGGACCGTGATGGACCTCGAGGGTCAGTTCGCGGTCGCGCGGATCGGGGCCAACCCGGACGGGGAGCTGAGCACCGACGAGGTGGGTATGGTGCCGTTCCTGTCCGCCCGCGGCTGGCGGGCGATCGTCGGCTACTCGGCCGGGCCGTTCCGCTACGTGGTCGTCGGGCGCGACGCGAGCGGCGGGCTCAAGCACCAGACCGTGACGTGCCGGTGAGCCTCGCCTCGACGACGGATCCCATCGCGAGACATTGACGCGACCCCGTCCTACAGGGACTCGAGGTAGGCGATCAGGTCGTCGAGGTCCGCGCCCTCGACCGTCTCCCCGTGGGCGTCGCCGCCGCAGCCCGGGTCGAAGCGCGCGCGCAAGGTCTCGGCGCAGCCGGTGTGCATCACCGGCAGGCGATCGGCGACGCCCCAGAGGGTCGGCACCTGGAGCGGAGCGTGGCGATCGATGCTGCGCGACTCCCCGTTCGTCAGGTGCGCGCCCCCGTGGCAGGTGGCGCAGCCCGCGTCGAGAAACACGCGGCGCCCGCGGCGAGCCGCGATCGGGTCGGCGACGCTCGGCCGGGGCCGCGGCAGGTGGCCGATCCAACCCTCGAGCGCCGCGACGTGCGCGTCGTCCAGCGCGGGGCCCGACATGCGTCGTACGAACACCTCGTTGACGAGCGCGCCCATGTCGCTGAGCTCGCCGCCCCAGTGGAACGGGGCCGTCCCGACCGCGTCGTGCAGCGAGAGCGTGCGGCGCGCGCCGACGTCGGCGAAGGTCCAGGTGTGCCCGTCCTCGCCCCCTTCGGGGTGGCACGACGCGCAGGCCACCTGGACCCCGGTCGCCGCGTGGAACAGGTCGTGCCCCGTGTCGAAGGTGTCGCCGCCGCCGAGCCCGAGCGTGCGGGGCGCCTCGCCCGCGGAGAGGACCGTGATCCGCGCCGGCGCGCGCTGCTGGACCCACACGCTCCGGTCGTGGCCGTAGACCACCGCCACCGCGTGGTCGACCCGGCGCGAAGGATCGGTGAGCGGGGTGGCGTTCGCGCACGCGCCGCTCGCCCCGAGCGCGTCCGGGGTGACGGTGAGGACGGAGCGGTCGCCGCGCTGGTTGGCCGCCGCGACCAGCACGAGCTCCTCGATCGCGCCGCCGTCGCCCGTCCGCACGTCGAAGTCGACGGGCAGCGCGGCCGACGGCACCTGCACGCCGGCGCGCGCGTCGCCTCCCCCGACGCGCGACAGGACCGTCTTGACCACGCTCGTGCAGCCCTCGTCGAACACGCTGCCGTAGCCCCCGTCCGTCACCGGGATCGGATCGAGGCGCTGCTGCTGGTGCAGCACGAGGAGCTCGTCGCCCACCGCGCGGCTCCGCCAGGCTACGCGGGTCGCCTCGCCGTCCGACGGGACAGGACCGCGCCGGGTGACGACCGCGCCGTTCGCGCCGACCACGATCACCTCCGCGCTCCGGAAGCGGGTGACGTGCAGCGCGTCGCCGATCGCGTGGACGTCCCGGAGATCCCGGTCCAGCCGGAGCACGCGGCTCGGCGCCCGACGCCGCGCGGCCAGGGTGACGAGCTCGCCGCCGCGGCACGCCACGTGGACGTCGGTCCCCTGGGTCGTGATGCCGCGGGGCATCGGGCACACCGCGCGCCGCGCCAGTCGACGCTCCGCGCCGTGGGGGTCGAAGGACGCCACTTCGCCCGAGCCTCGCAAAACGACGTGCACTCGTCCGGTGCTGTCCTGGGCGAGCCGGCCGGGCTCCGAGCCCACCGGGAGGCGGAGCTCCGCGGTCTGGCGGCGCGCCGCGACGTTCACCACGAGGACCCGATCCAGGTCGGGGTCGGACACCGCGGCGAAGCCCGGCCGGGCGAGCCGCAGGAGCGTGCCGCCGCTAATCGCCGGCGTCGTCCGCCTGCGCTGGACCGGTGCCTCCTCCACCCGCGGGTCCCACCGCGGCGGCGACGGGCGCGTGATCACGAACCGAGAGCCGGACACCCGCGGGGCCCCGGGGCGGGTGGCCTCGGCGCGGCGTGCGGGCGACCGGCGGGGCGCGGAGGGCGGACCCGCCCCGAGACTGAGCGCGGCGGCGACGATCAGGAGGAGGCGGGCTCGACGGAGGGACATGAGGGGGTCGACCGCCGGAGGTCCGCGCGCATTGGGTGTCGACGCGCGCGCGCGCTCAGAAGCTCGCGCCGAGGGTGTAGTAGACCCCCCAGACCTCGTCCGAGAGGGGCGCCTCTTCTACCGGGAGGAACAGGATCAACCCCGCCGCGACCAGGCCGACGACCGCGAGCCCGACCCCGGCCCAGAGCCACGGGCTGGCCGCGATGTCGTCGCCGCCTCCCGGGTCGAGCTGGACGCGGAGGGTCTCGCCGCCCTCGATCGTGACGTGGGAGGTGCGCTCGTCGTCCCCCCGTCGGACCCGCACCTCGTACTCGCCGGGATCGAGCCGCCGCTGCAGGGTCCCCGCGCCCGACGCGACGCCGACGATCTCCAGCGCGTCGCCGTCCTCGGGCGCCTCGAGGACCAGCGTGCCGCGCGCCGCGTCCTCGGTGAGGGTCGGGCGCAGGGTGATGGTGTGGGTCTGGCCGCGCGCGACCTCCACGCGCTCCTCCACCGTCCGGTGGCGCTCGGCCGACGCGGTCACCAGTCGCGGCCCCGGGTCGACGCGCCACTCCAGCGCGCCGCCGTCCTCGAGGTCGCCCACGCGCGTTCCGTCGACGCGGATCTCGGCCCGGGCCGGCCCCGCGAGCGCGATCCGCAGCGTGCCGAGCTCGGCCTCGACCTCGCCCCTCAGCGCGCGGGCCTGCGCTCGCTGCGCTCCGTCGAGGGCGCCGTACGTGCCGTCGAGGAGCTCGTCGAGGGTCCGGATCGCGGCGCGGATCTCGCCCGTGCCGCGGTAGGCGACGGCCAGGTTGAAGCCCGAGGCGACGTGCGGATACAGCCCGAGCGAGCGACGCAGGAGGTCGCGGGCCTCGGCGAAGCGGCCCGCGGTGAGCGCCGCGTCCGCCTCCTCGAACAGGGCGCGGGCCCGGCGGCTGTCCGCGCGGCTCTGCGCGACGCTGGTCGTGGGCGCCGCGAGCAGTCCGACGAAGCCCAGGCCGACGAAGACCAGGCCGACGCCGAGGGCGCGGGAGGCCGCTCGGAGGAGTGATCCGCCCGAGGCGCGGTCGCGGTCGCCTCGCACCCTCCAAATGACCGACCGCGATTCGGGGACAGAAGATCGTCGAGGATGCGGCGGCGCTGGGCGCCGCGACGCGACGAAGGACGGCCCGCGGCCATTCGAGGAGTGGCGCGGTGCCCAGCGACGTCGCAGACCGGCGAGGGCTGTTCTCGAATCGTGGGCGG
>JAUHXR010000345.1 GCA_030426845.1 Polyangia bacterium | reverse complement strand
CGGCGAGGAGGATCCCGTTCGCCGCGTAGAAGGCGCGCGGCGAGAGCAGCGCGGAGACGCCGATGTACGACAGGACCGCGCCGGCCACGACGAGCAGGACCCGGACCGCGACGCGCCTCACGCCGCCTCCTGTCGTGCCGCGCTCGCCAGCTCCGCGGAGGCGAGCTCCTCGGCGCCGCGGCGGGCCTCGGAAGCAGCGAACGAGACGGCGGCCAGGAGGAGACAGACGGCGCTCGCGATCGAGCCGAGCGTGCGCAGGTGGTTCCACCGCGTCCAGCGGCGGGCGTACGAGAGCCAGTAGGCTTGACCCTCCGGGCTCGAGTGCGCGAGGCCGTCGAGGTGATCGTTGAGCGGCACGTTGCCGGCGGCCGTGACGAGGAAGACCGCCAGCACATAGATGACCGCCGCCGCGATCACGTAGGCCCGACCTGGGCCGTCGAGGCGGACGGCCGCGTAGCCGGCGAAGGCCACCGTCGCGGGCACGAGCGCGAGGAAGGTGGCGAGGAAGGCCGAGCGGTACACCGTGCGGTTCAGCTGCTGCATCGACTCCATCCCGCCGGACGGCTCCGCGAGAACGAGCCCTCGCATCACGAAGTCCGAGAAGGACTGGAAGACGCCGCCCACCAGTGCGCTCGCCAGGCCGAGGCCCAGGCACACGTAGACGACCCAGCTCGCGGAGGAGCTCACCGCCACACCCTCGCGGCGGCCGCCTCGCGCGCGTACGCGGCGAAGTCCTTCGGCGCGCGGCCGAGCGCCCGCTCGACGCCGTCGGTGAGGTGCGCGTTCCGACCGTCGAGCACGGTGGAGAAGAGGTAGTCCAGCATCCAGACGACCTCGCGAGGCGCGCCCGACTCCGCCGCGCCGCTCACGAACGCCTCGTGTGGCACCGCCTCGAACACGACCTCGCGACCCAGCGCGCGGCTGAGCTCCTGCGCGGCGTCTCGGAACGTCAGCATCCGCGGGCCGGTCACCTCGTAGACCTGGCCGGCGTGACCGTCCTCGCTGAGCGCCGCGACGGCGACGTCGGCGATGTCCTGGACGTCCACGAACGGTTCGGGGACGTCTCCGACCGGCAGGGTGATCCGGCCGGCCATCACCATGTCGACGAAAGCGCCCTCCGAGAAGTTCTGGTTGAACCAGCTCGCCCGGACGATGGTCCACTCGAGGGGGCTCGCCTGCACGATGCGCTCGCACGCTTGCGCCTCCTCCTCCCCCCGTCCGGACAGCAGGACGAGCCGGCGCACGCCGTGCCGCTCCGCCTTGTCGACCAGGGCGCGGATCGCGTCGGTGGCGCCCGGGACGGCCAGATCCGGTGCGTAGGTGATGTAGACGGCGCGGACGCCCTCGATGCAGGCGTCCCAGGTGCCCTCCCGCTCCCAGTCGAACGGGCGCCGCGCCGAGCGCGAGCCTTCGCGCACCGGAATCCCCTTGGCTTCCAGGCCGCTGACCACCCGGCGGCCGGTCTTGCCGGTCGCGCCGAGGACGAGGGTGAGGTCGTTGGATTCGTTCGTGTCGGTCATCGCTGCTTCCTTTCGCCTTGCGTGGCTCACCCACCGTCGCAGCTCGCGCGTGGCGCTTCTTGACCGCACGCGCCGACCGCTGAACCGATCGCGCCAGATCTGGGCGGCCGTGTCGGTTCGAGCCTTCGGGCGCTCGCACGTCGACGAGCGCGCGGGTCGCTGATCCGCTCGAGCCGAGCTCGGCTATCGGGTCGGCGGATCGGACGGCCGCGCGGCCAGCCGGTACGAGCGCGGCGTCTGACCCGCCCAGCGCTTGAACGCGCGCGTGAACGCGCTCTGCTCGGAGAAGCCCGTGAGGAAGGCCACCTCCGAGAGCGAGTAGTCGGTCTGCCGCAGGAGCCGCTCGGCGAGCTGGCGGCGGGCCTCGTCGATGAGCTGCTGGTAGGACTGGCCGCTCGCCGCGAGCCGCCGCTGGAGCGACCGCGCGCTCATGCCGAGCCGCTTCGCGGTGGACGACACGGTCGGCGCACCGTCGCTCAGCGAGCGCGCGACGTGGCTCCGAACGCGGTGCTCGAGGGAGTGGTCGTCGTCGAGCTCGGCGAGCTCCTTGTCGAGGTGCGCGTCGAAGAAGCGCACCATCCCCGGGTCGGCGAGACGGTTCTGGTGGAGCAGATTCTCGCTCGCGACGAGGAGCCCGTCTCGCGGCGCGTCGAAGTGGACCGGGCAGCCGAAGTGGGCCTCGTGCGCGTCCACGCGCTCGGGGGCGCCGTGCTCGAAGCTCACCGCGAGCAGCCGGAGCGGGGCCGTGGTCACCTGCTGGCTGATCGCGGCCAGGCTCGCGATGCTCGCCTCGTTGGAGAGCTGGAGCCCGAGCCGGCGTGGACCCTCGCGCCGCAGCATGAGCCACGCCCCCTCGCGTGCGTCCTCGATCTCGTAGGCCGAGACGCTCGTGAGCACGAACGCGTACCGCACTGCGCGCTCCCACGAGCCGCGCAGGTTCTCGGCCGACTTCCAGGCGAAGCCCATCGCGCCGTAGTCGTCGAGCTCCATCGAGGCCCCGACCCGCAGCGGCAGGTCGACGGCGCGCGGGTCGTCCAGAGCGATCCGCTCGAGGAACGCGTAGTAGTCCTCGTCGGCGACCATGACGCTTCGATCCACCGCCGCGTCCGGGTCCACCCCGATGCCTCGGAGCAGCGCCCGCCGGTCGAGGCTCGGACCGACCTGCCGGATCACCTTGTGCGCGAACATGGACGTGACGCGGCCCACCCGGTCCGTCTACCAGCTCGCGACCGCGGTCCGAAGGCCGCAGGCAGAAGAACGTGGCCGGGGGCGGACCGATCCGCGCTCTGCCCCGCGGGGTGGATCGGGTGGCGGCCTTCGAAGACCATCGGGCTGGCCAACGGGTTACCGCAGCCGCGGTTGACGCGGAACCCCGACGGGGCCGGCGGGCCGGCAGTCGCTGCAATGGGCGACTCCGCCAGAGGCGTCGTCCGCCGAACGCGGTCGGGTGATGCCCTCTCTACTGCTTGACCGAGCCAGCGAGCCGGCCAAAGCCGTGGCGATGACTGCCGCCGGGGACTACGGGCTCGACGCGCCGGGGATCGTTCGGGGCTTCGCGTTCGGCGGCGCGGCGCTCGTCGCGGCCTCGGCGGCCATCGCGTTCTTCGCCCCGTCGCTCGGCCTCGGAGGCGCCGCCGCGTGGATGGGAGGCTCGTTCCTCGTCACCGCGGCGCTGATGTGGCTGAGCTCCCGTCGCGGGAAGCTGCGCGCGCGCGACGCCCTGCTCGATCGCCTCGCGCTACGCGGCGACGAGCGCGTCCTCGATGTGGGCTGTGGGCGCGGCCTTCTGCTCGTCGGCGCGGCGCGTCGTGTCGAGCGAGGCAGCGCGGTCGGCATCGACCTCTGGTCCGCGAAGGACCTCGGGGACAATCGCGCCGCAGCCACCCTCGAGAACGCCAGGGTCGAGGGCGTCGCCGACCGCGTGACGGTCGAGACCGGCAATATGTGCGAGATGCCCTTCGACGACGCCTCCTTCGACGTCGTCGTGTCGTGCTTCGCGATCCACAACGTCGCTGCGCGCGAGGATCGACGCCGCGCGATCGGCGAGATCGCCCGCGTGTTGAAGCCCGGCGGGCGGGTCGCGATCCAGGACCTCGGCCGCACTGGCCAATACGCCGCCGACCTGAGGACCCTCGGCTTCCGTGACGTCGGGCGCCGGCTCAGCCCCTGGACCTTCCCGCCGTCGCTCGTCGTGGAGGCGACCGCGCCCGAGTGAGCGCGCCCGGCCGCCGTCTCCCGCCGATGTCCGACCCGCCCACCCCGCGTCGTACGCCTCCTTCGACGACGCGGGGGCGCGCGCCTCGTCCGGCAACGTGACCGGGGCCCGCGGGGGGCTGGAGGCGCTCCGCGACGGCCCCATCGTCTGCACGCCCGTCGAGCGGACCTACCAAACGCGCGCGCCCCTGGCGGTGCCAGGGGCGCTCGGGTTCAGACTGAACACGTCCCCAGCGGGATTTGAACCCGCGTCGCCGGCGTGAAAGGCCGGTGTCCTGGGCCTCTAGACGATGGGGACAGGACTAATGGTACATGGGCCGTGCAGGACTCGAACCTGCGACCGTCGGGTTAAAAGCCCGCTGCTCTACCGATTGAGCTAACGGCCCGCGCGTTCGGTCCCTGAGGCTGCTCGGGACTAGCAATCCGCTCGCGCACGGTCAAGGTGGGCGCGACGTCCCGGGGTGAGGGTGGGCATGTGAGGCGGCACACCCCAGGGCCGGAACGTCACGGTCGCGACAGGCGTCTGGGTCTTGACGCGCGTGGCGCAATGCGTCAAAAGCGGTCGCCGATTCAGTCCCTTCCTGGGGGACACTGTACGGGGCGTTCACTGTTCGAACGCTTCACGACACGGATTTTCAGGGGTCAAACGAGCAGATCCTCTCGAGACGCGACGCGTCAAGATCCGCACCGAGGCGCGTCATCGGGACACACGAGCGCGTCATTTCCGGTTCACGGTCCACGGGCCGAGCCAAGGATCCCCCACGTGGTGCGCTCTATCCGCCGTTGGCACCTGCATTGCTTGGACTTAGAGAGAAGTCGGTTCGGAGCTCGAGATGAGTAGCGTCAGAAACACGGCCATCCTCGTGGCAGAGAGAGACGGGGACTGGAGCGAGTGGGTGGAGCCCCTTCGCGGCCAGGCAGAGGACATCGCGATCGTCATCCAGCGGATGGACGAGTCGCCCGCCGAGCTCGCGGCCCGCGTCCGCGAGCGGGTCGAGGCCATCGCCCGCGAGGGCGAGCTCGTGGCGGCCGCGCTGGTCGGCGGCGAGCGCTGGGACGGCGAGACGCTCTCTGCGCGCTCGTCGATGGTCCAGGCGCTGGTCAGCCACATGCGCGGGCCGGACTCGGAGCTCTTCCTCGACGCGGGCCCCTCCCGCGGCCGTGGCCGGCACGCGATGCAGGCCATCGCGTCGGTGCTCAGCGAGCAGGTCGACGACTCGCTCTCCATCGTGACGACCCGCGGGCCGCTCCCGACGCCGCGTCGGTCGACTCGCCGCGCGGCCTGACCACCTTCAGGTTCGTACTCTCGAGGGCGATCCCGTAGCGGGGTCGCCCTCGTGTCGTTCCGTCGCCCCTGCGCGCGAGGCGCCGCGGCGGACACGCGGACTAGACTGGACACCATATGAGCGCGCCGGGAGCGGAGTCGATGACGTTCGAGGCGTTCCTCGCCTGGTCCGAGGGGCAGCCGGGGCGCTTCGAGCTCGTGGCCGGGGTGCCGGTCGCGATGGCGCCGGAGCGGGCGGGGCACGCGCGGATGAAGGCGCGGGTGCATCGCGCGCTGAGCGACGCGCTCGCGGCCACCGGGCAGCCGTGCGAGGCGTTCATCGCCGGGATGACGGTCCGCATCGACGAGCGCACCGCCTACGAGCCCGACGTGGTCGTGCACTGCGGTCCCCGCATCCCCGACGGCGCGCTCGTGATCCCGGACCCGGTCATCGTGGTCGAGGTGCTGTCGCCCAGCACGCGGGGCGCGGACGCGGGCGCGAAGCTGGACGACTACTTCCGGCTCCCGAGCGTGCGGCACTACCTGCTGGTGAAGACGGACGGGCCGCGGGTGATCCACCACGCGCGTCAGGACGACGGGACGATCACGACGCGGATCGTGAGTGAGGGAGAGCTCATGCTGGATCCGCCGGGCATCAGGCTGACGCTGGCCGCGCTGGCCGGGTAGGCGATCAGGGCGCCGAGAGCGGCTCGACGGTCGCCTCGCAGCGCCTGTCGCCGTAGTAGGTATACCGAACGACGTATTGACGTCCTGCGATCGCCTCGTGCGTGGCCTTGGTGTCGCAGTAGCCGAGGATCCTCCCGACGGCGCCCGGCGCGGTCCGCTCGGTGAAGTGCGAGCGGAAGTGCCAGACGTGGGGGCCGGGGCCGACGCGCAGGTCCAAGACCACAGGCCTGAGGTCGTACGGCGGGTAGTTGGCGCCTTCGACGTCCGCGCCGTCGATCCGGGTGACGTGGTCGGCGAAGTCCCCCGAGATCTCGCGGTACACGATCTCGAGGCGCGCCTGCGCGTGGGCGGCGCCCGGCGGGGGCTCGGCGTAGCGCACCGCGGCACGCCCGCCGCCGCACGCCGGTACGAGGACGCAGAGCGAGAAGAGGGCGGCGAGCGCCGCTCGCCCGGGTCTCACCGGAGCTCGCAGACCTTCTCGCCGAAGAGGCGCTCGAGGCTCGACATGAAGGCCTCGCTCGGCTCGACGCTGAGGCCCGTCTGGCCGACGGAGACGGCCCACCGCTCGCGGCTGTGGAAGACGAGGGTGACGGGGCAGGGGCCGGGGAAGTCCTCGAGGGCCTTCTTGAGCGCGTTGAGCTTGGCGCGGTCGGTCTTCTCGACGACGAGGCGGACGCGGACGGCGCGGGTCTTGGCGCGCAGGGCCGCGGCGAGGGGCGCCGCCTCGAGCAGGATGAGCTTGGCCTCCATCGGCGCGTCCTCGTTGCGGCGGTCGCGCTCGTAGCGGAAGTCGGCGGTGAGGAGGACAGGGTCGCCGCTGGTGAGCGCCTCGCGCGACTCCTCGAGGGTGCGGGCCCGGACGATGACCTCGATGCGGCCCTCCGGATCCTCGAGGTGAAAGAACGCCATCTTGCCGCCGCTCTTGGTCTGGCGCTCGCGGTAGCCCTCGACGCTGCCGCCGATCGTGACCTTGGCGTTCTCCTTGCGCTGCGAGAGGCTCAGCGTGGTCGCGTCGCAGAACCGGCGCAGCTCGGTCGCGTAGCGCTGGAGCGGGTGGCCCGAGACGTAGAAGCCGAGGGTCGTCTTCTCGCGCGCGAGCAGCTCCTTGAGGTCCCACGGCTCGCACTTGGGGAAGCTGCTGGTGCCCGACGCCTGGGCGGCGCGCGCCTCGGCGGGCTCGAGCATGCCGAAGAGGCTGGTCTGGCCGACCTCGCGGTCCTGGGTCGCGCGCTTGCCCCGCTCTATCGCCGACTCGATCGCGCGGTGGGCCGACGCGCGGTCGACGCCGATCGCCTCGTGCACCGCGTCGAAGGCGCCGCACTGCACGAGCGCCTCGACGACGCCCTTGTTGACGCGCTTGAGGTCCACGCGGCTCGCGAGATCGAAGACGTCGTTGAACGGCTGCTGGGCGCCTCGCCCCGCGTGCGCCTCGTCCGTGCCCTCGGCCGTACCCTCGCCCCGGCCCTCGATCGCGGGGACGCCGCGCGCCTCGAAGATCGCCTCGAGCGCGGCCTGGCCGATGCCCTTGACGCCGCCGAGCCCGAAGCGGATCGCCGGGCGGAGCGGGTCGCGGAGCTTGCCGTC
Source organism: Polyangia bacterium (assembly GCA_030426845.1). Lineage (GTDB taxonomy): Bacteria > Myxococcota_A > Polyangia > Polyangiales > Sandaracinaceae > JAUHXR01. The sequence continues at coordinate 2,062 of JAUHXR010000345.1, read as the reverse complement.
GATCGAGACCGGGCGGTCCTTGCGACGGCGCACCTCGGCCGCCTCGGAGTAGACGACGGTGAAGTCGATCTCGGACTCGTTGACGTCGGGCGGCAGGACCGTGATGCCCATCGAGCGCGCCTCGGCGACGGTGCGGACGACCTTGTCGGTCTTGTCCTTGTCGGCGGTGAGCGTGGCCGCGACGAACTCCACCGGGTAGTGCGCCTTGAGGTACGCGGTCTGGTACGTGATGAGCGCGTAGGCCGCGGAGTGCGACTTGTTGAAGCCGTAGCCCGCGAAGTGCGCGACGAGGTCGAAGATGCTCCCCGCCTCCTCGGCGGAGTGGCCGTTCTCGACCGAGCCGTCGACGAAGAAGGCGCGCTGCTTCGCCATCTCCGACTCTTTCTTCTTGCCCATCGCGCGGCGGAGCAGGTCGGCGCCGCCGAGCGAGTAGCCCGCCATCACGCGGGCGATCTGCATGACCTGCTCCTGGTAGACGATGACCCCGTAGGTGTCCTTGAGCGTCTCCTCGAGCGTCGGGTGCGGGTACTCGACCTTGACCCGCCCGTGCTTGCGCTGGACGAAGTCCTCCACCATCCCCGAGCCGAGCGGGCCCGGGCGGTAGAGCGCGACCGCGGCGACGATGTCCTCGAAGCAGTCCGGCTTGAGCTGCCGGAAGAGGTTCTGCATCCCGCTCGACTCGAGCTGGAAGACGTTCGTCGTCTCGCCGGACTGCAGGAGCGCGAAGGTCGCCTTGTCGTCCATCGGGATGCTCGACAGGTCGAACGGCTCGCTCCGATCGGGGCGCTTGTCGATGTAGGAGACCGCGACGTCGAGGACGGTGAGGGTCTTGAGGCCGAGGAAATCGAACTTGACGAGGCCCGCTGCCTCGACGTCGTCCTTGTCGTACTGGGTGACGTAGGTCGCGGGCTCCGGGCAGAAGACGGGGACGTGATCCCAGAGCGGCCCCTCGCTCATCACGACGCCCGCCGCGTGCATCCCGGCGTGGCGGTTGAGGTTCTCGAGCTGCATCGCGGTGTCGAGGAGGTCCTTGACGCCCGAGTCCTCGTTGTACGCGGCCTTGAGGCGCGGCTCCTCCTCGAGCGCGCGCTTGATCGGGACGGTCTTGCCCTGGACCGGCTCGGGGATCAGCGTGGCGATGCGGGTCGCGTCGGCCGGGGTCATGCCCATGACGCGGGCGACGTCGCGCACCACGCTGCGGCTCTTGAGCTGGTGGAAGGTCGCGATCTGGCCGACGCTCTGCTCGCCGTACTTCTGGCGGACGTAGTCGATGACCTCGTCGCGGCGGTCCATGCAGAAGTCGACGTCGAAGTCGGGCATGGACACGCGCTCGGGGTTGAGGAAGCGCTCGAACAGGAGGCCGTAGCGGATCGGGTCGAGATCCGTGATCCGCAGGGCGTAGGCGACGAGCGAGCCGGCGCCCGAGCCGCGGCCGGGCCCCACCGGGATGCCCATCCGCTTCGCCTGGTTGATGAAGTCCTGGACGATGAGGAAGTAGCCCGGGAACCCCATCGAGTTGATGATCGACAGCTCGAGGTCGAGGCGCGCGCGGTAGTCGGCGTGGTCGAGCGACTGCCCGAGGCGGGTCAGCTCGTCGAAGCGCGCGTCGAGGCCCTGGTGGGAGAGGCGGCGGAGGTACTCGTCCTCGCTGAGGCCGTCGGGGCAGTCGAAGCGCGGGAGCTTCGGCTTGGAGAGGGGGTCGCACGCGCCGCCGCACATCTCGGCGACGAGGAGGGTGTTGGTGATCGCCTCGGGGAGGTGGCGGAACGCCTGGGCCATCTCCTCGGCGCTCTGGAGGTACATGCGGTCCGAGCCGTGGTGGGCGCGCTCCATCTCGACGAGGCGGCCGCCGGTGCCGATGCACTGGAGGGTGAGCTGCGGCCGGGCCTGCGCGCGCTCGAGGTAGTGGCAGTCGTTGGACGCGAGCAGAGGCAGGTCCTGGGCGGACGCGAGCTCGGCGAGGATCTCGTTGAGGGGCCCCTGCTCGGGGAAGCCGTGGTCCTGGAGCTCCACGAAGAACTGGCCGGGGTCGAAGCAGTCCTTGAGGCGGCCGAGCGCCTCG